>NZ_AUHR01000017.1 GCF_000423285.1 Laribacter hongkongensis DSM 14985
CGTCACCACCACCGGCACGGTCAGCAACAGCGTGACCGACAACGGCACCGTGACGAATGTCACCCTGAGCTCGGTCACCAACGGCCAGACCGTCGCCGAAGGCGGCAGCATCACCTACACCGTCAGCACCGACCATGCGGTGACCGGCAGCCCGCTGGTGGTGACGCTGAGCAACGGCAGCAAAGTCAGCATCCCGAACGGAGCCAGCAGCGGCAGCGTCACCGTCGGCGTGCGGAGCGACGACGCCTACAGCCAGGGGCCGGAACAGCAGAACGTCAGCATCAGCGGCACCAGCGGCGGCAACTTCGAGAGCGTCACCACCACCGGCACGGTCAGCAACAGCGTGGTTGATGACCATGATGTAGTGTATGCCCAGATCAATGTGGACAAGAGCAGTGTGGCAGAGGGCGGCACACTGACCTATACGGTCAATCTGGTTGATGAGAATGGCAAAGCAATCAGTGTTCCGGCCGACAAGTCGGTGACCGTTGACCTGCTCTGGAGCGGGCCGGCTGCCTCGGGGACCGATACCAGTCAGTTGCCTGCGCAAGTGACTTTGACCGGAAGCAGTCAGACCAGTTTTACGGTTGCCGCGCTGGATGATTACCTCAAGGAAGGTTCGGAAGCGCTGGTAGCAACCCTGACCAAGGTGACGGATGTCCATGGCAGCTTTGAAGGGGTTGCCCTGGGGACCAAGGTTGCAACCAGTGCCATTACCGATGAGCTGAATCCCGGCACGGAAGATACGGTGTATGCCCGGATCAGCGTGGACAAGGGCAGTGTGACTGAAGGTGGCAGCCTGACCTATACCGTCAGCCTTGTGGACAGCCAGGGAAAACCAGTCACGGTCGAAGCCGGAAAATCCGTGACGGTGGACCTGAACTGGAGCGGTACGGCATCCGGTGGTGCAGATACCAGCGAGCTTCCGAAAAATGTCACGATTACGAGCGGTAGCCAGACCAGCTTTACCGTCCAGACCGTGGACGATACCCAGACGGAGAGTACCGAGTCCCTGACAGCCACCATTGTTTCGGTCAGTCGCAATACCGCGTTTGAGATTGCCGCAGTGGCAGGGCAGGGCAACAACACGGCGACCAGCAATATCCTGGACAATGATGCTGCACCGACCGTCATTGTCAGCAAGCCTGCTGTGGTATCCGAAGAAGGGCTGCCAAAGGGCCTGCCTGACCAGTCCGGTACTCCCGATACGACTGACTCGGTTCAGGCCATTGGCAAAATCAGCATTGGTGACGTGGACTCGAATACCTTGACAGTCTCGTTGTCAGGGCCAGCCGGGCTGACATCTGGCGGAGCCGAGGTGAAATGGTCGTGGGATGGCGCCAGCAATACCCTGACCGGCTACACCGAGGCCAACGGGGTGAAGGCCAGCGTCATGGTGGTGGCACTGACGCCGCCGGATACGGGCAGCAAGGGTGACTGGTCCTACAGGGTGGAGCTCAAGGCACCTCTGGATCATTCCGCCCCCGTTGCACCGGTCAAAGGGGACGAAAATACCCGGGCGTTTGATGTCAGCATCAAGGTATCCGACGGGCAGACCACTACAACGGCACCTTTGAACATCACGGTTGAAGATGACATGCCTGTTGTGGCCAACACCAGCCAGACTGTTTCGTTGCCGCCCCAGGATACCAACCTGCTGCTGACACTGGATGTGTCCGGCAGCATGAATGATCCGTCGGGCGTCAAGGATGCCAACGGCAAAGATCTGAGCCGGCTGGCTCTGGCCAAACAGGCAATCAGCCAGTTGCTGGACCAGTATGATGCGCTGGGAGACGTCAAGGTCCAGCTGGTTAAATTCAGCGAAGGCGGTTCCGTCCAAAGCAATAACTGGATGACTGTTGCTGAAGCAAAAGCAGCACTTGCCGGCATCGCCAAGGGCGATGGCGGCACCAATTACGATGAGGCCCTGGACCTGGCCCGCCAGGCATTTGCCAAGCCAGGTCAGCTGGACGGTGCAAAGAATGTGTCCTACTTCTTCTCGGACGGAGATCCCACACTCTCGAACAGCGGGCAAAAAAACAACTCGGGTGCCACGGTCGATCCGGACAAGGGCGACGGCATCGATGCCACCGAGCAGAAATCCTGGGAGGCATTCCTGACGAACAACAACATCCTGTCTCATGCCATCGGGCTGGGCCAGGATGTGAAGTCGACGTATCTTGAGCCGATTGCATACAACGGAACTGGAGGTGGGCAGGAAAATCCGGCTGTGGTCGTTACCAATCTCGGGCAGCTGCCGGAGCCGCTGCGCGATACGGTGGTCACGCCGCTGGCCGGCAATCTGCTGGCCGGTAACGGTACCGGCATGGGAGCAGATGGCGGTTTCATCAAGAGCATTGTGGTGGACGGAACGACTTACTCTTTTGACCCGAAAAACGGTGGCAGCTTCTCCATCACGGGTTCAGGCAGCGGCCGTTTCGATTCGACCGAGCATGCATTCACGATCCAGACTGCTGCCGGTGGCAAGCTGGTCGTGGACATGGATACAGGAGACTACCTCTACAGTGCGCCGGTGATCACGGGCAGCAGCAAGGTTGAGAAAGTCAATTTTGTCGTTCAGGATTTCGATGGAGACCAGGCCAGTGCTTCGCTGGGCATCACCATCCAGCCCCAGCAGCCGGTCATCCAGCTCACCAGCACGACAGTCGCTCTTGGTAAAGCGTCTGGCCTGATGGGAGAGTATTTCGGCTACAACGACAACCGGACCGGAACGCCTTCCGATAGTGCCTATCCGTCGAAAAACTCGGCCGTCCGGCTGCATTCTGACGATGGCAGTGCAAAGTATGACAGTCAGCAGACGGCCAACCTGGACAGCCTGTCGGACATTGAGCACATCATCGAGGGGCGCAACAACAACCCTGACCTGATCGGCAGTGCCAAGTGGTCCAGTCCGAATGCTGCTGATGCCACCTTTGTCGTCAATCAGGTTGATTTCGGCCTGACTTCCAGCGGCGATGCCAAGTTCTCCAATAATCTGGGCAACAACCAGAAGGTGACTGCCGGCAACATGATTTCCAGCGGTGACAACAATCTGGTCAGTTTTCTGGATGGTCATGCAAGCAACATCACGGCAACCGGTGGTGGTCTGGGTAATACCACTGATGCAATCATCCGGGCCGTGGGTTTTCTGGCCGTCGATGGCGGCATGTACGATGTCAGGGTGACTGCTGACGACGGCTATCGCCTCTACATCAATGGTTCCAGCGTGCTGGAGGCAGACTACATCCAGTCTACGGCAACCAAAACCGTCAGCGGTGTCAGCCTGTCCGGAGGATTGTTGCCGATCGAAATCCTCTACTGGGACCAAGGGGGGGCAGCAACATTGCGGATTGAAATGAAGCCGTCCGGCGCTGCCGACAGTGCCTACAAGGTCTTGGGCAGTGACGGCCTGAACCTGTTTGCACCCAACGCTGACGGGACGGCAACTTTCTCGCTGGGAGAATTGCAGGACCTGGTGCAGGTGAATGGTACCTACCAGGTTCGTACCGGCCAGAGTTACGTGGGGGACCAGGGCGACAATGTCGTCAACGGCAGTGACGGCAAGGACAGCCTCTCCGGCGGAGCCGGCAATGACACGCTTCACGGTGGCGCCGGTAATGACAAACTGTACGGTGGTGAAGGAGATGACCGGCTGTTTGGTGACCAGGGCTCGGACCTGATCCAGGGTGGAGCAGGCAATGACATCCTGACCGGTGACGGTACGGGGCTGACCAGCGGCTGGGGAACCGATATCTTCAAGTGGACCCTGGGGGATCAGGGCGATCCCGGGAAGCCCGCACACGATGTCATTACCGATTTTGGTGCCGGAGGTGTCAAGGACGTACTGGACCTGCGCGACTTGCTGCAAGGTGAAACCCATACCGGAAACGACGTGGGCAACCTGCTGAACTACATGCACTTCAGCAAGCAGGCCGATGGCAGCACGCTGATCCAGATCAGCCATACCGGTGGCTTTGGCAGTGACGGTTATCAGGCAAACGAAGCGTCCAGGGTGACGCAGGAAATCGTGCTGAAAAACGTCGATCTGGTCAGCAATGGCTCGGGCAGCTTCTCCGATACCGAGATCGTCAAAAAGCTGTTGAGCAACGGTAATCTGGCGGTCGACTGAGACCTGATGGTGTGACAAAAAAGCCGCCCCGGACCGGGGCGGCTTTTTCATATACCGGAATTACGGCGTCACGGCAGGCCCGGTCAACCCGTCTACGCCCAGCTCGATCAGGGTTGCCAGATCTTCCGGACGGCTGACACCCTTGGCGATCAGCTCGACCGACATCAGGCCGGTCATGCGCAGCAGGCCGCGCAGCAGGTTTTGCCGGCCGGCATCCTGGTCAATGTCACGCGTCAGGCTCCCGTCAATCACCAGATAGCTGATGCCGCTGCTGTTGAGCCGCGCCACCAGTTCCAGATTGTGTCCAAGGATTTCGACCGCTACCCGGTGACCCAGCATGCGGATGGCCTGACTGAAGGCCAGGAATGCCTCCCAGTGTTCGGTCAGACCGATCTCGTGGAATTCAAACGACAGCTGTAATCCGCGGACGGAGCCCAGGGATTCGGTTATGCAAGGCAGGAACCGGGGATGAGCCAGCGAGGCCGGCGAAAGGTTGATGGCGCGTACGGGCCCGACATCGTGGGCTTGCAGGGCGCAATGCAGGGCTGCCAGGTCAGGCAGGTGGGTCAGGTTCAGGCGCAGGCTGTGCGACAGCAGGCGCAAGGCATTGATTGCGGGCTCGCTGCCCTGGGCCGGGCGATACAGCATGCCTTCCTGCCAGCGCACTTGCCGGTCGCGGCCGATGACCGGATACCAGCGCAACTGGAGTTCATGCTGCCGGCAGGCGGTTTCGATCAGTTCCCGCCAGTCATGTTCGCTGCTGACCGGTACGGCATTGCTGCTGTCGAGCTGCCAGCGGTTGACGCCTTGTGCCTCGGCTTGGGTCAGGGCATGGTTGGTACGCCCGAGCAAGGCGGGCAGGCTTTCTCCCGGAGCGAACGGAGTCAGCCCCATGTGCGCAACATTTTCCTGGTCGGACAGGCCCATCTGCTGGCAGAGCGCCAGCTCACCCGCCAGCTGGCGGGCGAGGGATTCTGCCTGTGTCTGGTCGATTTCCGGGCACAGCAGGGCGAAATCGGCGCCGCGCAGGCGGGCAGCAAGTCCATGGCGCCCACGCTGGCTGGCCTGTTCCAGCAGCTGGGCCAGGTGTTTCAGCAAGGCATCAGCCCGCTGGCCACCCAGTCGCTGGTTCAGCTCGGTGAGACTGGCTGCACGCAGCAGCAGCAGCCAGCCACTGGCTCCGCCTTCCTGGGCCTGAAGGCTGGAGTAGGTCTGCTCCAGTGCCTCGCGGTTGGCCACTCCGGTCGTCCGGTCGGTCAGCCGCTCGCGGCGCAGTGTGTCCACTTCGCGGGTCAGCCCGGCCAGATAGCTTTGCAGGTGGGCCACCATACGGTTCATGGCCTGGACCACTTGGGCCAGCTCAGGGACGGGCGGTTCGGGGATCTGGAAAAAACGGTGGTTGCTGATGGCCTGGGCCTGTTCGGTGACCCGGTTCAGGTCACTGCGCAGCCGCAGGATGCTGCGCGAACCGATCGCACCGGTGACCAGACCTGCCAGCAACAGCCACATCAATGTTTGCAGCAGGCTTTTTTGCAGTGAGGCGTAGGCTACACCGGGATCGGTTTCAACCAGAATGTCACCCGCCTGCATCCAGCCGGCATTGATCATGGCCCGGCCGGGCTGCGGACGCAGCTCCAGCAGGCGGGGTAGCCAGCCGGGTTCCTGGGTGCTGCGCTGGCGTTCTACCCGGACCTGCCCGGTGCTGCTCTGCCAGCGGATCAGGCTGTAATGACCCTGGTCGAAAGTAGCGCTGATCAGCGTTTCGGCCATGACCGGCTCGGCACGCTGCTGACTGACCATCAGGGCCAGCGAGTTGGCGGTATTGGCATTCTGCGCGGTCAGCTGTTGTTCCAGATAGCTGCGGGCATTCATGAGATTGGCCAGCAGCGTGCCGCTGAAAGCGAGAAATACCAGCAGCAGCAGCAGCAACCACAGGCGTTGGATCAGGGTTGGATGTTTCATGCGGGATTCCTCAGTAGCGAAAGCCTTCGTTGCGCGCGCGCGTCAGCAGGTCTTGCCAGCGCGTCAGGCGCTCGGCTCCGCTGCGGACAGTATTGCCAATCCAGACACTGCTGGCATTGAAGCTGAAAACAGGGATCAGGTCCGGGCGTTCGGAGGCAGGCAGGATGGTGGTCAGGAGGTTGTCAAGAATCAACGGTTCGGCATCCGGTGCCGGGTAGTAGGCCACAACCATGTGAGCCTGGGTCACGTTGCTCTGGGCTCCGCCGATGCGGGCCTTGACGTAGACCAGCCGGAGCTTGTCGGCCGGGATGTTGAGTGCCCGGAGCGAGAGGTATTTGGCAATCGAATAGTCTTCGCAGTCGCCCGCGCCCTTGCTGAACATTTCCAGTGGCGTGGCCCAGTAGTCGGATTTTCCCCAGATTTCCATGTCGTCGCGGAACTGGATGCGCCGGTTCAGGAACTGGTTGACCAGTTTGAGCTGCTCGGCCTCGCCGGCACTGCTGGCCGTACGCATGACGTCGGTCCATTCCCGGTAGATCTGTTGCGCACGCGGGCCATAGCGTGCTGCGGTGGCTTCGTTGGGAATGTCCAGCGCCCAGCTGAGCCAGGCGCAGCACAATGCCAGCAGCAGCAATGGTGTCACAAGCAGGCGGGATAGGCGCGACATGGTCAGGGGCTCTGGGGTAGGAACAGAAAAACGGCCGCTATGCCGGCGATTACATTTGAAACCTTTTGAAATTGTCGTAATCCATTTTGCATCTAGAATGCTTTATAGGTTTTATTGTCTGGTGACGAGGTGGATGGTGACAATGTCTTTTCTGAAAAAGACGGTATTGGTGGCAGGATTGATGGCGGCGTGGCTGCCGGTCGTCAACGCTGCCGGTATTCGCGAAGCGGTGGAAAAAACCGTGCTCCATAATCCGGAAGTGCGGTTCCGCTGGCATGAGTTCCGTTCCGCGGCCGAGGAAATGGGCGTGGGGCGGGCCGGTTATTTTCCCACCCTTGATGTCGGGTATTCCGTCGGAAATGACAATATCAATGAGCCGCTCAGCCAGAACGGACCTCGCGTCAAAGAGCATTACACGCGCAAGGGCTGGACTGCCAATCTGACCCAGAACCTGTTTCAGGGGTTCCAGACGCTGAATACCGTACGGCAGCTGGAGTATGGCAAGCGCAGCAAGTATTTCGATTTCCTGTCCGTCACTGATGCACAGGCCCTTGAAGCTGTCCGGGCCTGGCTGGATGTGCTGCGCTATCGCCAGCTCGTTGAACTGGCCCGTGACAACTATGCCACGCACAAAGGCATTTACGAGCAAGTGCGGGAGAAAGTGAACGCAGGAGTTGGCCGGCGCGTGGACTTGGAGCAGGCCAATGGTCGTCTGGCCTTGGCTGAGGCCAATCTGATCACCGAGTCGTCCAATCTCAATGATGTCAGTGCACGCTATTTCCGGCTGGTCGGCGAGGCTCCGCCGGTCGACATGAGCCCCATGCCTTCCTTGGCAAGCAAGCTGCCGGCCGGGAATGATCTGATCAGCATGGCGACACAGCACAATCCGTCGTATCTGTCGGCCTTGGACAACATCCGGGCCAGCCGCAGTGAGGTGCACGTTCGGCGCGGTGCATTTTCTCCTACGCTTGACCTGAGGGCCAGCAAGCAGCTGGGCGACAACTTGGGAACCTACGAAGGGCGCTATGACCGCAGCCTGGTCGAGCTGGTATTCAACGTCAATCTGTCCCGTGGCGGAGCGGACAAGGCTCGGCTTGAAGTGGCTGCGCAGCGCCTGAACAGTGCCTTGGACCTGCGTGACAAGGCATGTGTGGACATGCGCCAGACCGCCGTGATTGCTTACAACGATGTGCGCAAGCTCAAGGAGCAACTGGGAGCCCTGCGTCAGCACCGGCTGTCGACCGAGAAGGCCCGTGATGCCTATCGTCGCCAGTTTGACATCGGCCAGCGTTCGCTGCTGGATCTGCTGGACAGTGAAAACGAGCTGTTTGATGCTAGCCGCTCGCTCGTCAATGCCGAAATGGACGAGCAACTGGCGCAAGCCCGGGTACTTGCCGCAATCGGAACCCTTCTGCCGGCGCTGGACCTCAAACCCATTGAAGAATTCAACTACCCAGACGAAGCAAGCCGGGCCGAGGTGGCCAGTTGTGCGACCGACTACACGCCACCGGCACCTCTGGATCGTGATGCGATTCCGGCCAAGTCCTATACTGCCCTGACAGCCGTGGTCCCGGAAGACATGTCCGGTCCGGTCGGGCCTTTGGGCATACAGCCGGTCGTGCCTCCGGCCGACAAGCCTGTGAAAGGCCCTGCCGATACTGGCAGGAAAAAATAACAGTGTTGTGAAAAAAGAACGCCCGGAATACCGGGCGTTCTTCTTGTCAGGTCATCAGCCCCGGCGTGGCGGCATGACAACAGCTTCACCTTCCAGTACCAGGGTATCCTTGACCCAGCACTCGGTCTTGAAGGTTACGCGCTTTTTTTCCACATCAATGACACTGACGGTGCAGCGTGCGGTAACGGTATCGCCGATCCGCACCGGAGCCTTGAACTTGCAGCTGTTCGACAAAAAAATCGTCCCTTCTCCCGGCAGGCGTGTTCCCAGGATGGTGGAGATGAAGCTGGCCGTCAGCATGCCGTGGGCAATGCGGGTTTTGAAGAGGGTGTTTTCCGCATATTCGGCATTCAGGTGTACCGGGTTGTTGTCACCGGAAACAGCGGAAAACAGCAGAATGTCAGCTTCGGTGATGGTCTTGCCGTAGTCGGCCGACATGCCCGGTTGCAGGTCTTCCAGATACACGCTCATGGTCTCTCCTTGAATTCAGTGTCAAATTGTCTGACTCGTTTGTTGCAGTTGCACATTTTTGCATATTAACATGCCATTGTTTTGCCTTTTGTCAGGCTGAATCTCAAGCGAGCAATTGTCTGCCAAGGCAACTTGAGGTATAAATTCAAACGACTGTTTGAAGCCGTAAGGCGTGGGCCCGCGTCGATACCACTCATTCGGCGCACACTGATACTGCTGGAGGAATATGAAAGCGTTAGTCGCCGTCAAGCGCGTTGTGGATTACAACGTGAAAGTCCGCGTCAAGGCGGATGGAACCGACGTGGATATTGCCAACGTCAAGATGTCGATGAACCCGTTTGACGAAATTGCGGTTGAAGAAGCCGTACGTCAGAAGGAGGCCGGCAAGGTCAGTGAAATCGTGGTCGTCAGCCTCGGCGTCAAGCAGTGCGAAGAAACCTTGCGTACCGCTCTGGCCATGGGCGCTGACCGTGCCGTTCACGTCGAAACCGATGCCGAACTGCAGCCGCTGGCTGTCGCCAAGCTCCTGAAAAAGATTGTCGACAAAGAAGCACCCCGGCTGGTGTTTCTCGGCAAACAGGCCATTGACGACGATTCCAACCAGACCGGCCAGATGCTGGCCGCACTGATGAATGTCGGCCAGGGTACCTTTGCCTCCAGGGTTGACCTGTCTGCTGAATCGGTGACCGTTACCCGTGAAATCGACGGCGGTCTCGAAACCGTCAAGCTGGCCCTGCCGGCCGTGCTGTCTGTCGACCTGCGCCTGAACGAGCCGCGCTACGTCAAGCTGCCGAACATCATGGCAGCCAAGAAGAAGCCGCTGGAAAAAGTGTCTCCAGCCGATCTGGGCGTGGACATCGCCCCGCGCCTCAAGACCCTGAAAGTAGCCGAGCCGGCCAAGCGTTCGGCGGGCGTCAAGGTGGGTTCGGTTGCCGAACTGGTTGCCAAACTGAAGAACGAAGCAAAGGTGCTGTAAGCCATGGCCATCCTCGTTATTGCAGAACACGACAACGCCGCCCTGAAGTCGACAACCAAGAACACCGTTACCGCAGCGGCCCGGCTGGGTGGTGACATCCACGTGCTGGTGCTCGGAGCCGGTGCCCAGGCCGCCGCGGCCGAAGCCGCAAAGCTGGCTGGCGTCAGCAAGGTGCTGCTGGCTGACAACGCGGCCTTTGCCCACGGGCTGGCCGAAAACCTGGCACCGGCCATTGCCGGCCTGGCCAAGGACTACAGCCATGTGCTGGCACCGGCCACGTCCTTTGGCAAGAACGTCATGCCGCGTGTTGCGGCCCTGCTGGACGTCGCCCAGTTGTCCGACATCGTCGGCATCGAATCCGCCGATACCTTCGTGCGCCCGGTGTATGCCGGCAACGTGCTGGTGACCGTGCAGTCGAGCGATGCCGTCAAGGTGGTGACCGTGCGCGGAACGGCATTCGAAGCGGCTGCCGATACCGGCTCAGCCGCAGTGGAAGCCGTCAGCGTGGGGGCCGATACCGGCCTTGCCGCCTACGTGGGTGCCGAGCTGACCCAGTCCGACCGTCCGGAACTGACCGCAGCCAAGGTCATCGTTTCCGGTGGTCGCGCCCTCGGGTCGGCCGAGCAGTTCAAGGCCGTGGTCGAGCCGCTGGCCGACAAGCTGGGCGCTGCCGTGGGCGCTTCGCGCGCTGCCGTTGACGCCGGCTATGCCCCGAACGACTACCAGGTCGGTCAGACCGGCAAGGTGGTGGCTCCGCAGCTCTACATCGCGCTGGGTATTTCCGGTGCCATCCAGCACTTGGCCGGCATGAAGGACTCCAAGGTGATCGTGGCCATCAACAAGGACGAAGAGGCGCCGATTTTCCAGGTGGCCGATTACGGTCTGGTGGCCGATCTCTTTACCGCTGTGCCGGAGCTGATGGCCGAGCTGTCCAAGTAATGCCAGATCAAAGGGCCGCGCAGACGGCCCGGTGAGAACGAGGCGGCGTGATGCGGCGATCCGGTACTGGCGCTGCCGCCGCCTTTTGCTTTGCCCGTACGGGCTGCGTGAGAAAAACAGGAGCATCAAGATGAGCTACCAAGCCCCCCAGAAAGACATCCGCTTTGCTTTGGAGATGGGCGAACTGCCCGCCGTGTGCACGCTGCCGGGCTTCGAAGACTGCAACATGGAGCTGGCTGAAGCCATTACCGAAGAGGCTGCCAAGTTTGCCGAAGGCGTACTGGATCCGATCAACCGTGCGGGTGACAAGGGCAACACCTGGTCCGACTATGCCGTGACCACCGTTCCGGGATTCAAGGATGCCTTCACCCAGTTCTGCGAGTCGGGCTGGATGGGGCTGAAGTGTCCGGCCGACTTTGGCGGTCAGGGCCTGCCGGCCCTGCTGTCGATGGCCACCGAAGAAATGTGGAACGCTGCCAACATGTCGTTTGCCCTGGCGCCGATGCTGTCCACCGGTGCCATCGAGGCGCTGGAGCACAACGGTAGCGATGAAATCAAGGCAACCTACCTGCCGAAGCTGATTTCCGGTGAATGGGCCGGCACCATGAACCTGACCGAGCCGAATGCCGGTTCGGACCTGGCCCAGGTGCGCACCAAGGCCGTACCGCAGGCCGATGGCAGCTATCTCATCACCGGGCAAAAGATTTTCATCACCTGGGGTGAGCACGACATGACGGACAACATCGTCCATCTGGTGCTGGCCCGTTTGCCGGATGCTCCGGCCGGTGTCAAAGGCATTTCCCTGTTCGTGGTGCCCAAGTTCCTCGTCAATGCCGATGGCAGCCTCGGTGCCCGCAACGACGTCCGCTGCGTGTCGATCGAGCACAAGCTCGGCATCCATGGCAGCCCGACGGCTGTCATGAGCTTCGGTGACCAGGGGGGGGCAGTCGGCTATCTGGTCGGCGAGCTCAACAAAGGCCTGGCCCACATGTTCGTGATGATGAACAACGCCCGCATGGGTGTGGCGGTTCAGGGCATGGCCATCAGCGAACGCGCCTACCAGCAGGCGGTGGAATACGCGCGTGACCGCATCCAGTGCCGTGAACTGGGTAGCCGCGACCCGGCCAGCGTGGCGATCATCCGCCACCCGGACGTGCGCCGCATGTTGATGACCATGCGTGCCCAGATCGAGGCCCAGCGTCTCTTGACCTACGCGGCAGGTGCTGCGCTGGATCGTGCTGCCCGCCATCCGGTACCGGAAGAAAAGGCCCGTCAGCAGGCGCTGATCAATTTCCTGATCCCGATCGTCAAGGGCTGGAACACCGAGCAGTCCGTCGAAATCACCTCGCTGGGCGTGCAGGTGCATGGCGGCATGGGCTTTATCGAGGAAACCGGTGCTGCCCAGCATTTCCGTGATGCCCGCATCACGTCGATCTACGAAGGCACCACCGGCATTCAGGCCATGGACCTGATCGGCCGCAAGCTCGCCATGGAAAACGGTGCCACAGCCAAGGCGCTGCTTGAGGAAACCAAAGCGGTTGCCGGCAAGCTGGCAGGTCTGGGCAGCGACTTTGCCGTGTTCAAGGCCAATCTGGAAGCCGGTATTGTCCAGGCCGGCCAGTGCGTTGATTTCATCCTGGCCCGGTTTGCCAGCGAGCCGCAGCTGCCTGCTGCCGGTTCGGTGCCGTTCCTGAAGCTGATGGGCATCCTGCTGGGCGGCTGGCAGATGGCGCGTGCCGCCCTGGTGGCAGCCGAGCGTCGCGCC
Source organism: Laribacter hongkongensis DSM 14985 (assembly GCF_000423285.1). Taxonomy (NCBI): domain Bacteria; kingdom Pseudomonadati; phylum Pseudomonadota; class Betaproteobacteria; order Neisseriales; family Aquaspirillaceae; genus Laribacter; species Laribacter hongkongensis. Next base: position 12,585 of record NZ_AUHR01000017.1, read on the forward strand.
GATCCGGCCGCGGACGTGGCGTTCTACGAAGCCAAGCTGGTAACGGCCCGCTTCTATGGCGAGCACATCCTGTCGCAGACATCCGGGCTGGCTGCTGCCATCATTCAGGGTGGCGAAAGTGTGCTGGCGCTGGCGGACGACGCGTTCTGATCCGGCTTGCGCTGCATGTCCGACCCCGCTCCGGCGGGGTTTGTTGTTTGTAGACGAAAGGCGGGACTGACGATAATGTCCTTGGTCTTGATGTTTTGTGTGTTTGCGTTTTTGTCATGATCAGACGTGCAGAGTGGCTGTGGCTTCGGGCCTGGCAGGGCGGGATGGTGTTTGCGATGGCCTGGCTGGTGCTGGAGGGGATACGGCTGGCGCTGGTCCTCAGCTATCTTCCGCCGGCCAGTTCCGCGTCATGGTACGAGTGGGGGCAGGCGTTCTGGACCGGTGGGCGCTTTGATGCAAAGTGGCTGGCGATCTGGCTGTTGCCGGCATGGCTGGCGCTGGTGCTGGCAACGTGGTTGCCAAAGGTTCCGGCCGGATGGATTGACCGCTTTGTCATCCGGTGCTGGGTGCCGGTCGGCATTGCCGCCCTGCTGCTGCTGGGACTGGTCAATTATTTTTATTTCGGCTTTTACCAGTCGCCGATCAATGCCATCGTTTTCGGCCTGTTTGAAGACGATACCGTGGCCGTCTTGCAAACGGTCTGGCACGACTATCCGGTCATCCCGGGGGTGCTGGCCTGGCTGGGGCTGGTGGCCGGCATCCTGTATGGCGCCGCCAGGGTGGGCCGGAAACGGCCGCATATGCTGTCGGCCTGGCACAGGGCGGGGCTTGTCGTGATGACCCTGCTGCTGGCCGGTCTGGCGCGCGGCAGCCTGGGGACTTTCCCGTTACGGGATACCGATGCGGCAGTGGGGCGCGATGCCTTTGTCAACGCGGCGGTTCCCAACGGGGTGCAGGCACTCTATTCCGCCTGGCTTGACCGCCTTGCAACCGATCTGGGGCGGGACGAGTTTTCCGGTGTCCGGAGGCTCGGGTTTGCTTCGCCGCTGGAAGCGGCCCGGGTGTTGGGCTGGCAGGGCTCGCAGGATGAACTGCTGCGGACATTGCTGGCTGCCCCGCAGCCAGCTCCGCAGGCGCCGCGTCCGCATGTCGTGTTTGCCCTGATGGAGGCCTGGGGGCGGGAACTGATCGATGCCCATGAGCCTGGGCGCAACGATACCCTCGGGCGTCTGGCGCCGTTCTTGCAGCGTGATGATTATTTCCCGCATGCGATATCGGTGGAGCACGGTACGTTCCCGAGTCTGGAGGGGCTGTTGTTTGATACGCCGGTGACGCCGCTGACGCAAAGCCGCTACGGGCAGCAGCCGTTCAGTTTTGCGGTCACCCGGCCTTTCAAGGCGGCCGGCTACCGGGTGGTGTTCCTGACGTCCGGCAGCGGCAGCTGGCGGCATCTGGACCACAACCTGCTCCGGCAGGGGTTTGACGAGGTACTGGACCAGCAGTCGATCCGGCAGCGTTTTCCCGAAGCCGAGGCCGGTACCTGGGGAGTGCCGGACGACTACATGATGCGCTATGCCAGCGAACTGCTGGCCGAAGCCGACCGCAGGGGCGAGCACCTGCTGCTGTTCATGCTGTCGACCACCAATCACCCGCCGTACCATACTCCGGCCGGATATGCGCTCCGGCCGGTCGATCCGACGGCCCTGCCGGCGCACCGCACGCCGGATGCCGCCCTGGCTCGCAGCATTCTGGAAACCTACCAGTATGCCAATGACAGTCTGGGCGGTTTTCTGGAGCGGCTGGTTGCGGCACCGTGGGGGCAGCGGACCATCGTGGCAGCAACCGGTGACCACAATACACGCTCCATTTTCGAGTATCCCGATGCCAGCCGGCTGGATCTGGCCTACGGCGTGCCGATCCTGTTCCGGGTGCCGGCAGCCTTGCGTCCGGCCGATCCGGAGGTCGGGGCCTGGGCCAGTCACCGGGACATCTTTCCGACATTGCAGGCGCTGGCGCTGGGGATTGAACCGTCGCGTTTTGCCGGGCGCAATCTCTATGCACCAGGCGGGCCGTCAATGGCGACCAGCTTTGTCGCCGGCGAAGGCGGGCGGGGGCTGATGCTGGACCAGACCGGTGCTGTCTGGGGATTTGAGCGGCCAAGGCACCTGCTCTGGCGCGACGGCCGGCTGCAACCCGCGTCGGAACCCGTGCCGGAGCTGGAGGCTGCCGGCTTGCGCGCACGGGCCGGGATGGCCCTGGCGGACTGGCGGGTGCGCCATGCAGCCCTGCATCCACCGTCAACCGGGCAGGATTGATTTGATGACGTGTTCAATACAGAAATATTGGCAATGGCTTATTTGCGTTTTCAAACAATCATGTCGCTTGCGGGTAAATATGGCATTGAGATAGACTCTAAAAGTTTATCCGGACGGGGCGAGTGCTACGGCACGAAGGCCCCGTTTGTTGCGTCTGCAACACGAATTTGCATTACCCACAGGAGCCGCCCGTGTCTGACACTCCAGCTATCCTCGCCCTTGCTGACGGTACCGTTTTCCGGGGCCGGGCGATTGGCGCCACCGGCCTGACCGTTGGCGAAGTCGTGTTCAACACCGCGATGACCGGCTATCAGGAAATCCTGACCGATCCGTCGTATACCCGTCAGCTGGTGACGCTGACCTATCCCCATATCGGCAACGTCGGCGCCAACGCCGAAGACGTCGAGTCGCGCGGCGTGTTTGCCGCCGGCCTGATCATCCGTGACCTGCCGCTGACCCATTCCAGTTTCCGTGCGGCCGAGTCGCTGGGTGACTACCTGACCCGCACCGGGACAGTGGCCATCGCCGATATCGATACCCGCAAGCTCACCCGCATCCTGCGTGAAGGCGGTGCCCAGGCCGGCTGCATCATGGCCGGCGAGATTGACGAAGCCCGCGCAGTCGAGCTGGCCCGCGGTTTTGGCAGCATGGCTGGCCAGGACCTGGCCCGCGTGGTGAGCTGCGACGCAGCCTATCCGTGGCAACAGGCCGAATGGCGGCTCAAGGGCGGTTACGTTGACCAGAGTGAGCCGAAGTACCACGTCGTGGCCTACGACTTCGGTGTCAAGTACAACATCCTGCGCATGCTGGCCGAACGCGGTTGCCGCATGACCGTGGTGCCGGCCACCACGCCGGCCGAAGAAGTGCTGGCGCTGAATCCGGACGGCGTGTTCCTGTCCAACGGCCCTGGTGATCCGGAGCCGTGCGATTACGCCATCAGTGCCATCCGCAGCCTGCTGCAAACCGGATTGCCGCTGTTCGGCATCTGTCTTGGCCACCAATTGCTGGGACTGGCCGCCGGTGGCCGCACCAGCAAGATGAAGTTCGGCCACCACGGTGCCAACCACCCGGTGCAGGACCTCGACAGCCGCCACGTGATGATCACCAGCCAGAACCACGGCTTCCAGGTGGACGAAACCAGCCTGCCGGCCAATGTGCGCGTGACCCATCGTTCACTGTTCGACGGTACGGTGCAGGGCATTGCCCTGACGGACCTCCCGGCGTTCAGTTTCCAGGGGCACCCGGAAGCCAGTCCGGGGCCGCATGACGTGGCGTATTTGTTTGACAAGTTTATTGCCCTTTTGGACGAGCGCGTGCGTTAAAGTCGTGAGCCGGGCCGCCTGCTGGCGGACCCGCTGACGATTGTGCACCTGCCGCCGGCCCGGCCGGCGGCGAACTCGGAAAGAAGGATGAAATCATGTTTGGCATCACCGACCTCGCCACCTACCTGATCGGCACCATCTTCATCGTGCTGCTGCCCGGCCCCAATTCGCTGTATGTCCTGTCGGTTGCGGCCGGACGCGGGCTCAAGGCCGGCTATCAGGGGGCTGCCGGCGTGTTTGTCGGTGACACGGTGCTGATGGTGCTGTCAGCCACCGGCATGGCCGCGATGCTCAAGGTCTACCCGGCGCTTTTCTGGGGACTGAAGGCGGCCGGGGCGGCGTATCTGGGCTGGGTCGGCATCCACATGCTGCTGTCAGCCTGGCGCAGCTGGCGGATTGCCGGTGGCTCAATGCGGGCGGCGGCGGCGGCCGTCGTGCCGGCGACCCAGGTCAGCTTCGGCAATCCGTTCCGCAAGGCCCTGACCATCAGTCTGCTCAACCCCAAGGCCATTCTGTTTTTCATCTCGTTCTTCATCCAGTTCGTCGACCCGGCCTATCCCCGTCCGGCGCTGACCTTTCTTGCGCTTGGCCTCATCCTGCAAGTGTGCAGCATGACCTACCTCACGGCCGTGATCCTGATCGGCAGCCGTGTGGCCGACTCCTTTCGCCAGCGCCGCCGCCTGTCGGCCGGCCTGTCCGGCGGAGTCGGCGCGCTCTTTATCGGTTTCGGCGTCAAGCTCGCCACGGCGAGTCTCTAGTACAACATTCGGAATCTTCGGGAAGCAGCCATGCCCAAACGTACAGACATCAAGAGCATCCTGATCATCGGCGCCGGTCCGATCGTGATCGGTCAGGCATGTGAATTCGACTACTCCGGCGCGCAGGCCTGCAAGGCGCTGCGCGAGGAGGGTTACAAGGTCATTCTGGTCAACTCGAATCCGGCCACGATCATGACCGACCCCAACATGGCCGACGTGACCTACATCGAGCCGATCACCTGGCAGATGGTGGCCAAGATCATCGAGAAGGAACGCCCGGACGCCGTGCTGCCGACCATGGGCGGCCAGACCGCGCTCAACTGCGCGCTCGACCTTGCACGCCACGGCGTGCTGGACCAGTTCGATGTCGAACTGATCGGTGCCTCGGTCGAGGCGATCGACAAGGCCGAAGACCGCGACAAGTTCAAGCTCGCCATGCAGAAGATCGGCCTCGAGTGCTCGCGCTCGAAGGTGGCGCACAGCATGGAAGAGGCCTTGACGATCCAGGCCGAGGTGGGTTTCCCGACCATCATCCGTCCGTCCTTCACCATGGGCGGCTCGGGCGGCGGCATCGCCTACAACCGCGAGGAATTCCTTGCCATCTGCGAGCGTGGTTTCGAGGCCAGTCCGACGCACGAACTCCTGATCGAAGAATCCATGCTCGGCTGGAAAGAGTACGAGATGGAAGTCGTGCGTGACCGCAACGACAATTGCATCATCATCTGCTCGATCGAGAACTTCGACCCGATGGGCGTGCATACCGGTGACTCGATCACCGTGGCGCCGGCCCAGACGCTGACCGACAAGGAATACCAGATCATGCGCAACGCCTCGCTGGCGGTGCTGCGCGAGATCGGGGTCGATACCGGCGGTTCCAACGTGCAGTTTGCCGTGCAGCCGGATACCGGCCGCCTGATCGTGATCGAAATGAACCCGCGCGTGTCGCGCAGCTCGGCATTGGCCTCGAAGGCCACCGGTTTCCCGATCGCCAAGGTGGCGGCCAAGCTGGCCGTCGGCTACACGCTGGACGAGCTCAAGAACGACATCACCGGTGGTGCCACGCCGGCTTCGTTCGAGCCGTCGATCGACTACGTCGTCACCAAGATTCCGCGTTTTGCCTTTGAAAAGTTCCCGCAGGCCAACGACCGCCTGACCACCCAGATGAAGTCGGTCGGTGAAGTGATGGCGATCGGCCGCAGCATCCAGGAGTCGATGCAGAAGGCCCTGCGCGGGCTGGAAACCGGCCTGTCAGGCTTTGATCCGCTGACGGACAGTCTGGATACCATCCGCGCCGAACTGGGCGCACCGGGGCCGGACCGCATCCTGTACGTGGCCGATGCCTTCCGCGCCGGCCTGTCGGTGGAGGAAGTCCAGGCGATTTCGGCCATCGATCCGTGGTTCCTCGTGCAGATCGAAGACCTGGTGCGGGACGAGCAGGCACTGGCAGGCCAGGCGCTGGCCGACCTCGGGCGTGACCGCCTGTGGCAGCTCAAGCGCAAGGGCTTCTCCGACCGGCGCCTCGCGCAGCTCCTGGGCGTCAGCGAGGATGACGTGCGCGACAGGCGCTGGGCGCTGGACGTGCGGCCGGTCTACAAGCGGGTGGATACCTGCGCCGCCGAGTTCGCCACCAGCACGGCCTATATGTACTCGTCCTATGAGGAAGAGTGCGAGGCCCGTCCGAGCGGCAACCGCAAGGTGATGGTGCTGGGCGGTGGCCCGAACCGCATCGGCCAGGGCATCGAATTCGACTACTGCTGCGTGCATGCGGCGCTGGCGATGCGCGAATCCGGCTTCGAGACCATCATGGTCAACTGCAACCCGGAGACCGTGTCGACCGACTACGACACCTCCGACCGTCTGTACTTCGAGCCGCTGACGCTGGAGGACGTGCTGGAAGTGTGCGCGGTGGAAAAGCCGTGGGGCGTGATCGTGCAGTATGGCGGCCAGACACCGCTGAAGCTGGCACGGGCGCTGGAGGCCAACGGCGTGCCGATCATCGGCACCACGCCGGACATGATCGATGCTGCCGAAGACCGTGAGCGTTTCCAGAAGCTGCTCAACGAACTGGGCCTGAAGCAGCCGCCCAACCGTACGGCGCGCGCGCCGCAGGAAGCCTTGCAGCTGGCCGAGGAAATCGGCTATCCGCTGGTGGTGCGTCCCAGCTACGTGCTGGGCGGGCGGGCGATGGAAATCGTGCATGAGCGCGCTGATCTCGAGCGCTACATGCGCGAGGCGGTCAAGGTATCCAACGACAGTCCGGTGCTGCTCGACCGCTTCCTGAACGACGCCATCGAAGTCGATGTCGACGCCATCAGCGATGGTACGGACGTGGTGATCGGCGGCATCATGCAGCACGTGGAACAGGCCGGGGTGCACTCGGGTGATTCGGCCTGCTCGCTGCCGCCGTACAGCCTGTTCCCGGCCATCCAGGACGAAATCCGCCGCCAGACCGTTGCCATGGCCCGGGCGTTGAATGTGGTCGGCCTGATGAACGTGCAGTTTGCCGTGCAGGGCGACACCATCTACGTGCTGGAAGTGAACCCGCGTGCCTCGCGTACGGTGCCGTTCGTCTCCAAGGTGACCGGCCAGAGCCTGGCCAAGATCGCGGCCCGCTGCATGGCCGGCCAGTCGCTGGCCGGGCAGGGCGTGACGGCCGAGGTGATTCCGCCGTACGTGGCCGTCAAGGAAGCCGTATTCCCGTTCATCAAGTTCCCGGGCGTGGACACCATCCTCGGGCCGGAGATGAAGTCGACCGGTGAAGTGATGGGCGTGGGTCGCAATTTTGCCGAAGCCTTCGTCAAGGCCCAGCTGGGCGCCGGCGACCGCCTGCCGCAAGGCGGCAAGGTGTTCATCAGCGTGCGCGACGCCGACAAGTCCGGCATCGTCGACGTCGCGCGCGAGCTGCAACGGGCCGGTTTCGGCCTGTGCGCCACGCGCGGTACGGCCAAGGTGCTGTCCGAGGCCGGTGTCGGTGTGCAGATCGTCAACAAGGTGACCGAGCACCGGCCGAACATTGTCGACATGATCAAGAACGGCGAAATCGCCATGGTGATCAATACCGTGGCAGAAAAACGCCAGTCGATTACCGACAGCCAGTCGATCCGCAGCAGCGCACTGCAAAACCGGGTGCCGCAATACACCACGCTGGCTGGCGCCCGCGCGGTGGCCCACGGGATTGCCACCACCGAAGCACTGGGGGTATACCCGCTGCAAGGGCTGCACGCCGAACTGGCCTGACCGGACGGGGCAACGCTTGGAAATTCCGGGCGTTTGCCGTTAGAATCAAACCAATTGTTGAATAGTCCAAAGCCGCCGTCCGCGTGACGGCGGCTTGCATTTTTGTCGCAGACGGCCGGGGATTCCGGCCGTTGCGCCGTGGAGAATATCCGTCATGATCAAAGTCCCGCTGACCAGGTTTGGTGCCGAACAACTCAAGGCTGAATTGCAGCAGCTCAAATCAGTGGCGCGTCCGGAAGTGATTGCTGCCATCGCCGAGGCACGCAGCCATGGCGACCTGTCCGAAAACGCTGAATATGATGCCGCCAAGGAGCGCCAAGGATTTATCGAGGGCCGGATTGCCGAGCTGGAAGGCAAGCTTTCCAATGCCCAGGTGATTGATCCGGCCGATCTGGATGCCGACGGCCGCATCGTGTTTGGTGCCACGGTCGAGCTGCTGGATCTGGAAACCGAAGACGAAGTGGGTTACCAGATCGTCGGTGACGACGAAGCCGACATCAAGCTGGGCAAGGTATCGGTCAATTCGCCGATCGCCCGGGCGTTGATCGGCAAGGAAGCCGGTGACACCGTAGAGGTGATGGCGCCGGGTGGTATCCGTGAATACGAAGTGCTCGACGTCAAATACATCTGATTGACTCGCGGCCCGCAGGCTGCCGGAGGGGGCGATGGACGGAGTGCTGGACTGGTCGCGGCGCGTGGCGCAGACGATCTGGATCGGAGGCGTCTGGACGATCGGGCTGATCGTGGCGCCCTTGCTGTTTTCCGCCCTGAGCCGGGATGTTGCCAGCGGCCTGACATGGCGGCTGCTGGGTACCATGGGCTGGGTCGGGCTGGTTTGTGCCGTGGTCCTGCTGGTTGACTGGCTGTGGCGGCATGGTCTGGCCGGCATGCGCGAAGGCGGATTCTGGCTGCTGTTGCTGATGCTGGCCTGCACGCTGGTCAATCACTTTGCCATCGCGCCGATGCTGGTCGGGCTCAAAGCCAGTGCAGCACAAGCGGCGACCGGGGTGTTTGGCGGTGGCTTTGCCACCTGGCAGGCCATTTCCAGCCTGTTGCTGCTGGTACAAAGCCTGTGCGGGCTGGTGTATGTCACCCGTACGGATTGACTGGCGGTGCTAAGCAAAGCAAAAGGCGCGGCCGGTAGGCTGCGCCTTTGCTGTCAGGCTGATGACCAAGGCATCAGGCGGCAGGTTTTTTCCGGCCGGAAGGCAGGCTGATGCGCTGTTTGTCGGACGGCCGGTAAATGACGAGCAGCTTGCCGATCATCTGGACCGGTGCGGCATCCAGGTCATCGCAGATTTGCCCGTACAATGCCGCGCGTACTTCGCGGTCGTCGCCGTGTACGCGCACCTTGATCAACTCATGGGCATCCAGATTGACGGCAATTTCGCGGATGACCGAGTCGCTCAAGCCATTGTTGCCAATCATTACCACCGGATTCAGCGCATGGGCCAGTCCCTTGAGATACTGTCGTTGTTCCGGGGTCAGTTCGATTCTCATTGTCTAATCTGCAAATATCGGTTTCAAAAGGCGATTTTACTGTATGGCCCGATCCAAGACCAGCGCGGCCTGGCTTAACGAACATGTTCACGACCACTGGGTGCACATGGCCCAGAAAGAGGGCTACCGTTCGCGGGCAGCCTACAAGCTGCTGGAAATCCACGACAAGGACAAGTTGCTGCGTCCGGGCATGACCGTGGCCGACCTCGGCTCGGCACCCGGCAGCTGGTCGCAGGTGGCTGCCGGCATCGTCGGCGACAGCGGCCGGGTGTTTGCCCTCGACCTTCTCGAAATGGCGGCCATCCCCGGCGTGGATTTCATCCAGGGCGATTTTCGCGAGGATGCCGTGCTGGAGCAGTTCGAAACCCTGCTGGCGGGGCGTCCGCTGGACCTTGTGATTTCGGACATGGCCCCCAATCTCTCCGGGATGGCCAGTATCGACCAGGTGCGGGCGGCTTATCTGTGCGAGCTGGCGCTGGATTTTGCGCGCAGCCATCTCAAGCCCGGCGGCGCGTTTCTGGTCAAGGTTTTCCAGGGCAGTGAATTCAATGACTACCTTGCCGCCATGCGGTCCGGTTTTACGCAGGTGCTCTCTCGCAAACCCAAGGCATCACGCGATCGTTCAGCCGAAATATACCTGCTCGGCAAGGGTTTGCGCTGACAGTGCCGGAAGGGCTGATTACAATGGATTATTCAGGGACCACTGTGTGCCTCGCAGGGCGTAAAGGAGCCTCCTCTTGAACAACATCGGCAAGAACATCGCGATCTGGGTGATCATCGGCCTCGTGCTGATGACCGTATTCAACCAGTTCAGCCGTCGCCAGGACACACAGAACCTGATCGACTACTCGCAATTTATCTCCGACCTTGATGCCGGGCGCGTGCAAAGCGTCACCATCGAAGGTCATCCGCTGCGTGGCCAGTGGCTCAAGGGCAAGCTGTCCAGCGGCGGTAGCTTCACGACCTACGCACCGTACGACCCGCAGCTAGTCAACGACCTGCTCAAGCATGACGTGCGCTTCGCAGCCAAGCCTGAAGAAGAGCCCTCGATGCTGATGAACATCTTCATCAGCTGGTTCCCGATGCTGTTGCTGATCGGTGTCTGGGTGTTCTTCATGCGCCAGATGCAGGGTGGCGGTCGTGGTGGTGCCTTCAGCTTCGGCAAGAGCCGCGCCAAGATGCTGGACCAGGAAACCAACACGGTTACCTTTGCCGACGTGGCCGGTTGTGACGAAGCCAAGGAGGAAGTGCGGGAAATCGTGGATTACCTGCGCGACCCGACCCGCTACCAGAGCCTGGGCGGTCACGTACCGCGCGGCATCCTGCTGGCCGGCTCGCCGGGTACCGGCAAGACCCTCCTGGCCAAAGCCATCGCCGGCGAAGCCAAGGTGCCGTTCTTCTCGATCTCCGGTTCGGATTTCGTGGAAATGTTCGTCGGCGTCGGCGCAGCCCGTGTGCGCGACATGTTCGAGAACGCCAAGAAGAATTCTCCCTGCATCATCTTCATCGATGAAATCGACGCAGTCGGCCGCCAGCGCGGAGCCGGCCTCGGCGGTGGCAATGACGAGCGCGAACAGACCCTCAACCAGCTGCTGGTCGAGATGGACGGCTTTGATACCAACAGCACGGTGATCGTCATCGCTGCCACCAACCGGCCGGACGTGCTGGACCCGGCCCTGCAACGCCCGGGCCGTTTCGACCGTCAGGTCGTGGTGCCGCTGCCGGACATCCGTGGGCGCGAGCAGATCCTCGGCGTGCACATGAAGAAGGTACCGATTTCCAACGATGTCGATCCGTCGGTGATCGCCCGCGGTACACCGGGATTCTCGGGTGCGGACCTGGCCAACCTTGTCAACGAGGCTGCCCTCTTTGCCGCTCGCCGCAACAAGCGTCTGGTAGACATGGATGACTTTGAGTCGGCCAAGGACAAGATCATGATGGGTGCCGAGCGCCGCAGCATGGTCATGACCGAGGACGAAAAGAAGAACACCGCCTATCACGAATCTGGTCATGCCGTGGTTGCCAAGCTGCTGCCGAAATCCGACCCGGTGCACAAGGTCACCATCATCCCGCGCGGCCGTGCGCTGGGCGTGACCATGCAGTTGCCGGAACAGGACCGTTTTGCCTACGACCGTGGCTATCTGCTGGACCGCATCGCCATCCTGTTTGGTGGCCGTATCGCCGAAGAGCTGTTCATGAACCAGATGACCACCGGAGCCAGCAACGACTTCGAGCGTGCTACCCAGATGGCGCGTGACATGGTGACCCGTTACGGCATGAGCGACAGGCTCGGTCCGATGGTTTACGGCGAGAACGAGGGCGAAGTCTTCCTCGGCCGTTCCATCACCACGCACAAGAACCTGTCCGAAGCCACCATGCAGCAGGTGGATGCGGAAATCCGCCGCATCATCGACGAGCAGTACGCTTTGGCCCGTCGCCTGCTGGATGAAAACCGCGACAAGGTTGAAGTCATGGCCAAGACGCTGCTGGAATGGGAAACCATTGATGCCGAACAGATCGACGACATCATGGAAGGCCGTCCGCCTCGTCCGCCGAAGCCCAATGCCAGCGTGGGTGGTGGCAGCGTGCCGCCGGCTCCCAGCGGTCCGGCTCCGGCGCCGACCATTACACCGGCACAGGAACACTGATCTTGCCCGCCGGTCCGGCGGGAGTGCGATAATCACGCGGCAGGCTTGGCCTGCCGCTTTTTTTGTTGACCGGATTTTCCTTTTCCCGCCATGACCCACCTTGCTTGCGGCCGTTACCGGCTTTCCCTTGACCGACCATTGGTCATGGGCATCCTGAATGTCACACCGGATTCCTTTTCGGATGGCGGCAGGTTTCAGGGGCGTGACGCCGCGCTGGCGCAGGCGGACCGGCTGATGGCCGAAGGTGCCGACCTGCTGGACATCGGCGGTGAATCGACCCGCCCGAATGCACCGGTCGTGAGTGCCAGCGAAGAAACCGACCGGGTGCTGCCGGTGCTGGAAGCCTTGCAGGGATGCGGTGTGCCGCTGTCGCTTGATACCCGGAAAACGGCAGTGATGCAGGCCGGGCTGGCGCTGGGAGTGGACCTGATCAATGATATCGCCGCGCTGGAAGACGACGGCGCGCTGGCCCTGCTGGCGGCTTGCCCAGCCGCCATCTGCCTGATGCACAAGCAGGGGGATCCGGCCACCATGCAACAGCAACCAAGGTATGCCCGGGTGCAGGACGAGGTTCATGCCTATCTGTCGGCTCGCGTTGCTGCCTGTCTTGCCGCCGGCATCGCCGCGGAACGCCTGCTGGTCGATCCCGGCTTTGGCTTTGGCAAGACCGTGATGCACAACTACCAGCTGCTGGACGATCTGCCTCGCCTTGGCACGCTGGCGCCAGTGCTGGTCGGCATGTCGCGCAAGTCCATGCTGGGGGCGGTGACCGGAGTGACCGAGCCTGCCGCCCGGACGGTATCAAGCGTTGTGGCCGCCGTGCTGGCTGCCGAGCGTGGTGCTGCCGTGGTGCGTGTGCATGATGTGGCCGCAACTCGTGAGGGTTTGGCCGTCTGGCAGGCGCTGAAGGATGCCGGCCTCGCCCGCAACTGACCGACTGTATTCAACGAGCTGGCCGCCAGCCAGCCTGAGGGGAACCTGATGGCACAACGCAAGTATTTCGGCACCGATGGCGTGCGTGGAGAAGTGGGGCAACCGCCGATCACTCCGGATTTCGTACTCAAGCTGGGCTATTGCGCCGGCAAGGTGCTGGTCGGCAGCGACAGCCCGCATCCGACCGTGCTGATCGGCAAGGACACCCGTGTGTCCGGCTACATGCTGGAAGCGGCATTGCAGGCCGGGTTTACTGCGGCGGGGGTCAACGTACGCCTGACCGGTCCGCTGCCGACGCCCGGGATTGCCTACCTGACCCGTGCCCTGCGTCTGGATGCCGGAGTGATGATTTCTGCCTCGCACAATCCGTATTCGGACAACGGCATCAAGTTTTTTGCCGCAGGCGGGCGGAAGCTCGACGATGCGCTGGAGGCCCGGATCGAAAGCCTGATGGACCAGCCGATGGAAACCTGTGCCTCCAGGGAGCTGGGGCGTGCCAAGCGGATCGATACTGCTGCTGACCGCTATATCGAGTTCTGCAAGGCCACGTTTCCCAATGACCTGGATCTGCGTGGGCTGAAGATCGTCGTGGATTGTGCCAACGGTGCGACCTATCACATTGCTCCGGCCGTGTTCCATGAGCTGGGAGCCACGGTGGTGGCAACCGGTGCCGCGCCTGACGGCTTCAACATCAACGATGGCTGCGGTGCAACAGCCCCCAAGCATTTGCAGGCGGCAGTCCTGCAGCACGATGCCGATTTCGGCGTGGCGCTGGACGGAGATGGTGACCGCCTGATGATGGTGGATGCGGCGGGCCGCCTGTATGACGGTGACCAGCTGATTTACGTGATTGCGCGAGCCCGCCAGCAACGGGGTGAGCTGGTCGGCGGCGTGGTCGGAACCGTGATGACCAATCTGGCCATGGAACTGGCCCTGGAGTCGCGCAATATCGGATTTGCCCGCGCCAGGGTGGGTGACCGCTATGTCCTGGAGCAACTGCATGAACGCGGCTGGCAGGTCGGTGGCGAGGCCAGCGGGCATATCCTGTGCCTCGACCGGCATACCACCGGCGATGGCATCGTGTCGGCCTTGCAGGTGTTTGCTGCCATGCAGCAGCTGAATACCGATCTGGCCGGCATTTGCCGGGAGTGGCAGCCGTTCCCGCAAACCATGATCAATGTGCGGCTGGCCAAGGGCCAGGACTGGCAGACAGCGGCTGCCGTGCCGCTGGCCGCGGCCGAGGCTGCGCTGGCCGGTCATGGCCGTGTGGTTCTGCGCCCCTCCGGTACCGAGCCGGTCGTGCGGGTCATGGTCGAGGCGGATGATGCCGATCTGGCCCGGCGCTGGGCCGGGGAGATTGCCGAAGCCATTCGCGCAGGCGCACCGGCCGCGGCCTGACCGCTGATGCCGTGCTGTTGGCTGGCCACCCTGTCTGTTGTCAACGCCCTTTTGCCTTGTGCAGGGGGCGTTTTGTTTGATTTCAGTTCAAGTGGCCACTTATAAAAAGGGCATAATCCTTGGGTTATCCAAGGGGAATTGTCATGAAGGGCTGGCGTCGGCTGCTGGTGTGGCTGGGATTGTTGGGGATACTGGCCGGATGCAGCGGCGAGCCGCCGGTGTCCGTAACAATCGGCGTCAACCGGTGGCTGGGCTATGAGCCCCTGTTCGTTGCGCGGGCCAACCAGTCGCTGCCGTCCTCGGTGCGGCTGGCCGAATTCACCTCCACCAGCGAAGGCATGCGGGCATTTCGTAACGGTGCCCTGGATGCCGTGGCGGTGACGCTGGACGAAGCCTTGTCGCTGGCGCAACTGGTGCCCGACCTGAGCATCGGGCTGGTGGTCGATTATTCCGACGGAGCCGACGTGCTCCTGGCTCGCCCCGGCCTGAAGCGGGTCGAGGACATGGTCGGCAGGCGGGTCGGGGTCGACAGCCTGGTGGTCGGTGCCTATCTCCTCGGGCGGGCCTTTGACAGCCGCAATCTCGACATCAGCCAGACCCGCATCGTCCATGTGCCGATGGGACGGCACAATCTGGATTTCTCGGCCCTGAACGTGGATGCACTGGTAACGTTCGAGCCATACCGCAGCCAGCAGCTGGCCCGTGGTGCCGTGCAGATTTTCAGTAGTGCGAATGTGCCCGGCGAGATTACCGATGTACTGGTATTCCGGCGCTCGCTGCCGCAGGACAAGCAGCGGCAGTTGCAGCAGGTTGCGCAGACCTGGTTCGATGCCGTTGACCGCCTGTTGCGCTACGATCCGGCCGCCATTGCCGTCGTGGCCGAGCGTCAGGCACTGACTCCCTCACAGGTCCAGGAGGCTCTGGAGGCCATGAAGTTTCCGGGAATCCGGGCCAACCGGACACTCCTGAATCCGGAAAACTCCGAACTGAATCCGGTGCTGGTGCGGCTGGCCGCCAGAATGCGTGAAATGGACCTGCTGACGCGGCCGGTCCGGCTGGATACCTTGCTGGACGACCGGCTGGTGCGGGAGGTCAAGTCATGATCATGCGCTGGCTGACCCGTTATCCGCTGGCACGGACCGTTCCGGTAGTCACTGTGGCGCTGGTGCTGAGCCTCGTGTGCCTGGTCATGGTGTATCGCGTGAACCAGACCGAAGTCCAGGTACGCCAGATGGCAGAAGTGGAAGTCCGCAGCGAGATGAACCATCTGCAAGGGATCATCAGCGGTCTTCTGGAGGAGCGTGACATCGCCAGCGTGCAGCGGGTGGTGTCGCTGATGGGCGCCGAACCGTACGTGGAGTCGCTGGTCGTGATTGATGACCGCGGGCAGGTACAGGCAGCTTCGCGGTTTGCCTGGGTCGGCAAGAACTGGCGGGATCTGGGCCAGGGCTGGCGACCGGACGTGGTGGGCGATGCCATCCGGGATGAAAGCCTGCTCGTGCGTGGCGGTGAGCCGGTCGGCGTGTTTCATTCCGTGGCCGGCATCCATTTGCACTCGGAATCCCCGGCACTGCGCTCGGCACGCAAGGGGGCCATCCTGATGCGCTGGAACCTGCATCCCCTGTACCTGCAGTTCCGGCACGAGGCCGAACACGAAGCCGCCTGGCTGGCATCGGCCATGCTGGCGGTGTCGCTGGTGCTGTTCGTGCTGTTCCGCATGGTGATCAACTCCCGCCTGAGGCAGCTGGTGGACTTTGCCCTGCGTTTCGGTCGTGGCGAACGGGTGCACGCACGGCTGGAAGGCGGAGACGAAATCGCCCAGCTGTCGCATTCGCTGGATTCGATGGCTGACCAGTTGACCGAGCGCGAGTGGCACATCCGCAAGCTGGCGGAAACAGATGCCCTGACCGGGCTGATGAACCGCAATGCCTTTATCGATCGCCTGCAAGCGGAGTTGTGGCAGTCCCGGCAGCTGGCGCTGTTCTTCATCAATATCGACCGCTTCCGCAAGATCAACGAAACCTATGGTCACCGGATCGGTGATGCCGTACTGGTCGCCCAGGCCCGCAATATCGGGCAGCTGGCCGGTGAAACCGGCTGGTGTGCCCGCCAGGGGGTGGATGAATTCCTGTTGGCAATGCCGGCACTGGCACTGGAAGATGCCAACGGTTTTGCCCGGCGCATCCATGAGCGGCTGGGGTTGCCGATGACGGTATCGGGCGTCACACTTCAGGCCAACTCCTCCATCGGCATGGCCTTGCTGCCGGATCATGCCTCGACGGCAGAGGAACTGCTGATCAACACCGGGCTCGCGGTGCGGCAGGCCAAGGAGGAAGGCGGCAACTGCGTGGTGTCGTTCTCGGCTGCACTCAATGCGCGGCATGAACGGCAAAACGTGATTGAAGCCGGCCTGCGTGAATCGCTGCTCCAGGACGGTCTTGGCCTGTGGCTGGCCTACCAGCCGCAGCTCAACCTGCGCAATGGCCGCGTGGCCGGCGTGGAAGCCCTGCTGCGCTGGAATCACCCGACGCTCGGCATGGTGCCGCCGGACGAATTCATCCAGGTGGCCGAATCGTGCGGCCTGATCCTGTCGCTGGGTGACTGGGTGATGGAGCGGGCCTGTGCCCAGCTGGCATCGTGGCGCGAGCTGTATGGTTATGACTTCATCGTGGCCATCAACCTGTCGGCAGCCCAGCTGTGTGATCCCTTGCTGGTCGACAAACTGCAGGAACTGGTGGTGCGTTACGCCCTGCCGGCCGACCGCATCGAGCTGGAACTGACCGAATCGATGCTGGTGGAAGACATGAACCAGGCGCTGGGCGTATTGCACGCGCTCGAGGATATCGGCATCCAGTTGTCGATTGACGATTTCGGCACCGGTTATTCCAATCTGGCCCAGTTGCGCCAGTTGCCGATCAAGCGCCTCAAAATCGACCGCTCGTTCATCCAGGACATCGAAACCAATTCCAACGCGCGCGGCATCGTGGACACCGTGATGGCGATGGCGCGCACGCTCGACATGACCGTAGTAGCCGAAGGTGCGGAAACCGATGCCCAGGCGGTGTATCTGGCCGAGCTGGGCTGCGATTACCTGCAAGGCTGGTGGCTGGCCCGCGGGCTGCCGCCGGCCGAGCTGGAGACCTGGCTGTCGGGCTTCCGTCCTACCCTGCCCGGGCACGTCAAGTCGGTACGCGAAAGGCTGACATGACCGTTTTTGAAGATGTATGGTTCTGGATCCTGCTGATTGGCGCCAAGTTTGTGCTGCTGGTCGGCAATTTTGTTCGACTCCTGAACAAGAAATGAACAAGGATGTTCCGATGACTCCCGTTAGCCGTTCCTTCCCCGCGTGGCGGGCCCGCCGCATGCGCCGTGATGCCTTTTCCCGCGACCTGATGCGTGAAAATGTCCTGACTGCTGCCGACCTGATCTATCCCGTCTTCGTGCTGGAAGGTGAAGACCGGACCGAGCCGGTGGTGTCCATGCCGGGCGTGGTGCGCCAGAGCCTTGATCACCTGCTGCGCACGGCGGCCGAGGCGGTGGAACTGGGCGTACCGGCCCTGGCACTGTTTCCGGTCATCGAGTCCGGCAAGTCGCTGGATGCAGCCGAGGCCTGGAACCCGGACGGGCTGGTGCCGCGCGTGGTGCGCGCACTCAAGGCCCGTTTTCCGGAACTGGGCGTGATTACCGACGTGGCGCTGGATCCCTACACCACCCACGGCCAGGACGGCATCATTGATGAAAAGGGCTACGTCATCAACGACGTGACCCGGGACGTGCTGGTCCGCCAGGCGCTGTGCCACGCGGCGGCCGGTGCTGACGTGGTGGCGCCGTCCGACATGATGGACGGCCGCATTGCCGCCATCCGCGAGGCGCTGGAAGCCGAAGGCCATATCCACGTACGCATCCTCAGCTACGCCGCCAAGTACGCGTCGGCCTTCTACGGCCCGTTCCGTGATGCCGTCGGTTCGGCCGGTAACCTGGGCAAGGCCGACAAAAAGACCTACCAGATGGATCCGGGCAACAGCAACGAGGCATTGCACGAAGTGGCGGCCGACCTCGAAGAAGGCGCCGACATGGTGATGGTCAAGCCGGGGCTGCCGTATCTTGACGTCATCCGCCGGGTCAAGGACCAGTTTGCCGTGCCAACCTTTGCCTATCAGGTATCGGGGGAGTACGCCATGTTGCAGGCTGCGGCGCAGAATGGCTGGCTCGACCGCGACAAGACCATGCTGGAAAGCCTGTTGGCGTTCAAGCGGGCCGGGGCTGACGGTGTCCTGACCTACTTTGCGCTGGACGCTGCCCGGCTGTTGAGGTCGGCATGATGCCGGCCATGGCCGGATAAGCATTGCCAGCAAAGGGTGCCGAGGGGTGCCCTTTGCTGTTTCCAGGGCCGGCATGCATGACCGGTTCCACGCAGCAAAACCAGAGCAGTCCGTGACCAGGGAGCAGTGCCATGACGCATGCCGGCGCCGGCAGCAGCCGTTTTGTATGGGAAGACCCCTTGCAGCTGGAACAGCAGCTGACTGATGAGGAGCGCCTGATCCGGGACAGTGCCCGCAGCTTCTGTCAGGCGCGGCTGGCTCCTCGGGCGCGGGAGGCGTTCCGGCACGAGCAGTTTGACCGCGACATCATGCGCGAAATGGGCGAGCAGGGCCTGCTGGGCTGTACGCTGAACGACTGGGGCTGCGCGGGCGTTTCACACGTGGCTTACGGGCTGGTGGCGCGCGAGGTGGAGCGGGTGGATTCCGGCTACCGTTCGGCCATGAGCGTGCAAAGCTCGCTGGTGATGTATCCGATTGCTACCTATGGCTCACCGGAACAGCAGGCGCGCTGGCTGCCCGGTCTGGCGCGTGGTGAGCTGGTGGGCTGCTTTGGCCTGACCGAACCGGATGCCGGATCGGACCCGGGCAGCATGCACAGCCGGGCACGCAAGGTGGACGGTGGCTATCTGCTGTCCGGCAGCAAGATGTGGATCACCAACAGCCCGATTGCCGACGTGCTGCTGGTCTGGGCCAGGGATGACGCAGGCGACATTCGCGGCTTTGTCCTGGAGCGCGGCATGGCCGGGCTCTCGACACCGAAGATCGAAGGCAAGTTCAGCCTGCGTGCGTCGGTGACCGGCGAGATCGTCATGGACGGTGTCATGGTGCCGGATTCGCATTGCCTGCCCGGTGTCCGCGGCCTGAAAGGTCCGTTTTCCTGTCTCAACAAGGCCCGCTACGGTATTGCCTGGGGCGCGCTGGGGGCGGCGGAAAGCTGCTGGCACACCGCGCGCCAGTACGTGCTGGACCGCTTGCAGTTCGGCCGGCCGCTGGCCGCCAACCAGCTGGTGCAATGGAAACTGGCAGAGATGCAGACCGAGATTGCCCTCGGTTTGCAGGCCGCCTTGCAGGTGGGCCGGCTGATGGATGCCGGTACGGCGGCTCCGGAGATGGTGTCGCTGATCAAGCGCAACAACTGTGGCAAGGCACTGGGTATTGCGCGCATGGCGCGCGACATGCTGGGCGGCAACGGCATCAGCGACGAATTCGGCGTGATCCGTCATGTGCTGAACCTGGAGGCCGTCAACACCTACGAGGGAACACATGACATCCATGCCCTGATTCTGGGACGGGCACAGACGGGTATTCAGGCGTTTGTCTGACGTACCCGAAAAATGCAATGACATTTGCGATGTTTTGTGGGTTGTTTTCCGGTATTTTGGGTAAAATTACCTGCTGCAATGCAGCATCTTGCTGATTCAAACGGCCGTTTGACGACGGGGGCGGGGCATGCAATAGTGGCTGTCATCCCTGCAAAGGACAAAATAAGGAGGCGTGCGTGGAACGCGAATACATGGAATACGACGTAGTGATCGTCGGTGGGGGACCGGCCGGGCTGGCTGCGGCGATCCGTCTCAAGCAGCAGGCTGAAAAAGCCGGACGCGAAATCAGCGTCTGCCTGCTGGAAAAAGGGTCGGAAATCGGTGCCCACATCCTGTCGGGCGCCGTGATCGAAACCGGCGCACTGACCGAGCTGATTCCGGACTGGCGCGAGAAGGGTGCTCCCCTGAACACGCCGGCCGGGGCCGACCGTTTCATGTTCCTGACCGAGGGCAGCTCCATCACCCTGCCCACGCCGCCGCAGATGCACAACCACGGCAATTACATTGTCAGTCTGGGCAATTTCTGCCGCTGGCTGGGTGAGCAGGCCGAGGCGCTGGGAGTGGAAATCTACCCAGGTTTTGCCGCTGCCGAGGTGCTCTACAACGAGGATGGCTCGGTCAAGGGTGTGGCCACAGGCGACATGGGGCTGGACCGCGAAGGCCGGCAGACCGACGCCTGGCAGCCGGGCATGGAGCTGTGGGCCAAGCAGACCCTGTTTGCCGAGGGCTGTCGCGGCTCGCTGACCAAGCTCCTGATGGAGCGCTTCAACCTCAATGACGGTGCCGATCCGCAGACTTTCGGCATCGGCATCAAGGAACTGTGGGAGGTGAAGCCGGAGCTGCACAAGCCGGGTACGGTGACGCACACGGTCGGCTGGCCGCTGGATACCAAAACCTACGGCGGCTCGTTCATGTATCACCTGGAAAACAACCAGGTGGTCGTAGGATTTGTTGTCGGTCTGGATTACCAGAACCCGCACATGTCGCCCTACGACGAGTTCCAGCGTTTCAAGACACACCCGGCCATTCGTGGTGTCTTTGAAGGTGGCCGCCGCATTGCCTATGGCGCACGTGCACTGGCCGAAGGCGGGCTGCAATCGCTGCCGAAGCTGACCTTCCCCGGCGGCATGCTGATCGGTGACACTGCCGGTTTCCTTAACGTACCGAAGATCAAGGGTACGCACACGGCCATGAAATCGGCCATGCTGGCCGCCGATGCGGTGTTTGACCTTCTGGGACAGGATTCCCCGGCGGCTGAAGCAACGGCTTATCCGGCGAAGCTCAGGCAGTCCTGGCTGCATGACGAACTCTTCACCGTGCGCAACATCCGGCCGTCGTTCCACTGGGGCCTGTTTCCGGCCATCGCGTATTCGGCCATCGACACGTACCTGTTCCGTGGCCGGGCGCCGTGGACGCTGCATCACAAGCAGCCGGACAACATGACGCTCAAACCGGCCAGCCAGATGCCGAAGATCAACTATCCGAAGCCGGACGGGGTCCTAACGTTCGACAAGCTGTCGAACGTGTTTTTCTCCAGTACCAACCACCGCGAGGACGAGCCGATCCACCTGCGGCTGAGGGACCCCGCGGTACCGGTCAAGGTCAATCTGGCCCTCTACGATGCACCGGAGCAGCGTTACTGTCCGGCCGGCGTGTACGAAATCGTCGGACAGGACAGCGGCGTGCCGCAATTGCAGATCAATGCGCAGAACTGCGTGCACTGCAAGACCTGTGACATCAAGGACCCGACACAGAACATTACCTGGACGACGCCGGAAGGCGGTGGCGGGCCGAACTATCCAAACATGTAATGTCTTCCGGCAATTTTTCAGGTTGATTTGATGGTAAATGCATCGCCCGCGCTTTTGCTGCGGGCGATGCTGTATCCAAAGGTGTGTCTCCGGGCCGGAACCGTCACAATAGCGGCTGTTTGTCCCGTCAGGAGTCATTACGCATGGATGTGATTGAACTGGTCAGTCGCCTGGATACATTGCTGGAACCGTGGAAATTCAAGGATTACTGTCCGAACGGCCTGCAGGTCGAAGGTGCCCGGCGGATCGAGCGGGTCGTGTGTGGCGTGACGGCCAGCCAGGCGTTGCTGGACGAAGCCGTGCGGCTGGATGCCGATGCGGTCCTGGTGCATCACGGCTACTTCTGGAAGGGCGAACCTGCTGCCGTCACCGGCATCAAGCGGCAACGGCTGGCAACCCTGCTGGCCAACAACCTGCACCTGCTGGCTTACCATCTGCCGCTGGATGCCCACCCGCAGTTCGGCAACAACGCAGGCCTGGCGCAGGCGCTGGGGTTGCAGACGCAGGGAACCGCGGGCGAGCAAGGATTGCTGGCCTGGGGTGTGCCGGAAAATTCATGCAATGTGGGTGAGCTGGCGCTGCGCACCTCCGGGGCCCTGGAGCGTCTGCCATTGGTGATCGGCTCCCTGGAGCGGCCGGTCCGGCGCGTTGCCTGGTGTACCGGGGGCGGGCAGGGCATGTTTGCCGATGCAGTCGATCTGGGCGTCGATGCCTTCATTACCGGCGAGGCGTCGGAGTACTGCTGTCATCTGGCCCGCGAAAGCGGAGTGGCGTTCCTGGCGGCCGGTCATCATGCCACCGAGCGCTTTGGCGTGCAGTCCCTGACCCGCTGGCTGCGGGAACAAGGGCTGGATGCCCGTTATGTCGAAATCGACAATCCGATCTGAGTGGTTGTTTTTGTAGATAATTTTTGAAGCTAGACCATTCCCGCAGAAGTTGCAGGGAGATTTTGCCTGGCTCGGCTTTAAGCCATACGGGTATTCAGTTAAAATCACGTGGTTTAGCCAGATTTCTTGTTTGAGGATCAAACCAATGAGTGAGCAGCAAGTCGACAAGGGTCGCCGCCGCTTCCTGACGCTGGCCACCAGCGCCGCTGGTGGTGTGGCTGCCGTCGGTGTGGCAACCCCGTTCCTGCTGAGCTTCTTCCCGTCCGAGCGGGCGAAGGCTGCCGGCGCACCGGTGGAAGTGGACATCAGCAAGCTGGAGCCGGGTCAGAAAATCAACGTCGAGTGGCGTGGCAAGCCGGTATGGGTGCTGTCGCGTACGCCGGAACAACTGCAGAACCTTCCCAAGCTGGACGGCAAGCTGGTTGATCCGAAATCGGAAATGCCCCAGCAGCCCGTGTATTGCCAGAACGCCACCCGCTCGATCAAGCCGGAGATCATGGTTGCCGTCGGCATCTGTACCCACCTTGGCTGTTCGCCGACCTTCCGTCCGGACCTCGCACCGGCCGACCTCGGTGCGGACTGGCTGGGTGGCTTCTACTGCCCGTGTCACGGCTCCAAGTTTGACCTGGCTGCCCGGGTGTACTCCGGTGTTCCGGCCCCGTCCAACTTGGAAATTCCGCCGCACAAGTACCTGAGCGACACCGCGCTGCTGATCGGTGATGACAAGTAATAAAGAGGCGAAACACATGAGCAAGCAACAAGCGGTCCTTGACTGGATCGACGCGCGCTTTCCCCTGACGTCGACCTGGAAAGCCCACGTCTCCGAGTATTACGCACCGAAGAACTTCAATTTCTGGTACTTCTTCGGTTCGCTCGCCATGCTGGTGCTGGTCATCCAGATCGTCACCGGCATCTTCCTGACGATGAACTACAAGCCGGATGCGGCCACCGCCTTCTACTCGGTGGAATACATCATGCGCGACGTGGCCGGTGGCTGGATCATCCGTTACATGCACTCGACCGGCGCCTCGATGTTCTTCGTCGTGGTGTACCTGCACATGTTCCGTGGCCTGATCTACGGCTCGTACAAGGCTCCGCGCGAACTGGTGTGGGTGTTCGGCTGTCTGATCTTCCTCGCACTGATGGCCGAAGCCTTCATGGGCTACCTGCTGCCGTGGGGGCAGATGTCGTTCTGGGGTGCCCAGGTGATCGTCAACCTGTTCGGTTCCATCCCGGTGATCGGTCCGGACCTGTCGGTGTGGATCCGCGGCGACTTCGTGGTGTCCGATGCCACCCTCAACCGCTTCTTCGCCCTGCACGTGATTGCCGTGCCGCTGGTGCTGCTGGGTCTGGTGGTCGCTCACCTGATCGCGCTGCACGAAGTCGGCTCGAACAACCCGGACGGTGTTGAAATCAAGAAGAACAAGGATCCGGTCACGCACATCCCGCTGGACGGCATTCCGTTCCACCCGTACTACACCGTCAAGGACATCCTGGGTGTGGTGGTGTTCCTGATCGTGTTCTCCGCCATCGTGTTCTTTGCTCCGGAAGGCGGCGGTTATTTCCTCGAAAAGCCGAACTTTGACCCGGCTGACCCGCTGAAGACCCCGCTGCACATTGCACCGGTCTGGTACTTCACTCCGTTCTACGCCATCCTGCGCGCCGTGCCGTCGTTCTTCGGTACCCAGGTGTGGGGTGTGCTGGCCATGGGTGGTGCCGTGGTGCTGATCGCCTTCCTGCCGTGGCTGGACAAGAGCCCGGTCAAGTCGATCCGTTACCGTGGTCCGAAGTTCAAGATTGCCGTCACCCTGTTCGTGATCGCCTTTATCGGTCTGGGTATCTTGGGGGCCATGCCGTCGACCAACGTGCGTACCGTCATCGCCCAGTTGCTGTCGGTTGTCTACTTCCTGTTCTTCCTGGCCATGCCGTTCTACACCCGCAACGATATCGGCTCGGTGCCGGTGCCGGAGCGCGTGACCGAAACCAACGGCAAGCGTCAACTGACCTTCGCTGTGCTGGTGGCAATCGCTCTGGGCGGTGCCTGGGCATTTGCCAAGCTGGTTTGATTGAGGGAGCGACAAGTCATGAAAAAAACCATCCGCCAATTCCTCGCCGCTACCCTGCTGCTGGCCCTGCCGGCAGGAGCTGCCATGGCCGCTGCTGCTGGTCCGGCCCTGGATCCGGCTCCGATTGACCTGCGGGATACCGAAAGCCTGCAGCGCGGTGCCCAGCTGTTCAACAACTACTGCCTGTCCTGCCACAGCGCCCAGGCCATGCGTTACAACCGGCTGCAGGACATCGCGCTGTCCGAGCAGCAGATCAAGGACAACCTGTTGCCGGCCAATGCCAAGATCGGTGACACCATGAAAGTGGCCATGCAGCCGCTGGACGGTGCCAACTGGTTTGGCGCCGTGCCGCCGGACCTGTCGGTGATGGCGCGTGCCCGGGGTGCAGACTACATCTACACCTACCTGCGCGGTTTCTACCGTGACGAAACCCGTCCGACCGGCTGGAACAACCTGGTGTTTGACAAGGTAGGCATGCCGCACGTGTTCTGGCAGTGGCAAGGCGAACAGCGCCTCGTTACCGTCAAGGAAAACGGTCATGACGTGCAGAAACTGGAGCTGGTCACCCCCGGCACCATGACCCGCATGGTCAACGGCAAGCCGGATACCCGCGAGTTCGACCAGCGCATGGCCGACCTCACCAATTACATGGTATTCATGGGCGAGCCGTCCCAAGTCAAGCGTCACCAGGTCGGATACGTCGTACTGATGTTCCTGGTTCTGGTCATGCTGCCGCTGGCCTACCTGCTGAAGAAGGAATACTGGAAAGACATACACTGATTCCAGTAACGTGAAATGACAGGCGGATCAATTGGTCCGCCTGTTTTCATTTGTGGATCAATGGCTTGCGGTTCTTGTCTGGCAAGGGCCTGGAGGGCAGTGCTACAATCCCGCTGATTGCCCGCCCCACGGCAGGTGGGGTGTTCATGCCGGATATTTATTTTGAAAAGGTTGCCGCCAAAATGATGACACTGTATTCGGGTACGACCGATCCCTTCAGCCACCGCTGCCGTATCGTATTGTTCGAAAAAGGCATGGATTTCCAGATCCAGGATGTGGACGTGCTGAACAAGCCGGAAGACCTTGCGGTCATGAATCCGTACAACGAAGTGCCGGTCCTGGTCGAGCGTGACCTGATCCTGTACGAATCCAACATCATCAACGAATACATCGACGAGCGTTTTCCGCATCCGCAGCTGATGCCGGCCGATCCGATCATGCGTGCCCGTGCCCGCCTGTTCCTGCACCGCTTCGAAAACGAGCTGTTCACCCATGTGAAAACCTTGGAAGGTGCACCGAAAAAGGCCGAGGCCGAAAAAGCCCGCGAAGCCATCCGTGACAGCCTGACCACCATTGCTCCGGTGTTTTCTCGGCAGAAATTCATGCTGGGTGACGAGTTCTCCATGATCGACGTGGCCATTGCCCCGCTGCTGTGGCGCCTCGAGCATTACGGCATTGATCTTGGCAAGGCTGCTGCTCCGATCCTGAAGTACTCCGAGCGCATCTTCACCCGCCAGGCCTTTATTGATTCGCTGACTCCGGCCGAAAAGGCCATGCGCAAATAATGAGCGTTTCGACCAAACCCTATCTGGTGCGAGCCCTGTGGCAGTGGTGTGTCGACAACGGTCACACGCCGTATCTGGCCGTCTGGGTCAATGACCGGGTACAGGTGCCGCATCAGTACGTGCGCGACAACGAGATTGTCCTCAACATCGCACCCTCTGCCACGCAGGGGCTGGATATCGGCAACGACTGGATCAGTTTTTCCGCCCGTTTTGGTGGCATTTCCCAGCAGATCCATGTGCCGGTAGGCAATGTCGTGTCCATTTTCGCCCGGGAAACCGGCGAAGGGATGGGGTTTGAGCTGGAGGATGAGCAGTCGGAAGGGCTGCACGCCCTGGATGAAGATGGCAGTGACGGACATGAGGCCGGAGTACCGCCTCCCGAACCCTCTGGAGGGGGAAGCCGCTTGCGCATCGTCAAGTGAAGATGCCAGTAAATGAAATCACCGGCCTTGAGCTGGTGATTTTTTTGTCTTTGATTCCGGATTGAGTAGGGGGTGCCCAAAATTTGGGCAAACCGGATTTCCCTTGCTGGCAGAATGACTTGAAGCGGTTATCCACACTTTTTCCTGTCAGCCATCCCCGCCGGGCGGGGGCAACTGGAACAGTGTGCTGTGGACAACTTTTCCCGGGTTACAAGCTGCCTAAAAAACAGACGGTAGTTAATTTCTACGTAAAAACAGCGGTTTATGCTGTTTGTCCACAGCCGGTGCACATTGCCGTGCTGCCGTTCTGGGGATAAACACACAGCTGGTCAGCCGTGCAGCAAGAAGTATCCCGCAATCAGGGCCACGGCCAGCGCCAGACCAATGCCGGCCCAGACAGTCCAGTGGCGACCGGTTTCCAGCACGCTTTCTGCCGGATTGGCCGGGTTGACGTACACCCAGACCGGGCTGCCGCCCGGATAGCGGGCAGCAATTTCGGCCTCGGGAGCTTCGGTCGTGCTGTAGCCCGGTTCGGGGAAACGGCGCTGGGTGCCGGCATATGGCCGGCCATCCACTTCATAGCGATAGTGGATGATCGCCTTGTAATCCCACTGGCGCTCGTTGGAGCGCGCTGCCCGCCGGTCAACCAGGCTTTCCGTTACCGTTCCCTGTACCCGGCGCCAGTCCTGGCTGGCCACGGCCTTTTCGCCCTGGCGATACAGCATCAGGGCGCCGGCCAGTGCCATGACGATCAGGCCGGTCAGTACGATCCAGCGCATCAGTCGTCCTTGCCCTCTGCCATCGGCCGGGTCGGGTCGAATGCCTCACCGCCCTGGTCGAAAAAGCTTTGCAGGATGACCTGGGCTGCCACCTGGTCCAGTACCGGCTTCTGCTTGCGGCCACGCCGGCCGGATTCGCGCAGCAGGTCTTCCGCCAGCAGCGAACTGTGACGCTCGTCCACCAGTACCACCGGCAGGCCGAAACGGCCGTGCAGGCGCTGGGCAAACCGCCGGGCCAGCCGGGTCATCTCGTGCGGCGTACCGTCGGCATGCGTGGGCAGGCCGACCACCAGACCGCTGATCTGCCATTCGCCGATCAGGGCTGCAATGCGGGCAAACCGGCTGTCATTGTCCGGCGCACTCAGGGTTTCCAGCGGATGGGCGATGCCGACCAGCCGGTCACCGACTGCAATACCGATGCGGGCTTCGCCGAAATCAAAGCCCAGCCAGCTGCCTTGTGCCTGCATCAGGCATGCCCCGCGCTGCCGAACAGGGCCGAAGGCTCGATGCCCAGCAGCCGGATGGCGGCGTCGTAACGGTCGGCCACCGGCAGGTCAAAGACGATGCGCATGTCGGCCGGCACCGTCAGCCAGGCATTCTGTGCCAGTTCGTGTTCCAGTTGCCCGGGTTCCCAGCCGGCGTAACCCAGTGTCACGATCAGGCGCTCTGGCCCCTCGTGGTGGCTGACAGCCGCCAGCACGTCGCGCGACGTGGTCAGCGCCACGTTGTCGGTCACGGTCAGCGACGACTGCCAGTTGCCGATCGGCTCGTGCAGCACGAAGCCGCGGTCGGACTGGACCGGACCGCCGACAAACACCGGCAGGCCCACCTGGTCGGGCCGGCAGCCATCAAGGCCGATCTGCCCCAGGAGGCTGTCCAGCGTCAGGTCGGCACCGTGATTGATGATCACGCCCATGGCGCCCTGCTCACCGTGGTCGCACATGTAAACCACCGCGCGGGCAAACAGGGAATCCTCCATGTCCGGCATGGCGATCAGGAAATGGTGCGAAAGGCAGAGAGTGTCCATGTGCCGATTATGGCATGGCTCACCGGCCCGCGGCATGCCGCACCGGCGGCGAAGGCTGCCCGGCCGGCCGGCAAGCCCGGTAGAATCCGCCTCTTTCCTGCTTACCGGATATCCCTGCAACCGTGCGTCTGACCCATATCAAGCTCGCTGGCTTCAAGTCCTTTGTCGATCCCACCGCCATCCCCGTACCCGGGCAACTGGTGGCCGTGTGCGGACCCAACGGCTGCGGCAAGTCCAACGTGATCGACGCCGTGCGCTGGGTGCTGGGCGAATCGTCCGCCAAACAACTGCGCGGCGAATCAATGCAGGACGTGATCTTCAACGGCTCCTCCACCCGCAAGCCCGCCGGCCGCGCATCGGTCGAACTGGTGTTCGACAACAGCGAAGGCCGTGCTGCCGGTGCCTGGGGCCAGTACGGCGAAATCGCCATCAAGCGCGTGCTCACCCGTCAGGGTGATTCCAGCTACTGGATCAACGGCCAGCAGGTGCGCCGGCGCGACATTGCCGACCTCTTTCTCGGTACCGGCGTCGGCACCAAGGGCTACGCCGTCATCGAGCAGGGCATGATTTCGCGCATCATCGAAGCCAAGCCCGAAGAGCTGCGCCATTACCTCGAAGAAGCCGCCGGCGTGTCCAAATACAAGGAACGCCGGCGCGAAACCGAGTCGCGCCTGAACGACACCCGCGACAACCTGTCGCGCCTGAACGACATCCGCGAAGAACTCACCCGCCAGGTCGACCGGCTGGCCGGACAGGCCGAGGTCGCCCGCCAGTACCAGACCATGCGCGAGCAGCTGGCGCAGCAGCAGAACCTGCTGGCCTTGGTGAAAAAACGCGAAGCCCAGGAAGGCGAAGCCCGCGCGCAGGCCGAACTGGCCCGGCTGGAAACCGAACTGGCCATGCTGTCCGGGCGCGGCAGCGAACTGGACGCAGCCATCGAAGAAGCCCGCGAAGCGCATTTCGCCGCCAACGAGCAGGTCGACCGCTGCCAGCAGCATCTGGCCGGCGTCAGCGCCGACGTGGCCCGGCTGGAAGAACAGGCCCGCCACGTCAAGGACAACGCCGCCCGCATCGAGCGCGACCGCAACGCCGCCCGCACCGAGCAGGTGGCCCTGTCGGCCCAGGCCAACCAGGTCAGCGAAGAGCTGGCCCACTGGCACGAACGCCAGGCCGAAGCCGAGCTGCTGGCCGAGGATGCCGCATTTGCCCGCGAAAGCGGAGACGACAGCCTGCCGGACGCCGAACTCCGTTTCCGGCAGCTGGACCAGCAGCTTGCCGGCCTGACCGACCGGCTGGCCGAACTGACCCGCCGGCGCGACCTCGCCCGGCAGCAGGCCGAGCATGGCGCCCGCGCCCTGCGCGCACTGGCCGAACGGCGGGGCCGGCTAGCCGACGAAGCCGCCGTGCTGGACCTGCCGGCCCCCGGCGAACTGGCGGCCGCCGTGGCAGCCAGCGAAGCGGCTGCCTCCGCCCTGCTGGCTGCCCGCCAGCAGGCGACTGAACAGGAAGCCGCCCTCTCGGCGCTGGATCAAGCCCGCGAGCAGCACGAACAGCAGCGCGCCACCCTGCGCGACGAGCTGGCCCGCCACGAAGCCGAAGCCAGCGCCCTGCAACGGCAGATCGACACCGCGCTGGCGCGCGCCGGACTGGCTGACTGGCTGGCCCGGGAAGGACTGGCCGACGCGCCGGACCTGCTCGCCGTCCTGCAGGTGGAACCGGGCTGGCAGGCAGCGCTGGAAGCGGCGCTGGGCACGGCCACCGTCCGCCAGACCGGGCGTCTGCCGGGCAGCGTGCCGCCGGCGCCGGTGGTGCTGGTGGACCGGCCGGCAACAGCCGGTGCTTTGCGCCCTGCCGCTGCGCTGACGCCCCTGCTGGAACGGGTACGGCTGAGCGACGAGCGCTTTGCTCCGTGGCTGCACGACATGCTGGCCGGTGCCTGTTCGGCCGGCTCGCTGGAAGAAGCACTGGCGGCCCGCGACCGGCTGGCAGCCGGGGAGCGCTGCTTTACCCCCGAAGGCCATGTGGTCAGCCCGACTGCCGTCCAGTATTTCGCACCGTCCGCCGAAGGCTCGCCACTGGCGCGTCAGGCCGAACTGGACGCCCTGCGGGTCCGTATCGGCGAAGTGCAGCCGGCGCTGTGGGAAGCCGAAGCCCGGCTGACGCAGCTCGACAGCGAACGCCAGGTCGCGCGCGAGGCCATCCGCGACGCGCAGCAGGCGCTGGAAGCCGCCCGCCAGCAGGATACCGACACCCGCCTGCAGCGTTCACGGCTCGAGCAGCAGCGCGAACAGGGCGAGGCCCGGGCGGCCGCGATCGAGGCCGAGCAAAAGCGCTTGCAGGAAGACGAAGCCCACGAGCGGCAGGCCATCGACGACGCCGAACTGACGGCCGAGGAGGCCGCCATGGCGCTGGAAGAACTGGACGGCGAGCTGGAAGAAGTCCGGCTGGCGCGGCTGGACGCGGAAACCGGGCTGGCACTGGCCCGTGACAAGGCGCGCGAACTGGAGCGGCAGGCGCAGGAAAGCCGTTTTCAGCTGGCCTCGGCCCGCCAGCATGTGGATGAGCTGACCCGGCGGCAGCAGGATCTCGAAGAGCGTCTGGAAAGCCTGGCAGAACGGCTGGAAAGCCTGGTGCTGGAAGCCGAGCAATACCTCGACGACGATCTGGAAGACCGCCTGCACGAAGCCCTGTACGCCCGCGAACAGGCGCTGGAATCGGTGACCCAGGCACGGGATGCCGCCCACGAGGCCGAAGCCCGGCTGCGGCAGTACACCCGTGCCAGAACCGAAGCCGAAGCCGGCCTGTCGCCGGTGCGCGAGGCCATCAGCCAGATGCTGCTCAAGGCCCAGGAGGCCCGGCTGGCCTTCGAACGGTTTGACGAAGAACTGCGCGAGGCCGGTGCCGACGAAGCGGCGCTGGTCGCGCTGCTGCCGGAGGCAAAAAAGGCCGGTGCCCTGACGGCCGATATCGGCCGGCTGGCGCAGGCGATTGCCGCGCTGGGTGCCGTCAACCTGGCAGCGCTGGACGAGCTGGAAGCCGCCCGCGAGCGTGAAGGCTATCTGGCCCACCAGCACGATGACCTGGTGGCGGCGATGAATACGCTGGAGGAGGCCATCGCCCGGATCGACGGCGAAACCCGCGAGCAGCTGCGGACCACGTTCGATGCGGTCAATGCATCGATGACCGAGCTGTTCCCGCTTTTGTTCGGCGGCGGACAGGCGCGGCTGGTGCTGACCGGAGAGGACCTGCTCGATGCCGGGGTGCAGATCATTGCCCAGCCGCCTGGCAAAAAGAACAGCACGATTTATCTGCTGTCCGGCGGCGAAAAGGCCCTGACGGCCATGAGCCTGGTGTTTTCGCTGTTCCGCCTCAATCCGGCGCCGTTCTGCCTGCTGGACGAAGTGGATGCGCCGCTTGACGACGCCAATACCGGGCGCTTCTGCGAGCTGGTGAAAAAAATGTCCGACCGCACGCAGTTCCTGTACATCAGCCACAACCGCCTGACCATGGAAATGGCCGAGCAGCTGGTGGGCGTGACCATGCAGGAGCAGGGGGTCAGCCGTATCGTGGCAGTCGACATTGTCGAAGCACTGAAGATGCGCGACGCCTGAGAAAAGGTACGCAGTACATGCACCCGCGCTAACGCTGGGTATAATCGCCGGACTACTCCGATCATCGACAGTACTGCGACGTAATGACCGACCTGCACTATGGCCTCCTTGGCGTGGGGGCATTCGTGATTGCTCTGGTGTATGGCTACAACCAGTGGCAGGAGCACCGTTTCCGCCAGAAAACCCGTGAAGCCTTCCAGAAAAACCAGGGCGACCCGCTGCTTGACGCCGCGCCGGCCCAGGTGCGCGACGGCATGGGGGGCGAGCGGCTGGAGCCGCGGCTGAACACGGCCGGCGAGGCTGACGACCGCCCGGACACCGGCCTGCCGCCCCTGTCGGCGCTTGAGCCTGACCCGGTGCTGCCGGCAGCCGAACCGCTGCCGACCCTCGGTGCCGACGACGTGCCGCTGGTTGCGCCGGAGCCACAGGTGGCCGCGGCGCCACTGGTCGAACCGGCCTTGCCTGATCTCGCCACCGACGTGGTGCCGCCGGTGGTGGCCGTGGCTGCCGAACCGGTGGAACTGCCGGCCGAGGCCGAATACTTGCCGGTGCCGCCCTTGGCGGAAGAGGCGCTGGTGGCCGAAGCAGTACCGGTGCCTGCCGGTCCGTCGCTGGACCAGGACGACTGCCAGGCGGTGGCCCGGGCCCTGCTGGACCCTTCTCTCGACTTCATCGCCACCGTGCGCTTTGATCCGCCGGTGCGCCTGCCCGCCTGGCCGCGCATCGGTGTCGAGCGGCAGGTGCAGATGGTGGCCAAGCTGGCGCACGGCGACTGGGTGCTGGCCGGCAGCGAGCCGCCGGCAGCAGCGCTGGCCGAGCTGGACATCGGCCTGCAACTGGTGGACCGGCGCGGCCTGATCAGCGAGGGAGACATCCAGCGTTTCAACGACCAGGTGCTGGCCTTTGCCGCCGGCTTCAATGCCGACGTGGCGCTGCCGCAGCGCGACGAAGTGCTGCGCGAAGCCCGTGACCTTGATGCTTTCTGCGCCGAGGTCGACGTGCTGGTCGGCATCAACCTGGTGGCCGGCCAGCCGTTCTTCGGCACCAAGCTGCGCAGCCTTGCCGAGGCCAACGGCATGAAGCTGGAGGCGGACGGGCAGTTTCATGCCTATTCGGACTCCGGCAGTCACCTGTATACGCTGATGTCCAGCGACAGCCGGCCGTTCGTGTCGCAGGAACTGCTGGAAAAGCGTTTCAGCCAGGTCACCCTGCTGTTTGACGTGCCGCGTGTCGCCGGATGCGCCACGGTCTTTGACCGGGCGGTATTGTTTGCCCAGCAACTGGCGCGGTCCCTCAAGGCCGATCTGGTCGATGACGCCGGCCGGCCGCTGACCGAGGCCGGTCTGCAGACCATTCGCCAGCAACTCAAAGCGATTCACTCGCGCATGGACGACCGCGGCATCGCTGCGGGATCGGTCACCGCCCTGCGCCTGTTTGCCTGACCCCATGACCGACCTGAACCCGACGGCGCGCGCAGCCGGACTGCGCGCGCTTTTGCATCGTTACAACCACGAATATTACGTACTCGACGCCCCCAGCGTGCCGGATGCCGAGTACGACCGCCTGTTCCGCGAGCTGGAAGCGCTGGAAGCAGCGCATCCGGAGCTGGCGAGTGCCGACTCGCCGACCCGCCGGGTCGGTGGCGCTCCGCTGGCGGCCTTTGCCAGCGTGACGCACCGCTTGCCCATGCTGTCGCTCAACAACGTGTTTTCCGACATGCAGGACAGCGATCCGGCCGGCCGCCATGCCGAGCTGGCAGCGTTCGACCAGCGCGTGCGCGACGGGCTGGGGCTGGCTGAAGTCGAATACGCCGTGGAGCCCAAGTTTGACGGGCTGGCGGTCAGCCTGGTGTACGAGCACGGCGTGCTGGTGCAGGGCGCCACCCGCGGCGACGGTGAGACCGGCGAAAACGTCACCGAAAACCTGCGCACCGTGCGCTCGATTCCCCTGCGGCTGGAAAATGCTCCCGGAGACGACCTGTTCGCCCCGGCCGCTGTTCCTGCCCGCTTGGAGGTGCGCGGCGAGGTGCTGATGCTCAAGCGGGATTTCGAACGCCTGAACAGCGAACAGGACGCCGCCGGACTCAAGCGTTTTGCCAATCCGCGCAATGCCGCGGCCGGCAGCCTGCGACAGCTGGATTCGCGCATCACTGCCAGCCGCCGGCTGACGTTTTTTGCCTACGCCGTGGCCGAAGCTGACGGTGTCAGCCTGCCGGCCACCCATTCGGCCACGATGGACTGGCTGGCCGGGCTGGGGCTGCCGGTCAGCCGCCAGCGATCGGTGGTGCGCGGGCTGGCCGGGCTGACCGGTGCCTATGAAGCCATGCTGGCGCAGCGTGCCGGCCTGCCGTTCGACATCGACGGCGTGGTGTACAAGGTCAACCGCCTGTCAGAACAGGCGCGCCTTGGATTCGTGTCGCGGGCACCGCGGTTTGCGGTGGCGCACAAGTTCCCCGCCGAAGAGGCGCTGACGGTGGTCGAGGACATTACGGTACAGGTGGGGCGCACCGGGGCGATCACGCCGGTGGCGCGCCTGCATCCGGTGTTTGTCGGCGGCGTGACCGTGACCAACGCCACGCTGCACAACGAAGACGAAGTCCGGCGCAAGGACGTGCACGTGGGCGATACCGTCATCGTGCGGCGGGCCGGTGACGTGATCCCGGAAGTGGTCAGCGTGCTGGCCGAGCGCCGCCCTCCGCAGGCGCGCGCCTTCGAGATGCCGCTCGTATGTCCGGTGTGCGGCTCGCACATCGTGCGCGAGGCAGACGAAGCGGTGGCGCGCTGCTCGGGCGGGCTGTACTGCTCGGCGCAACGCAAGCAGGCCTTGCAGCACTTTGCCAGCCGCAAGGCGCTGGACGTCGAGGGGCTGGGAGAAAAACTGGTCGACCAGCTGGTGGATGCCGGACTGGTGCATACGCCGGCCGATCTCTTTGCCCTGGACCAGCCGGCGCTGGCACGGCTGGAACGCATGGGCGACAAGAGCGCCGAAAACCTGGTGCGGGCGCTGGATGCCTGCCGCCACACTACGCTGGCGCGGTTTGTCTACGCGCTGGGTATCCGCAATGTCGGCGAGGCCACTGCGCGTGATCTCGCCAGGCATTTCGGTACACTGGACGCATTGATGGCCGCTGACCAGGACATGCTGATGACGGCGCCGGACGTGGGGCCGATCGTCGCCCGGTCGATCGTGGACTTTTTTGCCGAGGCGCATAACCGCGAGGTCGTGGATGCCCTGCTGGCAGCCGGTGTCAGCTGGCCTGTGGTCGAAACCGTGACGAGTGCCGGCGTGGCCGGGGTCAGCGGCAAGACTTTCGTGCTGACCGGCACGCTGCCGACCCTGGGCCGCGATGATGCCAAGGCCCGGATCGAGGCTGCCGGCGGCAAGGTGACCGGCAGCGTGTCGAAAAAAACCCATTACGTGGTTGCGGGCGAAGCTGCCGGCAGCAAGCTCGACAAGGCGCACGAGCTGGGCATTACCGTACTGGACGAGGCCGCCCTGCTGGCCTTGCTGGCCGGTAACGCCTGACTTGAACCTGATTTGCATTGAAGAAGGAACGTCATGAAACCGATTCGCAAGGCCGTGTTTCCGGTGGCCGGAATGGGCACCCGCTTTTTGCCGGCCACCAAGGCCAGCCCCAAGGAAATGCTGCCGGTCGTGGACAAGCCGCTGATCCAGTATGCCGTTGAGGAGGCCGTGGCTGCCGGCATTACCGAACTGGTGTTCGTCACCGGCCGCAGCAAGCGGGCCATCGAGGACCACTTCGACAAGGCCTACGAACTGGAAACCGAACTGGAGCTGCGCAACAAGCACCGGCTGCTGGATACCGTGCGGGGCATCCTGCCGCGCAACGTGTCGTGCCTCTACACCCGCCAGACCGAGGCGCTGGGGCTTGGTCATGCCGTGCTGTGCGCCCGGCCGGCCGTGGGCGACGAGCCGTTTGCCGTGATCCTGGCCGACGACCTAGTGGATTCGCCCTCCGGCGCGGTGGCCGAGCTGGTCGGACATTACCAGACCGTCGGTGCATCGGTGCTGGGTGTGGAACGGGTAGACCCGCGCGATACCGGTTCGTACGGCATTGTCGAGGTGGTGCCGGCCGAAGGCAGCCAGCGGGTCACCAGCATCGTGGAAAAACCGCATCCGGACGTGGCGCCTTCAAACCTGGCGGTGATCGGGCGCTATATCCTGACACCGGCGATTTTTGACAAGCTGCGTACCGTGACGCCAGGTGCCGGCGGGGAAATCCAGCTGACCGACGGCATTGCCATGCTGATGCAGGACGAAGCCGTGTTTGCCAAACCGCTGTCGGGCGTGCGCTATGACTGCGGCTCCAAGCTGGGTTACCTGAAAGCGACGGTCGACTTTGC
This sequence comes from Laribacter hongkongensis DSM 14985, assembly GCF_000423285.1. NCBI lineage: Bacteria > Pseudomonadati > Pseudomonadota > Betaproteobacteria > Neisseriales > Aquaspirillaceae > Laribacter > Laribacter hongkongensis. The sequence goes on from NZ_AUHR01000017.1 coordinate 48,863, forward strand.
CCTTCGTCACCCCGAGGTCGGCCGCGGCTTTGCCGACTGGCTAGAATCGCGCCACGCCGGGTAGAATCCGCGCCGGAATCATTTTTGAAACATCGCAGCCGCTTCCTGCAACCGGGGGCGGCTCTTGTTTTTCGGGTTTGAGAAGGAAGCCATCATCATGCCGAATATTGCCGCTGCCCGCGGGTTGCTCAACAGTGCTGACGTCTTGTTCACGGCCGAACAGTGCAGCGCCGCCATCGAACGCATGGCCACCGACATTACTGCCGAGCTTGGCGAAACCTATCCGCTGGTGCTGTCGGTCATGGGCGGCGCCGTGGTGTTTTCCGGCCAGTTGCTGCCGCGTCTGGCATTTCCGCTGGACTTTGACTACGTGCATGTCAGCCGCTACGGCGACAAGACCCATGGCGGCGAACTGACCTGGCGCACGGCACCGAAAGAAGACGTGCGTGACCGCGTGGTACTGGTGCTCGACGACATCCTCGACGAGGGCGAAACCATGGCCGCCATCCGCGAAAAAGTGCTGGGCATGGGGGCCAAGGCGTTTTACAGCGCCGTGTTTGCCAACAAGCTGATCGACAAGGTCAAGCCGATCAAGGCCGATTTTGTCGGCCTGGACGTGCCCAACCGCTATGTCTTCGGCTACGGCATGGACGTGCGCGGTGCCTGGCGCAACCTGCCGGCCATCTACGCCCTCAAGTAAGCCGGGCGTGTTGCTGCCGGAAAAAAGCCGCCTTGTGGCGGCTTTTTGCATGGTGGCTTCAGGGCTCCTGCCGGGTCGCCGCCAGTACGATCTCGCGGATGCACAGATGCTGGGGCTGCTGGTAGGCATAGCGCACGGCTTCGGCAATGTCCTCCGCGGCTATCACGCCGCCCATGCCGGCCTTCCAGCTTTCGTAGCCGGCCTTGATCGCCTTGTCGGTCGTGTGGCCGAGCAATTCGGTTTCCACTGCTCCGGGAGCAATGGTGATGACCCGTACATCCTGCATGGCGACTTCTTCGCGCAGGTTTTCCGAGATGGCGTGCACGGCAAACTTGGTGCCGCAATAGGCTGCGTGGTTGGGGAAGGTCTTGCGCCCGGCGACGGAGCTGATGTTGATGATGGTGCCGTGGCGGCGGGCGAGCATGCCGGGCAGCACGGCATGAATGCCGTTGAGCACGCCTTTGACATTGACATCAAGCATCCGGTCCCATTCCTGCGGGTCCTGGGTCGCCAGCTGGCCCAGCAGCATCTGTCCTGCATTGTTGACGATCAGGTCAGCCGGCCCGAACCGGCTTTCCGCTTCGGCCACGGCCGCGGCAACAGCCGCCCGGTCGGTGATGTCCACCTCGCGGCACAGGCAGTCCGGTAACCCGAGTGCCTCAAGCCGGTCGAGCCGGCGTGCCAGCAGCAGCAGAGGATGCCCCAGCGCTGCAAAACGCTGGGCAATGGCGGCTCCGATCCCGGAGCTGGCGCCGGTGACAATCACGAGCGGTTGGGTCATGTAACACTCCTGAAATAGATGAATATGATGGATCAAGTGGCCGGAGCACTATAGTCCGGCGTCAATTGGCTTGAAAATGGATTGTTTCCATCGGAGGTATCGATCATGTCTATGGATGTGCGCCACCTGAGAGCGTTTGTGGCGGTATTTGAAGCCCGCAATGTCACGCAGGCGGCCCGGCTGTTATGCATTACCCAGCCGACCCTGTCGGCCACGTTGTCCCAGCTGGAAGCGTCACTCGGCACCCGGTTGTTTTTGCGTCAGGCGCGCGGGGTCGAACCGCTGGAGGCTGCCCGGCGGCTGTATCCGCAGGCCAGGCGCCTGCTGGCCGAGCTGTCGGGGCTGTCCCGGCAGGTGCGGGACGATGTGCCGCGACATCCGCTGCGGGTCGGGGTGGAGGCGGACGTGGGGCGACTGCATGTGGCCGGAATGCTGGCGGCTGTGGTGGCCCTGTCGTCGGTAGAGGTCGAGGTGCAGCCCGGCTGCTGGGGTGACGTACGGCTCGGATGCGAAACCCTGTGTTGCGAGGACGAGCTTTTTTTGCCGTTGTGGGAGGAGGCATTTGTGCTGGCCGTGCCGGCGGTGCATCCGCTGGCGACACTCACTGAGGCCGGAACGGCGGAACTGGCCGGCATGGACTGGGTGATCTGCCCGGCTCACGACTCGCATCAGCGGCTGCTGGCCTGGATGGGAGGGCAGATGCCTGGCCGGACGGTGGTGGCCGGTTCCCTGAGCCTTGCTGCCGCAATGGCGGCCGCCGGGCTGGGCGTGGCCTGGTTGCCATCCTCGCTGCTGGAGGGAAACGTCTGCGGAGTACCCTTGCACGGAGGAACATACCGTCGCCGGATCGGCCTTTGCTACGCTCCGGACATGCGTGAACTGCCCGCCGTATCGGCCCTGCTGGCGGCTTTCGCCGAGGTGGAGCCCGCCGCAGGATGACGACCCTGGGGCGGCCTGCATTGCCAGAGGGCGCTGGGGGGAAATTCCAGAGCGGTCAGGTTGTTTGGCATGCAGACCGTCCGTCCGGTGCCGGCGGTGGCAGTCTTGTCGATCGGCTGCCCGGCGAACCGGAGGTCACCTGATGGTCCGGAAAGCCGCCCGTCAGGGCGCAGGCGTTTTCCCGTGAGCCATGAATGCGGGGTGCTGACGGGCGGAATGCCTTTCGGGCAGGCATGCAACTTTGTAACCGGGGCCACGCTGCCGGACCTGGCCTGACTGGCCGGTATGGTTGCATCTGCCCTGCTCCCCCTGCAAACTTGCTGGTTTTTCATGGATTTTCGGATGGTCGCTCATGCCCATGGCTCCCGTTGACGCTTCATTCCCGGCTGCTCCGGCCCTGATCTGCTGGCAGGACCGGCGGGGCAATCCGCAGCAGGCCCGCTGGCGTTCCGAAGCCGGCGTACCGCCACACGCAGAGATCGAGTTGGCGGGCGACAACCTGCCGCCCGAGCAGGCCTTGCAGCGGGTGCAGCAGGGAGTCGCCTTGCTGTGGCAGGGCGACTGGGTGCGGGCGCGCCATTTCATGCAGGCGCTGGGCCGGCTGGCCGACCGGCAGCTGCATGCCTCCCGCGGCAAGCCGGCACGGGATGCCGGTGAAGCCTTTGCCCGGCACCGGACGCAGCAGGGGCAGCGGGCCGCGTGGCTGGGCCGGGTGCTGGTGCCGCTGACGGCAGATTACCGGGTGCCGCTGCGTCGGGCGCAGAACGTACAGGCAGCTTGCCAAGAGGCCTATGGCCCGGTCGGAACCGAGGCTTCCGTGGTAGCGCTGCGCGAACTGCTGGCGGTCATCAGCGCGCATGAGTGGCGCAAGAAAGGCGTGCCGGTAGCGGCCGTGCACGGGAGCATCCATCCGCACTACGGCGTGTTTTCGCCGGTGCGGGGCGAGTATGTCGGTCTGGTGGCGAATGCACCGTTGCCGCCGCAGGCGGAGCTGGCGTTCGACATCGGCACCGGTTCGGGCGTGCTGGCAGCCGTGCTGGCCCGCCGTGGCGTGGCCAGGGTCATCGCGACCGACCAGGACCCGCGGGCGCTGGCCTGCGCTGCCGACAACCTGGTCCGGCTGGGACTGGCGGAGCAGGTCGAGGTGCGGCAGGCCGACCTGTTTCCGGCCGGGCGGGCCGGGCTGGTGGTGTGCAATCCGCCGTGGCTGCCGGCACAGCCGACCTCACCCATCGAATACGCCGTGTACGACCCGGACTCGGCCATGTTGCGCGGCTTTCTGGCCGGGCTGGCCGGACACCTGACGCCGGAAGGCGAGGGCTGGTTGATTTTGTCGGATCTGGCCGAACACCTGGGCCTGCGCTCGCGTGAGCAGCTGCTGGACTGGATTGCCGGTGCCGGCCTGCGGGTGCTGGGCCGGCTGGATACGGCGCCGTGCCATCCCAAGGCGCATGACGGCCGCGACCGGCTGCATGCCGCGCGGGCGCAGGAAGTGACGTCGCTGTGGCGCCTTGGCGTGGCGTCCGGACATGAATGAACCACAGGATGCAATGAAGATGATGCAAGACGTGCAGGTGACGGATGTCGTGGTGGGTGAGGGCCGGGAAGTGGTGAAAGGCGCGCTGATCACCACGCAGTACCGCGGCTGGCTGGAGGACGGCAGCGAGTTTGATTCTTCCTGGTCGCGCGGCAAGCCGTTCCAGTGCGTGATCGGCACCGGCCGGGTGATCCGCGGCTGGGACATCGGTCTGGCCGGCATGCGGGTGGGCGGTACGCGCCGCCTGCGGGTGCCGGCGGCACTCGGCTACGGTGACCGCCAGGTCGGCCGCATCCCGCCGCATGCCGACCTGCATTTCGAGATCGAGCTGCTGGAAGTGCTGACCCGCGACTGACGCGGGTTCTGGCGTGCTTTTCTGGTAGTCGCCGTGCTGTTCCGAAAAAAAACAGGCCTTTAACCTGGCGTTAAAGGTCAATCACTTGAGCTTAAATCTCGACCGGCAATCTGCCCTGCATCGAAGCAAGACGAATGCGAAAGGGGCGGATCATGGCGTTGTGGATCGATTTGCTGGGTAGCGAGGCGGGGCTGATGAGCGTGGCCGGCATGGGACTGGCAGTGGCCAAGTTTGTCTGGATCATCCGTTACATGCTGCGTGAAATGCGGCGCGAAACCGCGCTGGTGTCCTCCGGGCACTGAAGCAGGCTGGCGCGGGGAATGGTATGTTGGCGGAATCCCGAGTCTTGAGGAGTCCTGCATGCTGGCCATCATCGGCGGCAGCGGCCTGACCCGCCTGCCTGACCTTGTCATCACCCACCGCCAGATCGTGCGTACGCCGTATGGCGAGCCGTCCGGCGCCCTGACTTTCGGCAACCTGGCGGGCCAGGGCGTGGTGTTTCTGGCCCGCCATGGCTACAGCCATACGCTGGCGCCGCACGAGATCAACTACCGCGCCAACATCTGGGCGCTGGCGAGACAGAATGTGTCCGGCATCGTCGGCGTGGGCTCGGTCGGCGGGATTTCTGCCGCCATGCAGCCCGGCATGGTGGCCGTGCCGGACCAGTTGCTCGATTACACTTGGGGTCGGGCACATACCTTCTTCGAGGGCGATGACGTGCCGGTGGTGCATGTGGATTTCACCTGGCCCTACGATGCCGGACTGCGCCGGCGCTTGCTGGACGCTGCCGCCGCTTGCGGCGTGCCGCTTGCTGACGGTGGCGTGTATGCCTGCGTGCAGGGGCCGCGTCTGGATACTGCCGCCGAGATCCGCCGGCTGGAGCGGGACGGGGCCGACATGCTGGGCATGACCGGCATGCCGGAGGCCGTGCTGGCGCGCGAACAGGGCATCCCGTATGCCAGCCTGTGTCCGGTGGTCAACTGGGCTGCCGGCAAGGGCGACAGCACCCGGGAAGTCAGCTTCAGCACCAGTTCGCCATCGTTTGCCGAGGCGCTGGGCACGGTACAGCGGGTGCTGGCGCAGCTGGTGGGCGGCGTCGCCTGCGCGTTGCCGGATGCACCCTGATTCCATGCTGCGGTGCAATGCGCATTGGCGGTATCATGCGCGGGTATCGCATCGATTCAATGGTTGACTAAATTAGTCGGGTTTAGTACGCTCGCGTGAAAGATCACCCGAGAGAGAACGACATGCGACTGACCACCAAGGGCCGCTTTGCCGTCACTGCCATGCTGGACCTCGCACTCCGACAACACAAGGGGCCGGTGACGCTGGCTGGCATCAGCGAGCGGCAGGACATTTCCCTCTCCTATCTCGAACAGCTCTTCGGCAAGCTGCGGCGGGCCGAGCTGGTCGAGAGCATCCGCGGTCCCGGCGGCGGTTACTGTCTGGCCCGCCAGCCGGCAGCCATCACGGTGGCCGACATCATCATCGCAGTTGACGAGCCGCTCGACGCCACCCAGTGCGGTGGTCGCGAGGACTGTCACGACAGCCGCCGCTGCATGACCCACGATCTCTGGATCGACCTCAACCGCACCATTTACGCCTACCTCGAAGGTATCACCCTTGGCAGCCTGATGGACCGGCAGCGCGCCCAGAACGGCGAAGCCGTACTGGTGGATGCCCGGGCCGACCGGCCGGCTGCCGGCGACGCGCGTGCGGTTGCCTGACATTCCCGGCCCTCTGCTGGAGCTTCAAATGAGCCAACTGAAATTCCCGATCTATCTCGACTATTCGGCCACCACCCCGATTGATCCGCGCGTGGCAGAGAAGATGATTCCCTTCCTGACCGAAAAATTCGGCAACCCCGCTTCGCGCAGCCACAGCTACGGCTGGGAAGCCGAGGAAGCGGTCGAGAACGCACGGGCCGAAGTGGCCCGGCTGATCAATGCCGATCCGAAGGAAATCATCTGGACCTCGGGTGCCACCGAGTCGGACAACCTGGCGATCAAGGGTGCTGCCCACTTTTACCAGAGCCGCGGCAAGCACCTCATCACCGTCAAGACCGAACACAAGGCGGTGCTGGACACCTGTCGCGAGCTGGAGCGCGAGGGCTTTGAAGTCACCTACCTGCCGGTGCAGGAAAACGGCCTGATCGACCTTGAAGTGTTCAAGGCTGCCATCCGCCCGGACACCATCGTCGTGTCGGTGATGTTCGTGAACAACGAAATCGGCGTGATCCAGGACATTCCCGCCATCGGCGACATCTGCCGCGAAAAAGGCATCATCTTCCACGTTGACGCCACCCAGGCCCCGGGCAAGGTCAGGATCGACCTCAGCGAACTCAAGGTCGACCTGATGAGCCTGTCGGCGCACAAGGTCTATGGCCCCAAGGGCATCGGTGCCCTGTACGTGCGCCGCAAGCCGCGCGTGCGCCTTGAAGCCCAGATGCACGGTGGCGGCCACGAGCGCGGTTTCCGCTCCGGCACGCTGGCCACCCACCAGATCGTCGGCATGGGCGAGGCCTTCCGCATCGCCCGCGAGGAAATGGACGAAGAACAGGCCTGCATCGCCCGCCTGCGCGACCGCATGTGGAACGGCATCAAGGACATGGAAGAGGTCTACATCAACGGCGACCTCGAACACCGCGTGCCCAACAACCTCAACGTCAGCTTCAACTTCGTCGAGGGCGAAAGCCTGATCATGGCGATCAAGGAACTGGCCGTGTCGTCCGGCTCGGCCTGCACCTCGGCCTCGCTGGAGCCGTCCTATGTGCTGCGCGCCCTTGGCCGCAACGACGAACTGGCGCACAGCTCGATCCGATTCACCCTCGGCCGCTTCACCACCGAAGAAGAAATCGACTTTGCCGTCCGGCTGCTCAACGACAAGATCGGCAAGCTGCGCGAACTGTCGCCGCTGTGGGAAATGTACAAGGACGGCATCGACCTCAATACGGTCGAATGGGCTGCACACTGATATCGGCATTCACGGCAGCCGGCCCCGGGCGGGCTGCCGCAGGCAACAAGGAACAGGGACATGGCTTACAGCGAAAAGGTTATCGAGCACTACGAACACCCGCGCAACGTCGGTTCGTTTGAAAAGGGCGACAGCAGCGTGGGCACCGGCATGGTGGGCGCTCCGGCCTGTGGCGACGTGATGAAGCTCCAGATCAAGGTCAATGAAAACGGCGTGATCGAGGATGCGAAATTCAAGACCTACGGCTGCGGTTCGGCGATTGCATCCAGCTCGCTGGTGACCGAGTGGGTCAAGGGCAAGACGCTCGACGAGGCGCTGGCGATCAAGAACACCGCCATTGCCGAAGAACTGGCTCTGCCGCCGGTCAAGATCCACTGCTCGATCCTCGCCGAGGATGCCATCAAGGCCGCCGTCAAGGATTACCGCGAAAAGCACGGCAGCCAGGAATAAGGAGAGCAGCATGGCAATTACCCTGAGCGAACGTGCCGCTACCCATGTGCTGGGTTTTCTCGCCCGCCGCGGCAAGGGCGTGGGCCTGCGGCTGGGAGTCAAGACCTCGGGCTGTTCGGGCATGGCCTACAAGCTGGAATTCGTCGACGTGCCCGACCCTGACGACATCAGCTTTGAAAGCCACGGCGTGACCGTGTTTACCGACGCCAAGAGCCTGGCCTACATCGACGGCACCGAACTCGACTACACCAAGGAAGGCCTGAACGAGGGCTTCCGGTTCAACAACCCCAACGTCAAGAACGAGTGCGGTTGCGGCGAAAGTTTCAACGTCTGATACCGATTCCGGCCGGTACGCCGTCCGTAACCGGATGGCTGCCGGCCTTTTTGCTGCCGAGTGCTGTCATGTCGTATTTTGAGCTGTTCGATTTGCCCGTCCGCTTTGCGGTCGACGGCGAGGCCCTGGAGACGGCGTACCGCAAGGTACAGGCCGAAGTGCATCCCGACCGTTTTGCCTCTGCTCCCGAAGCCGAACGCCGGCGTGCGCTGGAGCTGGCCACCGAGGCCAACGAGGCATTCCAGACCCTGCGTTCCCCGGTGGCGCGGGCCCGCTACCTGCTGCAACTGCGCGGCATCGATACACAGGAAGAAACCAATACCGCCATGCCGGTGGATTTCCTGATGGCGCAGATGGAATGGCGCGAAGCCGTGGCCAATGCCCGTGCTGCCAGCGATGTCGAAGGCCTGGAGCAACTGGCCGCCGCCGTGCGTGCCGACCGGGATGAGCTGGTCGCCGCACTGGTCCGGTCGCTGGACGTGACGCAGGAATATGACGTTGCCGCGCTTGGCGTGAGAAAATTGCGTTTTCTCGACAAGCTCGACCAGGAAATCGGCGACGCCATCGAGTCGCTGCTGTTCTGATTGCCGCCGGCTCCAGCCGGCTTGCCGCCACCCGTTCAAAGATTGCCCATGGCTCTGTTGCAGATTGCTGAACCCGGCCTGTCCGCCGCTCCCCACCAACATCGTCTGGCGGTCGGTATCGACCTCGGCACCACCAATTCGCTGGTTGCCACCGTGCGCAGCGGTGCGGCCACCGTCCTGCCGGACGAGCATGGCTACCACCTGCTGCCGTCCGTCGTGCGTTACACCGAAGACGGCGCAACGGAAGTCGGTTACGCCGCCCGTGCGCACCAGAGCGACGATCCCCACAATACCGTCGTGTCGGTCAAGCGCTTCATGGGCCGCGGCCTGAGCGATCTGGCCGACGCTGCCGCCACACCGTACCGGTTCGTTGATGCGCCGGGCATGGTGCGGCTGGTGACCCGGCAGGGTGAAAAATCGCCGGTCGAGGTGTCCGCCGACATCCTGCGCGCACTCAAGGCGCGGGCCGAATCCAGTCTGGGGGGTGAGCTGACCGGTGCCGTCATCACCGTGCCGGCCTATTTTGACGACGCCCAGCGGCAGGCCACCAAGGATGCCGCACGGCTGGCGGGGCTCAATGTCCTGCGGCTTTTGAACGAACCGACAGCCGCCGCGATTGCCTACGGCCTCGACAATGCTGCCGAAGGCACCTATGTCGTGTACGACCTCGGGGGCGGCACGTTCGACGTGTCGATCCTCAGGCTTACCCGTGGCGTGTTCGAAGTGCTGGCGACCAGCGGCGATTCGGCCCTGGGCGGCGATGACTTTGACCACCGCATCTATTGCTGGCTGCTGGAAAAGGCCGGCCTGTCGCAACTGCCGGACGGCGACATTCGCCGGCTGCTGACCCTCGCCCGTGCCGCCAAGGAACACCTGACCGACAACACCTCGGCCCGCATCAATACCGTGCTTTCGGACCGGCAGGTGATTGACCTCGAACTCAGCCGCGACGAGCTGGCGGCCATTACCCGCACGCTGGTCGACAAGACCCTGCTGCCGGTGCGGCGCGCTCTGCGCGATGCCCGGATCAGCGTGGACGACGTCAAGGGCGTGGTGCTGGTGGGCGGGGCCACGCGCATGCCGCAGGTCCGGCGCGCCGTGGGGGATTTCTTCAAGCGTCCGCCGCTGACCAATCTTGACCCGGACCAGGTGGTGGCCATCGGTGCGGCCATGCAGGCCAACGTGCTGGCCGGCAACAAGGGCGAGGACGACTGGCTGCTGCTGGACGTGACGCCACTGTCGCTGGGGCTGGAAACCATGGGCGGGCTGGTCGAGAAGATCATCCCGCGCAACAGCACCATTCCTACCGCCCGGGCGCAGGAATTCACCACGTTCAAGGACGGCCAGACCGCCATGGCCGTGCATGTGCTGCAAGGAGAGCGCGAGCTGGTGTCCGATTGCCGCAGCCTGGCGCGTTTCGAGCTGCGCGGCATTCCGCCGATGGTGGCCGGTGCCGCCCGTATCCGCGTGACTTTCCAGGTGGATGCCGACGGCCTGCTGTCGGTTGCTGCGCGTGAACAGTCCAGCGGTGTGGAGGCCAGCATCACCATCAAGCCGAGCTACGGCCTGACGGACGACCAGATCACCCAGATGCTGACCGATTCGCTGGCCCACGTGAAAGACGACATTGCCGCGCGCAAGCTGCGCGAGGCCGTCGTCGATGCCGAAAGCCTGATTGCCACCACTGATGCGGCACTCAAGAGCGATGGCGACCTGCTGGCCCCGAGTGAGTTGCAGGCCATCGATAATGCCGTGGCCGCCTTGCGCAGCGCCATTGCCGCCCAGCAGACCGTGGCCATCAATGCCGCGACTGCCAGACTGAACGATGCGACCAACGATTTTGCCTCGCGTCGCATGGATCGCAACATCCGCCGGGCGCTGGCCGGGCAGAAGATCAGCGATCTTTGAGGAGACTGAAACATGCCGAAAATCATCGTGCTGCCGCACGCCGACCTGTGCCCGGATGGCGCCGTGATTGATGCGCAGACCGGACAGAGCATCTGCGAAGCGCTGCTGGAACACGACATCGAAATCGAGCACGCCTGCGAGATGAGCTGTGCCTGCACGACGTGCCACTGCATCGTGCGCGAAGGCTTTGATTCGCTCAACGAGGCGGACGAGCTGGAAGAAGACCTGCTGGACAAGGCGTGGGGGCTGGAAGCGCAGTCCCGCCTGTCGTGCCAGGCCGTGGTGGCCGGCGAGGACCTGGTGATCGACATTCCGCGCTATACCATCAACCATGCCCGGGAGACACACTGATGACACCGTTGGCTGAAATCGAAGCGGGCGGCAGTGTTGCCCGGGTGGCCGAGGCGCTGGCAGGCCTCGGACTGGAAACACCGATCCTCGCCGTGCCGGCATCGACCCGGACTGCCGCCGAGGCGGCTGCCGTGGTGGGCTGTCAGGTGGCGCAGATTGCCAAGACCGTGGTGTTCCGCGACAAGACCCATGACACGCATATCGTCGTGGTGGCCTGTGGCAGCAACCGGATCTGCACGCAAAAGCTGGCGCAGCTGACCGGCAGCAAGATCGGCCGGGCGGATGCCGACTTTGTGCGTGAGCGCAGCGGCTTTGCCATTGGCGGCGTGTCGCCGGTCGGGCACCGGCAGGCGCCGTCAGCCCTGCTGATCGACGAGGAGCTGCTGACGCTGGGGGATGTCTATGCTGCGGCAGGCAGCCCGTTTGCCATTTTCCGCACCACGGGCGCCGAGCTGGCTGCCGCGACGGGCGGGCAGGTGGTCAACATCAAGGAGGATGCAGCATGAAGTGGACCGACAGTCTGGACATTGCCATTGCCCTGTCTGAGTGTCACCCGGAGGTTGATCCGAAGGCCCTGCGCTTTACCGAATTGCGCGAGTGGGTCATGGCCCTGCCGGAGTTTGACGACGAGGCCGGCCGCTGTGGTGAAAAAATCCTGGAGGCCATCCAGATGGCGTGGATCGACGAGGTTGAGTGATCTGCATTGTCGTGTCTGCCGCACCGGGCCCCGTTTGACGGGGCCTTTTCTTTTGCCGGGTTGACGGTGATGCGCGGCATGACAAATGATGTGCCTTCTTGCCAAGGAGAATTCACTCATGCTGATTGACGTCAAACGGGCCACCCTGCTGGTGGTGGATGTGCAGGACAAGTTGCTGCCGGCTATCGACCAGCACGAGGCACTGCAAGAGAGCCTGCTCCGGCTGGTTGGCGCAGCGGTGGATGCCGGCTTGCCGGTGGTGTTCTCCGAGCAGTATCCGCAAGGGCTGGGTGGAACGACGCCAGCACTGCTGGCTCTGGCACCTGAAGCTCCGGTGGTGGAGAAGGTGCATTTTTCCTGCGTGGCCGGCGACTGCCTGCCCGAGAGCCTGTGGCAGCGCGATCAGGTGGTGGTGTGTGGTGCGGAAACCCATGTCTGCGTGTTGCAGACCGTGCTGGAACTGCTGGAGGCCGGCAAGCGGGTGTTTCTGGTGCGGGACGCGGTCGGATCGCGCTCGGCGCTGGACCGGGAGACCGGGTTGCTGCGCATGCAGCAGGCTGGTGCAACGCTGGTGACCCGCGAAATGGTGTTGTTCGAAACGTTGCGGCAGGCAGGGACGGATCTGTTCCGGCACATGAGCCGGCGCTACCTGATCGAAGACGCGCCATTGGCCAACAGCCGGGTGTCCGATGCCTTGCGGCAATCACAGGTACGTGGCAAGTGCTTTACCGATATCCTGGCGCTGTTGCCGAGGCCGCACGGAGCTTTGCGCTTGCGTAGCATTTGCGGCACCGAGGCTGATGTATTGCTGGATGACCTGCCGGGGCAGAGTGGTTCCTGGAGGGTCTATGGCTATCTGCTGCGCCATTTTGACGGAGAAGTGGGAAAGGATGCAGCGCAGGCGGGGCTGGTCTTGTATGCCGAGCATGTTGCAGACGCTCGGGAACATCCGGGAAAGCATCCGAATATCGACCGTTTGCTGGCGATTGTCGCTGGTCGTGGCGCCGTTCTTAGCCATGTCTGAAATAAAATCCTATACATAACAAACCTCTAGCCTTTTTCCAATCATGTTTTGCGGATTTTTGGCAAAGAAGTGTTGACGGGTTGTGGTGAGGTGGGTATAGTTCGCCACCTCGCTGCACGACGCAGCGCCGGCTGGTCCGGAAAGCTCTTTAACAAACGAACAACCGATAAGTGTGAGCGCTTGTGGAAACCCACAGGCTCGCACTTCAAATAGACGCAAGGAAAAACATTTTCTTGTCGTTTCTTTGAGCAAGCCAAGTACTTAGCTGAGATTGAACGAAAGAGTTTGATCCTGGCTCAGATTGAACGCTGGCGGCATGCTTTACACATGCAAGTCGAACGGTAACAGGGACTTCGGTCTGCTGACGAGTGGCGAAC
>NZ_AUHR01000018.1 GCF_000423285.1 Laribacter hongkongensis DSM 14985
CGGATGGACAGGGTGTCCGGGCTGCCGCTGTGCTCAACCTCGTCGACGGTGTATACGCCCTTGTCCACCAGGGGCTGCCCCTTCCAGCCGATGGCCACACGCAGGCGGGCACCCCGGTTGGGGATGTCCAGCAGGCCGTCGCTGTCATCCAGTGACAGGTCCAGCATGTCGGCCTCGAGGCTGCGGTTGTCGGTCAGTGTGAGCGAGACCAGCCGGCCGGCAAACACCGGCGTCAGGTCGGTGCTGTTGCCGTCCTTGTCCTCGATGGTGATGCGGTAGTCCGGCTGCAATACCGGCTGGCCGTGCAGCGCCTGGCTGGCCAGCGTCTGCATGTCGAGGCCCGTCTGCGTGTTGAGCAGGGCATCGATCACGGCATGGCCTCCCATGCCATGTTCAGCAGCTGCTCTGAGAGATTGCCGAGCTTTGCCAACCGGTCGGCGGCATCGTCCTCGACCCGGGCCAGACTGACGGTGAACAGGCCAACCGAGCCTAGCCATGGCATCAACTCACGCATCTGCAACCGGAACCGGTCATGGTTCTGGTGAGGTTGCACATCCATGGCGTAGTATCGGCAAGTAACCAGTTCGCCCCCGACAAATGACAGGAGAATTGTCATCCACGACCGGGCTGCATGCAGTCAGACAATCGTGACAAGCCCCGTCCGGCAAGAACAATCTGCAAAACAGCCCTGTCTTCCGCCCTTCCACAGGAGCAGCCAGCATGACTGATTTTCACCGGATTCTCGCCGCCACCGACCTCTCGGCCCCTGCACGTCATGCCGCAGAACGGGCTGCACTGGTCAGCCAGGAAATCATGGCGACCCTCCACCTGCTGCACATTCCCCATCTCGCCAGCCTTGAGCGCCTGCAACAACTTGCCGTTCCCGGTGAAGAGCGCATGGAAACCCGCATACACATACAGGCTCAGGCACAACAACGACTCGACGTACTGGCCACTGCGCTTGACCAGCGTTTTGGTACATGCCCCGTCACGCATGTCGAGGCCGGTCCGCTCCTGCCGACCCTGAGGCGGATGATCAGCGCGATTACCGCCGACCTGCTGGTCTGCGGGGCCAAAGGCGAAAGCCTGGTCCGGCACCATTTGCTGGGTACCACGGCACACCGCATGATCAGCACCGCCACCTGTCCTGTACTGGTCGTCAAACAGACCGCGCATGAACCCTATCGCCGCCTGCTGGTACCGGTAGATTTTTCTCCGGCCTCCAGTCGCGCCATCCGGCACGCCCTTGCCCTGGCGCCCCAAGCCGAAATCGTGCTGCTGCATGCCTTTGAAGTCCCCTTCGAAGGCCAGTTGCGCTATGCCGGCGTTGACGACCAGATGCTCCGGCACTACCGCTCGCAGATGAAGCAACAGGCTACCGAAAAGCTCCAGGAATTGCGCAAAACAACCGGTCTGTCCGCTGATCGCTGCGAATCGGTCATTCTGCACGGGCATCCGGCCTTCCACATCCTTGAGCAGGAACAGATCCAGGATTGCGACCTGATCGTCATGGGCAAGCAGGGAGAAAGCATGATTGAAACCCTGTTGCTGGGCAGTGTCACCAAGCATGTCCTGGCAGAATCGCAGGGCGACATCCTGGTTTCGGTCTGAAAACCCGGCTGGCACCCTCGGTGCTGGCGACAAAAACCGGAACGCTGCCATACCTGATCCAGCCGGGCATTACCGCAACCTTCGTGCCAGACCGGCCATCACTTCCCTGACCCTGCGCCCGCCTGGCAGACCTTTTCCAGACGAAACCACCAGCCAGTCCGCTGCCGGTTTCAGCCCGTCCTGTCCGGCTGACGAGCCGGTACCTCCTGCATCAAGGGCGCAGGCAGCAATCGAGGCCCGGACAACGGTACCGTCGATACGACAACCGGCAGCTGCACGACAAACTCGCTGCCACCACCGGCCCGGTCCCGTACATGTATCTGTCCCTGGTGCTGCTCGACAATGCGGCGCACGATGGACAGTCCGAGCCCCAGTCCGCGAATGCTGGCGACGTGTTCGCGCCCGCGCTCGTAGCGCTCGAAAATCGTTTCCTTGAGAGCGTCGGGCACGCCACTGCCCCGGTCTGCCACAACCAGCACCAGCATGCCGTCAGGTCGGCATCCGGCATGCAGTTCAACCGGCAGCCCGGCCGGCGAGTACTTGCGGGCATTGTCGATCAGGTTGTGCAGCGCCACACGCAGCAGGAAAGGATCAATCACCACCTCGGCCACCGGAAGTTCATGCAAATGAATGTCGCCGGATTCGCACTGGATACCGGCAACCACCTCCTGCAACCAGACCGCCAGCGTGCAGCAAACCGGTTGCAGGCGCTGCGACTGCTGTCCCAGCCGGTCATCTGCCAGCCAGTTGTCGCACAGGGCCGTCAGCCGGCGTACTTCCTGCCGGATGCGGGCCAGACGCGACTGGCTGCTGCGATCAGACGCCGGCAGCCGCAGCGACAGCATCTGCGAAGCACTGTCGATCACGGCCATCGGCGTACGCAGCTCATGCGACAACATGGCAACAAAGCGGCGCTGCTCGTCCAGATCCCGCTGCTTGTCGGTCAGCGACAGCTTGAGCTGCGCCTCACGCTGCAACAACAGTCTCTCGGTACGCTGCCGTTCGCTGATTTCCTCGCGCAACAACCGGGTCCGCTCGTCCACCTGCGCGTCCAGCCGCCGGCTCAATGCCCGGGCACGGGACAGTCTGGCGACCTGTGCCAGTGTCTTTTTCTGTTGCCGGCTGAGGGTCCGGAATGCAAGGCCGGTACCCATGAACACCATCTGCAACAGGTGCGCCCCGACAGCCAGCATGTGGTTCAGCTCCCCCGGCTCCAGTACGCCCAGCAAACGCAGGAAATTCATGTCGATGCCGATGCTGTACACCGACAAACCGGCCAGAAACCAGTAGCCCAGTTGCAGCCGGCGCTGGCGGATCTGCCGCCAGCACACCCACGGCAACCAGTGGATCAGTACCAGCGACAGCAGCAGGACCAGCGGCATCAGCATGCCGTAACCGCCAAACGGCATGACAAGGCAGCCCAGTCCTGCCAGAAGGTTGGTCAGCACAATGGTCCGGTGCGCCCATGGTGCACGTCGCCGGGTTTTCAGGATCCGGGCAAAGCACAGGTTGGACAGCATGATGGCCAGCAGGAACGACAGCCCCGTCGTATAGAACGACCAGGCCGGGTTCTCGGGGTGCAGGTAACGTACCGTCAGCCCCATGGGAGCCGCCAGCGCCACACCGCTGCAAACGAGGTATGCGGCGTAAAGCAGATAGACCGTTTCCCTGGAGGCCCGCCACCACACCAGCGACAGCAGCCCGACCAGCAGCAATGCACCAAAAAACAACCCTTGCCCGAGCAGGGCATGCTGCATGTGCACGAGATAGGCGGTTTCGCCATAGATCACCGGATCAGCCTGCATGGCGCTGCTTGTGCGGATCCGCAACAGGTACAGCGACTCTCCGACCGGAGCCAGCCGGAATGTCGCCATCGGTACCAGCATCCTTCGTCCGGAAAACGGCAGGGTGTCGCCGATGCTTTCTTCCTTCCAGTCACCGGCATGTCTGGCAAACAGGCTGACACGGTCCAGTACGGCCGGCGGAACCTCCAGCCAGTGTGCCAATACCGGATCGGCAGGTGCGCGCAAGCGGAAAGCCAGCCAGACATCGTCGCCGGTATATCCCAGGGAAACATTGCCGGCCAGCGGGGAAAACTCGTCCGCCGCCAGCCGGCTGGCGGCTTCCGTGACACTCAGAAGCCGGGTCGGATCCCGTAGCACGACCATGTAGCCGGCTATGGGCAGTTGATCCCGGGTACCTGTCAGCTGGAGCAGGGCCGGTTGGGCAGCATGCACGGATACACCGGCCAAGCACAGCCATCCTGCCACAAACCATGCCAGCCAGCGGAACGGTACACGACCGCTACTCTCCAGCCCGCTTGCGCCATATAATCCCATTCAACATCAAACAGATTGATAAAAATGCCTGAATCATATCGTTTTTTCCGCATCGCCGTGGTCGAAGACGAACCGACGCTGCGTGACGATATGGCGGACTTCCTGTCGTCGTATGGCCATTTCGTCAGCGCCAGCCCTTCTGCCGAGGCATTCTGGCGCCAGCATGCCGGCAATCTGCCCGACCTCGTGATCCTGGATCTGGGCCTGCCCGGTTCGGATGGTCTGACGCTGGCCGCCCAGCTGCGCGAACTGCCACAGCCTCCGTGCATCCTGATGGTGACGGCCCGCAGCCAGCGCGAACAGCGCCTGGAGGGCTATGCCGCAGGTGCGGACGTGTATCTCGTCAAGCCGGTCGACTATCAGGAGCTGGCAGCCCTGATCCAGCGGCAGTGTGAACGCCGGCAGACCCCGGCCCGCACGCAGCTGCGCTGGCAACTCAAGCCACAGAGCTGGCTCTTGGTCACGCCGGAGGGAGAAGAAATCCAGCTCAGCGTCAGCGAGACCCTGTTGCTGCAGGAAATGGCCCGGCAAACCGGCATACCGGTCGGACATGCCCAGCTGATCCGGGCAATCGGCCACCAGCCGGACTATTTCGATCCCCGCCGGCTGGCAACCCAGATCCATCGGCTGCGCGACAAGCCCCTGCGACAGTGCGGCAAGACCCTGCCGATCGAATCGGTATACGCCCGTGGCTACGCCCTGACCGAGCCCCTGCACATCGACGGCGAGCATTTGCCGCCACACCCGGCAGCCCGGGACCGCTGAATATTGTTGCCCCCTCCCTGCCGGCAACAGTACCAGGCAGCAGGGTCATCAGATGCAAGTCTGGACGGCAGGACACCGGAGCAACACCTGGCCGGGCTGACCAGGAGTTGCCAACAAAATCTGTTTTCTCTGCAAGCCAAGGCGGCCTGATCAAGACCTTGCCAATGCTTGCCTGCGGTTTTGTTGGCTGCCCGAGCCTTCTCAGCTGCTTTTGCGTGTACGTTCCGGCTCTGCCAAGAGCTGCGGAATCAGCAGCTCAAAGCCGATGTCCTTCCAGCGTACCGCCTCTTCGGCAAGTGCCGTGGCAGTCAGCGGGTGCTGCCTGAGCCAGTCAGGTTCGAAAACCAGCCGGAATACGTGTCCGGAATCACTGCTGGCCATGAAGGTGGCCGGAAAAGCCGGATCGCGGCGGCTGCGGCTCAACAGCGCGGCCAGCCGCAACGACAGGATGGCCGGCCAGAGCGATTCGTCGATCCCGACACGATTGGCCAGCTTGGTCAGCGAACCGCGCTGCGCCATGATCAGGGTGGCCAGCCGCTGCTGCTCGCGCCGGGAAAAGCCCGGCATGTCGCTGTTTTCCACGATGTACGCGGCATGCTTGTGAAAACCCGAGTGGGAAATGTCGAGCCCCACCTCGTGCAGCTGCGCGGCCCATGCCAGCTCGCGCTCATGCTCGCCGTCAGCCGGATAAGGTGCCAGTGCGGCGTAAAACCGCTGTGCCAGCCTAGCCACCCGCTTCGCCTGCGCCGCTTCGACATGGTAGCGGCGCATCATGAAATCCACCGTCTTGGCCCGCGGATCGCAGGCTTCTTCCCGTCCGAGCAGATCGTAAAGCACGCCGTCACGCAAGGCGCCCAGCGTCAGCCCCATGCCCTGGACCTGCAATTCTTCAAAGACTGCCAGCATGATGGCCAGCCCGCCCGGCAGGACCGGAGCGCGGTCTTCGCGCAAGCCTTTGAGGGTCACGTCCTGCATCTGCCCGATCTTGATCAGTTCGTGGCGCAGGCGCTCCATGCCGTCCAGCGTGATGCCTTCTTCGCTGAAATCCGATTGCTCCAGAATGTCACGCAGCGAACGTGCCGTGCCCGAGGTGCCGATGGCACATTGCCAGTGCTCCGGCGAAAAGTCGCGGGCGATCCGCTGCACCTGGTCTCGTGCAGCCAGTTCGGCATCACGGAAACGGCTGCGGGTCATGCGCCCGTCCGGGAAGAACCGCAAGCTGTAACTGACACAGCCCATGGTCAGGCTCTCGGTACGCAGGGCCTGCATGCCCTGGCCGATGATGAACTCGGTGGAGCCGCCGCCAATATCGACCACCAGCCGCTTTTCCGGTGACAGCGGCAGGCTGTGCGCTGCACCCAGATAGATCAGGCGGGCCTCTTCACGGCCGGCGATGATTTCGATCGGAAATCCAAGCAGTGCCTCGGCCTGGGCAATGAATGCCTCGGCGTGGTTGGCCACCCGCAGAGTATTGGTGCCGACCACACGGACGCGGTCCGGCTTGAAGCCGCGCAGGCGTTCGCCGAAGCGCGCCAGACAGGCCAGCGCGCGCGCGGCCACGGCGTCATCCAGGTTGCCGTTGGGCAACAGGCCGGCTCCGAGCCTGACGGTGTCTTTCAGCGAGTCGATCGGGAACAGTCCGCCTTCGGTTACGCGGACAATCTGGAGCCGGAAACTGTTGGAACCAAGATCGACAGCGGCCAGCGTTTCAAAAGGGACGGTCATGGTACTGCACACTCGAAGCGGCAACGCCATGGTTGCCGCGCAGGAAAACAACAACGGGACGGCGTTACCGTCCCGTCGGCCAGTCAGGGCTTACAGCCCCTGACGTTCGACATCTTCCAGCGAAACGTGGCGGATGTCTTTGCCCTTGACCAAATACACCACGTATTCGGCCAGGTTTTTGGCGTGGTCGCCAATGCGCTCGATGGCCTTGGCGATGAAAATGGTGTCCAGCGACATGGAGATGGTCCGCGGATCTTCCATCATGAAAGTGATGAGCTGGCGCAGGTTGGCGCTGAACTCTTCGTCCAGCAGGCGGTCCTGACGGGCCACGTCCAGAGCCCCTTGGGCATCAAGACGGGCGAAGGCATCCAGTGCCCGGCGCAGCATCGACGTGGCCACCTCGGCCATTTTCTCGATTTCACGCAGGCGCGGCACAAAGACGCGGTCACCTTCGAGCATGCTCTTGCCGACCCGGGCGATCTTTTCCGCTTCGTCACCGATGCGCTCGAGATCGGTGATCGTCTTGATGACAGTCATGACCATGCGCAGGTCACGGGCAGCGGGCTGGCGGCGGGCAATGATGAGCTGGCATTCCTCGTCCAGCCGCACTTCCATCGCGTTGACCTGCACATCGTCGGCCATGACCTGGGACAAACGGTCCGTATCGCCGTCGAGCAGAGCCTGGACGGCATTGCCGATCTGCTGTTCGACCAGACCGCCCATCTGCAACACGCGGGTGCGGATGGTTTCGAGTTCTACGTCAAACTGCTTGGAGATATGTTCGTTGGGCATGCTGTCGCTCTTCCATTCAACTGCCAAGGGAATGCAGGCATCCCCCTGCGGAAATTGCCGGTGACACACGCCACCGGCAATCACGGTACCAGACTAAAGCAGGCAGTCTAGTCGTTTCCCTGTTACCGCTTGATGACAGGGATCATTCAATGGTCTGGACGGTACCGTCGCTGCGACCCAGCAGCAGCACGTCGGCACGGCGGCGTGCAAACAGGCCGCAGGTCACCACGCCGGCCATGCGGTTGATGGTTTCTTCCATCTCCAGCGGCTGGTCGATGGCCAGGTCATGCACGTCCAGGATCAGGTTGCCGTTGTCGGTCACGAAATTTTCGCGCCATTCCGGATGACCGCCCAGCTTGACAAGCTTGCGGGCCACCAGGCTGCGCGCCATCGGGATGACCTCGACCGGCAGCGGGAACGCCCCCAGCCGCTTGACCAGCTTGCTTTCGTCCGCAATGCAGATGAACTGGCGGGACGAGGTGGCCACGATCTTTTCACGGGTCAGCGCACCGCCACCGCCCTTGATCATGTGCAGGTAATGGTTGATCTCGTCGCAACCATCCACATACACCGGCAATTCACCCACGCCGTTCAGGTCGAACACCTGGATGCCGATCGCCTTCAGGCGGTCGGCAGTCGCCTGGGAGCTCGCCACGGCGCCTTCGATGCGGTCCTTGATCCTGGCCAGTTCATCGATGAAAAAGTTGGCAGTCGATCCGGTGCCCACGCCGATAATGGCGCCTTCCGGCACGTAGTCGATCGCTTTTCTGGCAGCCGCTGCTTTCATTTTGTCTTGTTCGTTCATGCTGACGTTCTCCACAGTAACCGCCGCCATTATCCCACAGCATGGTGACGCTGACATGGCAGCAGACAGGTTTTCATTCCTGCAGGCGTGATTGCAGCAGGCACACGGCGTCGGCGGCAATGCCTTCGCCCCGGCCCAGATGCCCGAGGCGTTCACTGGTCTTGGCCTTGACGTTGACCCGGTCCGGAGACAGCCCCAGATCAGCCGCCAGATGACTGCGCATGGCTTCGACGTACGGTGCCAGCCTGGGCGCCTGGGCAATCACCGTGCTGTCGACGTTCACGATGTCAAAACCGGCTTCCCGCACCCGGCGCACCGCTTCCCGCAGCAGCACACGGCTGTCTGCTCCCTTGAACTCTAGGTCAGTGTCAGGAAAGTGCCGGCCAATGTCGCCCAGCGCTGCTGCGCCAAACAGTGCGTCGGTAATG
Source organism: Laribacter hongkongensis DSM 14985 (assembly GCF_000423285.1). NCBI lineage: Bacteria > Pseudomonadati > Pseudomonadota > Betaproteobacteria > Neisseriales > Aquaspirillaceae > Laribacter > Laribacter hongkongensis. The sequence goes on from NZ_AUHR01000018.1 coordinate 8,466, forward strand.
GCGTGGCACAGCGCATCAGCATCCGAATGCCCGTCCAGCCCCTTGTCAAACGGGATCGTCACCCCGCCCAGTACCAGAGGCCGCCCCTCCACCAGCCGGTGCACGTCCCATCCCTGCCCGATTCGCAGATTCATCCCTTGTTCTCCTTGTTATTTCCCGGCGTTGTCCAGACCGAGCACGGCCCGTGCCAGCACCAGATCGTGAGGCCAGGTCACCTTGAAATTCAGCGCATCCCCCGTCACCAGGCGCGGCACCAGGCCCAGACGTTCGATGGCGCTGGCCTCATCGGTGACCGCCCGGTCCAGCGGACGGTCCAGCGCCAGCGCCAGCATGCCGGCCCGGAACATCTGCGGGGTCTGCGCCAGCCACAATCCTTCGCGCGACACCGTCTGCGCCACCCGTTGCCCGGACGTTTCCCGCTTCAGCGTATCGGCCACCGGCAGAGCCAGCAGCCCGCCGACCGGGTCGGCCTGCAACGTGTCGATCAGCCGGTCCAGCGCATCGGGCGGCAGGCAACAGCGGGCAGCATCGTGCACCAGCACCCAGTCATCCGCTGCCGCACCGGCATGCAGCAGGCCGTTGCGTACGCTTTCGGCCCGTGTCGCCCCGCCGACCCGCAGGATTTCCAGCCGTACGTCCCGCGGCCAGTCAAAGCGGTCAAACCAGACATCGTCCGGGGCCAGCACCACCAGCACCCGGGCCAGACGCGGCTCGGCCAGCAGGCGGCGCAGGGTATGGGCCAGCAGGGGGGCGCCAGCAAGGTCAAGATACTGCTTGGGCCGGTCGGCTCCCATGCGGCTGCCGCCACCAGCCGCGGGCACCAGTGCCAGACAGCGGCTCATGCCTCTGTCCCGGCAGCCGGCGGCAACGGTTCGTAGTCACGCCACACGCATGGCCCGCCGGCCTTTTTGTCCAGCAGTTCGAGATAACGGCTGTGGACGGCACATTCGGCCTCGCTGGCTTTCTGGACCACTAGCGGCTTGCGGTTGCCCAGCCGGAGTGTCCCGCCTTCACCCTGGTCCGGCTCGATGGCCATTTCCAGGCTTTCCTGTCCGCGGGTCATGGCCAGGTAGACATCGGCCAGCAGTTCGCAGTCGATCAGGGCGCCGTGCAGGGTACGGTTGCTGCGGTCGATGTCAAAGCGGTCGCACAGGGCATCAAGGTTGTTGCGCTTGCCGGGAAAAATCTCCCGCGCCATCGCCAGCGTGTCGATGACATTGCCGGCGACTTTCTGGGTGGCGGGCAAGCCAACCCGGGCAAATTCGGCGTTGAGAAAGCCGATGTCAAACGCGGCATTGTGGATGATCAGCTCGGCATCGCGCAGAAAATCGGCGATCTCGCCGGCAACGGCCTTGAACACCGGCTTGCCTTCGAGCATGTCAAGACTGATGCCGTGCACGCGCTGGGCATCGGGATCAATGTCGCGTTGCGGGTGGATGTACAGGTGCAGGTGTCGCCCGGTCAGCTTGCGGTTGACCATTTCCAGACCGGCGACTTCGATCAGCCGGTGCGACTGCGGGTCCAGCCCGGTGGTTTCGGTATCAAGGATGATTTGACGCATATGCTTCAGTAAAACGGCAGGCCCGGGGCCTGCGCTAAAAAAGGGTTAACGGACCAGATCGACGCCGCGGTTGGCCAGCTCGTCGGCCCGTTCGTTGAATTCGTGCCCGGCATGGCCCTTGACCCAGTGCCACTGGATGCGGTGACGGGCCACTTCGGCATCCAGCATCTGCCACAGGTCGGCATTCTTGACCGGGGCCTTGCTGGCCGTGCGCCAGCCGCGGGCTTTCCAGCCTGTGATCCACTCGCTGATGCCTTTTTGCACGTACTGCGAGTCGGTGTAGATGTCGATGTCGCACGGACGCTTGAGGCAGCGCAGCGCTTCGATCACGGCTTGCAGTTCCATGCGGTTGTTGGTGGTGTCCGGCGCGCCGCCGAACAGTTCTTTTTCCTGCCCCTGACAGCGCAGCAAGGCACCCCAGCCACCGGGGCCGGGGTTGCCCTTGCAGGCGCCGTCGGTATAGATCTCGACCATAGTGTCAGGCTTTTGGTTCATTCTGCTGGCCCTCACGCGAGGTGACGGCGGGTTGTTCGGGTTGCGGGACGGCGATGATAGGGCGGCGCAGCGACCAGCCGGGCCGGATCAGCCGCATGCCGCGCACCCGTTTGATGGCATGTAAGGCATAGACGCCGCTGGCAGCCGGCCACCAGCGGTCGCCGGCCGACTCCATGAAGCGGAAGCGGCTGCGCCATTCTTCACTGCCGGTGGGCGGGGCGTAACACAGGAAGGCACCACTGGCGAGGTCGAAATCCAGCAACTCCAGCCAGTCCTTGAGACGGCGCAGGCTGAGGAAATGGGCATTCCACGGTGCCTGCTGCCGGCTCCAGACCCGTCGCAGACCGAAAAGCGAAACCGGGTTGAATCCGGTCAGCACCAGCCGGCCTTCCGGTGCCAGCACGCGTTCGGCCTCACGCAGGGTTTCCCGGGGATGCGCGCTGAAATCCAGCGTGTGCGGCATCAGGAGCAGGTCAAGGCTGCGCGTGGCAAACGGCAGCTGGTAGGGCAAGGCCTGCACACCGGCCAGGCCGGTCTGGCCGACCAGGCATTGCCACGGAATCCGGTTGCAGCGCATCAGCGGCACTCCGGTCCAGCCAAGCTGGACGGCCCGGTAGCCGAAACAGTCGGCCACCGCCTTGTCGTAAAACGCCTGCTCGCGCGCCAGCACGTAGCGACCGAGCGGGGATGCCAGCCACTGGCTCAGCGCCAGCGGCGAAGCGCCACCGGATGAGGACGAGGCGTGATTCATGATGGAATGCGGTTCTTTATCGGGCTGGCGGGAGTCAGGGTTCATTGTATCCGAAAAGCCCGGTCCTTCCGGTCCGCCCGGCCCGGCGCATCTCTGCTAGGCTTCAGCCCAGTTCCTCCTGCCCGTGACCGACATGCCATGCCCGACCTGACCATCCGACCGCTGCCCGCACTGCGCGACAACTACATCTGGCTGATCAGCCTTGGCCGCCAGGCCGTCGTGGTCGATCCGGGCGAAGCGGAGCCCGTCCTGCATGCCTTGCGCGACAACGGCCTGCAACTGGCCGCCATCCTGTTGACCCATCATCATGCCGACCATACCGGTGGCGTGTCGGCGCTGACAGCCAGCGCACCCCACGTACCGGTATTCGGTCCGCGCACCTTGTCCGCAGTCACCCACCCGGTGGACGATCATGCCCGCTTTGTGCCGGCGATCGGCTTCCCGGCATTTGAAGCCATGGCCACGCCAGGGCATACGCTGGACCACCTGTGCTACTACACGCCGGGTTGGCTGCTTTCCGGCGACACCCTGTTCGCCGGTGGCTGCGGCCGCCTGTTCGAGGGCACGGCCACCCAGATGCTGGCTTCGCTGGACCGGCTGGCCACCCTGCCTGACGATACCCGGATTGCCTGTGCCCACGAATACACCGAAGCCAACCTGGCCTTCGCCAATGCCGTCGAACCCGGCAACCCGGACATCACGGCACGCCAGCAACGGACCCGGCAGATCAGGCAGGACGGCAAGCCCAGCCTGCCGGCTCTCCTGTCGGAAGAGCGCCTGACCAACCCGTTTTTGCGCATCCGCCAGCCGGTCGTACGGCAAGCGGTCATCCGTCATGCCGGCCCGCCCCCTGTCGCTGACGATGTCGGCCTGTTTGCCGCCCTGCGCAACTGGAAAAACAACTTCCCGTCAGCATAAAAATGTCTGTTTGCCGCTAAACCACCCTTTCGTTACGTATATTCACGTATCACCTTGTGGAAAAAGAGGATTCCATTCGTCCGGCCAGCAAAAATACCGCAGTAAAACATCTGAAATCATTGGCATTTCGACTTGACGCTCGGGCAAGGCTCGCCATAGCATCAACGCAATTTTTTGCCCTCTGCCCGCCCCATCATGAAAACCCCTGTCAAACTGGCGTTTGCACTGGCTTTGTCCGGATCGATTTCCCTTCCCGCCCATGCCGATTTTTTCGGCCGCACCGATCCGGAATCTTCAGCGGGTTTTGCCATGATGCGGCAGAACAACATCCTGCTGCGCAACGGCGACGACGTCCTGCAACGCATCCGTGACGGGTTCCAGTTTGATGAGGTGAACAGCGAACTGGTCCGCCGCTTCGAGCGCACCTACGCTGCCAACCCGGCCGGATTCGAGCGCACCTTCAACCGCGGCAACAAATACCTGTTCCACATCATCAACGAAGTGGAACGGCGTGGCATGCCCACCGAAATCGCCCTCTTGCCCATGGTGGAAAGCGCTTTTGTCGCCACCGCCGAATCACCGGTCGGTGCTGCCGGCCTGTGGCAGTTCATGCCCGCTACCGGTCGCCAGTACGGCCTGGAGCAGACCTGGTGGTACGACGGCCGTCGCGATGTCACTGCCGCCACCCGTGCTGCCCTTGATTACCTGGAAAACCTCTACGGGCTCTTCGGTGACTGGTCACTGGCACTGGCCGCCTACAACTGGGGCGAGGGCAATGTCAGCCGTGCCATCGAACGCAACCGCGCCCGGGGCCTGCCGACCGACTTTGAAAACCTGCGCCTGCCCAATGAAACCCGGCAATACGTTCCCAAGCTGCTGGCCGTGCGCAACGTCCTGCGCGAGCCCGGCCGTTTTGGCGTGCAGATGGGCAAGCTCCCCAACCGGCCCTACTTTGTCGCCGTCACCACCAGCCGTCACATGGACCTGGATGTTGCAGCCCGGCTGGCCGGCATTGCCCAAGAAGACCTGCGCCAGCTGAACCCGGGCTACAACCGCCCGCTGCTGGCCTACAAATCCGGTCGCCAGCTTCTGGTGCCGGCACAGCAGATTGACCATTTCGAACGCAATCTGGCGGCCCATCAGGAATCCCTGACCCGCTGGCAAGCAGTCGTGGTGCAGGAAGACGAAACCTTGGCTGACCTCGCCACGCGCTACAACATGAGCGAGCGCGAACTCAAGCAGGTCAACCGTATCAGCAGCATCCGGGCTGGCCAACCGCTGCTGGTGGCAGCCGGCTCCGTCCAGACAACCACACCGGATGACGCGCCGCAGGTTGCCCAGGCAGCAACGCAGCCGGTCAGGCTGGCCATGTCCAGCCCGACAGAATCGCCGGCAGCTCCGCTCAAGACTGCGGCCACAGACAAGACAGCCACACCGTTTGCCGACATTGCCACTGCCGACGCACAGAAGCCGGTGATTGCATCACCCAAGACCGTGGCGGCTACCGGCACGCCGTTTGCCGATATCGCCTCCGCCACTACGGATACACCCTCGGTATCCACCCGCCAGACGGTCGCAGAAGCCGTGGCACCGGCCGAGGTTTCGGGTACGTCATCACCTCGTGGCATCGCCACAGCCAAGCCAGCCAGCCAGATGCACGAGGCCCGGTATATCGTCGCCCGGGGGGACACCCTGTACAGCATTGCCCAGCGCCACAACATGAAGCCGGACGAGCTGCGCGCCCTGAACAGCCTTGACAGCAACACGGTACGTACCGGCCAGCCGCTCAAGGTGGCAGCCGCCCAGCCGGCAGCAATACCGCCCGTGGCTCCGTCCATGATCGCCACGGTATCTGCCGCGCAAGCCATGGATGACACCCGCCCGGCCGGTAACGGCATCATCCGCGTATCGCAGGATGCCGGCAGCCAGCAGTACGTCGTGCAGACCGGCGATACCGCCTACAGCATCGCCCGCAAGTTCGGCGTCGCCTACCGCGACCTTGCCCGCTGGAATGACGCCCGCCAGCTGCAACGCCTGCAACCCGGTCACAAGGTGCTGATCGTCGGCAGCTGAATACGGCCCGGCCAACAAAAAAGCCGATGCAACTGCATCGGCTTTTTTACCGGATCAAACCGGTCGTCATCCAAAGCGTGGATCAGCTACAAACGGATTGTAGCGACGCTCCTCACCCAGCGTGGATTCCGGCCCGTGACCAGGAATGAAGCGTACATCGTCGCCCAGCGCGAACAGGGTTTCGCGGATCGAGCGAATCAGTTCAGCATGGTTGCCACCGGGGAAATCGGTGCGCCCGATCGAACCGGCAAACAGTACATCCCCGACCCAGGCCAGCCCGGCCTGGCGATCAACGAACACCACATGTCCCGGCGTATGCCCCGGACAATGCAGCACCTCCAGCTCGCACTCCCCCACGCTCAGGCAGTCACCGGCCTTGAGCCAGCGATCCGGCACCAGTACCTCAGCTGGCGGGAAACCGAACATCTGCGACTGCTGCGGCAATCCCTTGAGCCAGTAGTCATCGGCCTGGTGCGGACCCGCCACCGGCACCCCCAGACGCGCCGCCAGACTGGCGGCACCGCCGACATGATCAAGATGGCCATGCGTCAACAACACCTGACGCACCGACACACCCAGTTCGTCGATGATCGACAGGATATGGTCGACATCACCGCCCGGATCAATCACGGCGGCTTCCCGGGTCGCATCGCACCAGACAATCGAGCAGTTCTGGGCAAACGCCGTCACCGGCACGACACGGTAACCCATCACAGGACCTTTTCGGCGTAGCGCGCCACGCCCTCGGCGACGGTCAGGAACGGCTCGTCGTAGCCGGCCTCGCGCAACAGGCTGATGTCGGCGCAAGTGTAGCTCTGGTATTTGCCCTTGAGCGCATCGGGGAAATCGATGTATTCGACCATGCCGTCTGCCACCATCTGCTCCAGCGACAGGGGCGCTTCGCCGGCCTGCTGGCGGCAGGCATTGACGGCGGCCACCGCAACATTGTTGAACGGTTCGGCCCGGCCGGTGCCCAGGTTGAAGATGCCCGAGAGCTCCGGACGGCCGAGGAAAAACAGGTTGACCTTGACCACGTCCTCGACCGACACGAAATCGCGGCTCTGGGTGCCGGCAGCGTAGCCGTCGTACGGACCGAACAGGCGCACCTTGCCGGTCTCGCGGAACTGGTTGAAGTGGTGGAACGCCACCGAGGCCATGCGACCCTTGTGCTGCTCGCGCGGGCCGTAGACGTTGAAATAGCGGAAGCCGGCCACCTGGGCAGTCAGGCCGGACGCCATGCGGCGGCGCACCACCTGGTCGAACAGGAATTTGGAATAGCCGTAGACATTGAGCGGGGACTCATGGCCGCGCTCTTCGCGGAACACCGAGCCGCCGCCATACACCGCAGCACTGGAGGCATACAGGAAGGGAATGGCATCCTGCTGGCAGTACTCGAGCAGGCTGACGGAGTACTGGTAGTTGTTCTCCATCATGAACTTGCCGTTGTGCTCCATGGTGTCGGAACACGCCCCTTGGTGCAGCACGGCACGGATTTCGCCATCCCAGACGCCGTCCAGCAGCATTTCGATGAAATGGTCCTTGTCGACATAATGGGCAATGTCGCAGTCGACCAGATTGCGGAATTTCGGCCCGTCGGTCAGGTCATCCACGGCGATGATGTTCTTCTCGCCGCACTTGTTCAGCGCCTTGACCAGGTTGGAACCGATAAAACCGGACGCACCGGTCACCACAATGTATTTGCTCATGCTGCATCTCCCGAGGCGGCTCGCCGCTCGCCAAAGAGTTCGGTAAAAGTCACCACTGCCGTACCCAGCTTGCCCACCACGATGCCGGCCGCCGCATTGGCAACCTGCATGGCTGCCGGCAGGTCAAAGCCGGCCGCGCACATCAGGCCCAGCGTGCCGATCACGGTGTCGCCGGCGCCCGACACATCGAACACCTCGCGCGCCACGGTCGGTACGTGCTCGGTGCCGCCGGCACGAAACAGGCTCATGCCGTCCTCGCTGCGAGTCACCAGCAAGGCATCAATGTCCAGCGCCTGCCGCACACCGGCAGCGCGCCGGACCAGATCAGCCTCATCCTTCCAGGCGCCGGTCACCGCACGCAGCTCGCTGCGGTTGGGGGTAATCACGCTGGCTCTGGCGTATTTGTCCCAGTCATCCCCTTTCGGGTCGACCAGCACCGGCTTGCCGGCCTGGCGGGCCAGCTCGATCATGCGGGCCACATGGGTCAGGCCACCCTTGCCGTAGTCGGACAGGATGACCACGTCGTGCGCATCCACCAGCCGCTGATAGTCATCCAGCTTGTCGGCCAGCACTTCATGGCTGGGTTGATCCTCGAAATCCAGCCGGATCAGTTGCTGCTGGCGGGCGACCACCCGCAGCTTGATGGTGGTGGAAATGGCCGCGTCCCGCTTGAGCGAAACCCGGACGCCATCCCCCTCCAGCAAACGTGTCAGCGCATCGGCAGCCTCGTCCTGTCCGGCTACGGACAGCAGCGTGGCCTGTCCGCCCAGACTGGCGATGTTGCGCGCCACGTTAGCGGCTCCGCCGGCCCGTTCTTCCATGCGGCTGATCTTGGCCACCGGCACCGGTGCCTCCGGCGAGATGCGCTCGCAATCACCAAACCAGTAGCGGTCCAGCATCACGTCGCCGACTACCAGCACCCTGGCTTGCGCCAGCCGGTCAGACAGGTCGGGACGCTCACGGACCGACTGCAAGACGGTATTCGTCATGATCGGGCCTTAACGTGCAGCCAGTCCGGCATTGATGGCAGTCAGGGTCGCCAGCGGATCGGCAGCCTTGGTGATCGGCCGGCCGATCACCAGATAGTCGCTGCCGGCCGCCATGGCGGCGGCGGGCGTCATCACCCGCCGCTGGTCATCGGCCGCACTGTCAGCCAGCCGGATGCCCGGTGTCACCAGCTTGAAAGAGGCGCCGAGCAGGTTCTTGAGTGCTGCAGCTTCCTGCGCTGAGCACACCACGCCGTCCAGCCCGCTGGACTGCGCCAGACGGGCCAGCCGTTCCACCTGCACGGCGGCAGCGGGCAGCCCCAGTTCGGCCAGCTCTTCGTCGGTCATGCTGGTCAGCACGGTGACACCGATCAGCAGCGGACGGACCGAGCAGTTGGCGACGGCTTCGCGGGCGGCCTCCATCATGCGCCGGCCACCCGAGGCGTGCATGTCCACCATCCACACGCCCAGATCGGCGGCTACCCGGCAGGCGCTGGCCACGGTGTTGGGAATGTCGTGGTATTTCAGGTCCAGGAACACGTCAAAGCCGCGGGCCACCAGCTGGTCGACCAGCTTGCGCCCCGAAGCAGTAAAGAGTTCCTTGCCGACCTTGAGCCGGCACTGCGACGGTTCAAGCCGGGCTACAAATTCCAGGGTGTCGGCGTCGGTCGGGAAATCAAGCGCCACGATGACGGGCGACAGGCAGCCGCCCGAGGGCGCGGAGGGAGCAAAAGGATTCATGACGGATTCAATCAGACGGCGAGCGCCTCGGAGCGGTTGGGGGTAAAGCTTTCCCATTCACCACACGCTGGGCAGCGCCAGAAAAAGGTTTTGGAACGGAAGTTGCAATGCTGGCAGCGATAGACCCGCAGGCGGCGGGCGTGGTTCAGCATCAGTTCGCGGGCCAGCTCGGCATCCTGCCGTGCGGCAGGATTCAGGGTGGCGAACTGGGCGTCGATCAGCTTGGCCATACCGGCCAGCGACGGTGCGCCATGCACCGCGTCACGCAGGAAGGCCAGACCTTCCTGGTCACCCTGCAACTGCGCCACGCTTGAATACACCAGATCGACCATGTCGAGCTGCGGATAGGTAGCCAGCCAGCCGCGCAGCAGCTTGACCACCTCGGCCGGGCGCTGCTCACGCTCGTAAGCATCCACCAGCCGCTCGGCCACATGGGCGAGATAGTCGGGCTGGTGGATTTCGAGGCTTTGCCAGGCAGCAATCGCAGCCTGGGTGTCACCACTCGCCAGCGCCACATCGCCTTGCAGCAGGTAGGCCCGCGGGCAGCGGCGGTTGGCCGCCAGCGCGGCTGCGACTTCCTGACCGGCCGAGGCCAGGTCGGACTTGATCAGGGCGGTCTGGGCCAGTTCGCAGTGGAACTGAGCCAGCTCGCGCTGGTAGTGGGTGATGTCGTTGCGCAACTCGCCGGCAATCTGGATGGCCCGCGCCCAGTCACGTTCCTGCTGGAAAAGGTCCAGCAGGCGCGAGCGGGCGCGGTCGGCCACGCCGGCCCGTTGCGACAGCGGCAGCAGGATTTCCTCAGCCCGGTCGACCAGTCCGGCACGCTGGAAGTCCTCGGCAAGTTCCAGCTGGATCAGGTCACGATGCTGCTCGGGCAGGTCGGCGCTAGCCAGCAGTTGCTGGTGCAGACGGATGGCAAGGTCGTTTTCACCGCGCCGGCGATAGAGCTTGCCAACCGAAACCTGCAGTTCCAGCACATCCGGTTCCTGGCGGGCGACTTCGGTCAGGCGCCGGCTGGCTTCGGCACTGTCACCGTCAACCAGCGCGGACAGGCCCTTGAAATAGTCGGTCGGCAGCTTGCGGGCACTGAGGATGACGGCCCGCATGTCGATGCGTGCCGCCAGCCAGCCCAGACCGAAAAACAGCGGGATGACCAGAAGCCACCAGAGTTCAAATTCCAGCACGAAACCAACCTATGCAAAGGGATACGGAAAAACGGCCGCTTGCGCGGCCCGGTCGGGACTGGGGGCGTCAGTCAGCCAGTGCGTCACTGGGGTCGTGCACCACACCGGAGGCCGCCTGCTGGCGCGCGCGCAGCTCTTTTTTCAGGGCAGTCAGCTCGCGACGCAGACGAAGCGAATAGAAGAAACCGGCCGACAGGCCCGTTGCCACGCCGATGGCGAAAAATACCAGCAGGATCAGGATCAGCGGCGCCTCGACACTCTGCCCCATGAACAGATGGAACTGCGTCACGGCGCTGTTCTGCATGGCCAGCGTCAGCAGCAGCACGAATACCAGAAACTTGATGAGCCAGCCTAGATAGCGCATGAGCGTCCCCACCTGAGCGAAAGCTGCGAGTTTAAACGAAGTCGCCGTCCGGCGCAGCGCCCTGCGACGGGCAAACAAAAACGCCGCAGGAGTGTTCCTGCGGCGTTCTGTACAGCCATGCCGTCTTACGCTTCTTGAAGCATCGAACTGGTGTCGACGCGTTCGCGCAGTTCCTTGCCGGCCTTGAAATGCGGCACGAACTTTTCCGGTACGTGCACACTGCTACCTGACTTGGGATTGCGCCCGGTTCGCGGCGGACGGTAATTGAGATCGAAGCTGCCAAAGCCCCGGATCTCAATGCGCTGGCCGCTGGCCAAACTCACCGCCATGGCATCAAGGATGGTCTTGACGGCGAGTTCGGTATCTTTGGCGACCAGATGTGGGTAGCGTTCCGCGAGCCTGGCGATGAGCTCAGACTTGGTCATACGCTCCCGAATTACTCGTTGCCGCCCGACAGCTTGGCCTTGAGCAGTGCGCCCAGGTTGGTGGTGCCGGTGTTGGCATTGGCTTCAGCCTGGAAGCGGGTGATGGCACCCTGCTCTTCGGCCACGTCCTTCGCCTTGATCGACAGCTTGACCGAACGCGACTTGCGGTCGACGTTGATGATCAGGGCTTCGATCTCTTCGCCTTCCTTCAGCAGACTGCGTGCGTCTTCCACGCGGTCGCGGGCCAGTTCGGAGGCCGGCAGGTAGGCTTCGATGTCGCCTTCGAGCATCACGACGGCACCACGTGCGTCCACCGACTTGATCACGCCCTTCACCAGACTGTTCTTGTCGTTGACCGACAGGAAGTTGCTGAACGGATCGCCTTCGAGCTGCTTGATGCCCATGGAGATGCGTTCCTTGTCGGTGTCGATCGACAGGACCATGGCTTCAACTTCGTCACCCTTCTTGAAGTTGCGGATGGCTTCTTCGCCAGCCACGCTCCAGGAGAGGTCGGAAAGGTGAACCAGACCGTCGATGCCGCCCGGCAGGCCGATGAACACGCCGAAGTCGGTGATCGACTTGATGGCGCCGCGGATCTTGTCGCCCTTCTTGTAGTTGGCCGAGAAGTCGTCCCACGGGTTCGGCATGCACTGCTTCATGCCCAGGGAGATGCGGCGGCGGTCTTCGTCGATCTCGAGAATCATGACTTCGACTTCGTCACCCAGGCTCACGACCTTGGACGGGTGGACGTTCTTGTTGGTCCAGTCCATTTCGGACACGTGCACCAGACCTTCGATGCCCTGTTCGATTTCGACGAATGCACCGTAGTCGGTCAGGTTGGTCACGCGGCCGAACAGGCGGGTGCCCGACGGATAACGGCGGGACAGGCCCACCCACGGATCTTCGCCCAGCTGCTTGAGACCCAGCGAGACGCGGTTCTTTTCCTGGTCGAACTTGAGGACCTTGGCTTCGACTTCGTCACCCACGGCGAGCACTTCGCTCGGGTGCTTGACGCGGCGCCATGCCAGGTCGGTGATGTGCAGCAGGCCGTCGATGCCGCCGAGGTCAACGAATGCACCGTAGTCGGTGATGTTCTTGACGATACCCTTGACGATGGCGCCTTCCTTGAGGCTTTCCAGCAGGGCCTTGCGCTCTTCACCCAGGGTTTCTTCCAGCACGGCACGGCGCGACACAACGACGTTGTTGCGCTTGCGGTCGAGCTTGATGACCTTGAATTCGATCTGCTTGCCTTCGAACGGGGTGGTGTCCTTGACCGGACGCACGTCAACCAGCGAACCCGGCAGGAAGGCGCGGATGCTGTTGACCATGACGGTCAGGCCGCCCTTGACCTTGCCGCTGATGACGCCGGACAGGATCTTGCCGGCTTCTAGGGCTTCTTCCAGCTCCAGCCAGGCAGCCATGCGCTTGGCCTTGTCGCGCGACAGCTTGGTTTCGCCGAAGCCGTTTTCCAGGCTTTCGAGTGCCACGGTCACGAAGTCGCCGATGCTGACTTCGAGTTCGCCCTTGTCGTTCTTGAATTCTTCGGTCGGGATCAGGGATTCCGACTTGAGACCGGCGTTGACGATCACGAAGTTCGGGTCGATGCCGACAACTTCGGCGGTGATCACTTCACCTGCCTTCATGACCTGACGGCTCAGGCTTTCTTCGAACAGGGAGGCAAAGCTTTCCATGGTGTTAGTCATTGAGATCAGACTCGGTTGCGAGTCGCGAACGGCCCGCGGGGTTAGGTTGATGAAAAAAGGCAGCCCTGCCATCGTGGCGGGTGCCGGGCAAAAAAATCAGGCCCGTAGCGACAAGGCGCGATACCAGCCGACAATCCGGGCAACAGCCTCGTCGATCGTCATGGAAGTGGTATCGAGCAGTTTCGCGTCGGGCTCCTGTTTCAGCGGAGCAACCGGTCGCGACGCATCGCGCGCATCACGATCAAGAATGTCCTGCTTAATCTGCGGGAGGTTAGCAGACTCCCCCTTTGCGATCAACTGCTTATAGCGTCTTTGTGCCCGCTCTTCGGCACTGGCGGTCAGAAACACCTTGAGAGCGGCATCCGGAAAAACCACCGACCCCATGTCACGCCCGTCGGTCACCAGCCCCGGAGCCTGCCGGAAATCGCGCTGGCGTTGCAAAAGCGCACTGCGCACGGCAGGCAGCGCAGCAATCCGGGAAGCGCCCATGCCGGTTTCCTCGGTCCGGATGGCTTCGGTGACATCTTCCTGTTCCAGCCAGATCCGCTCGTCACGAAACGCCACCGGCAGACGCACGGCAGCCAGCGCCAGCCGGGCCTCGTTGTCGAGGTCAACGCCCTGGCGCCGGGCGAACAGGGCCGTCACCCGGTACAGCGCACCGGAATCCAGATAGGCAAAGCCCAGCTCCCGCGCCACCCGTCCGGCCACGGTTCCCTTGCCAGAGGCCGACGGCCCATCCACGGTAATGACAGGAATCAACATACGTTCGGTCCAACCCATTGAAAAGCGAAAGCCGGACACATCATCCGGCTCTTCTGCAAACCGGGCATCCTAGCGAACCTTTACATGCCACACAATCCGGCTCGCACTGGCGCCGCAGGCTGTGCTAGCTTCGCCCTCCTGTGCCCTCAACCTGTATTCGTCATGGAATTCCTCGATCTCGCCCCGTGCGCCACCCTGCGCGGCACGGTTGCCCTGCCCGGCTCCAAAAGCATTTCCAACCGCATGCTGCTGCTCGCCGCCCTCGCCACCGGCAAGACCCAGGTTCATGGCGTGCTTGAGGCCGACGATACCGACCGCATGCTGGAGGCCCTGCAACAGCTGGGCATCCGCCTTGCGCAACAGGCACACAGCCGGACTTTCTGCATCGAAGGCTGTGACGGCCGCTGGCCGGTCCGGCAGGCCGACCTTTTCCTCGGCAATGCCGGTACCGCATTCCGGCCGCTGACCGCCGCACTGGCACTGGCTGGCGGCGACTATCACCTGCACGGCATCGCCCGCATGCACGAACGTCCGATCGGCGACCTGGTCGAAGCCCTGCAAGGCCTGGGCGCCGTCATCGAATACGCAGGCACACCGGGTTATCCGCCACTGCACATTCATCCGGGCCATGTCACGCCGGGCAGCACCACCCGGGTCAAGGGCAACGTGTCCAGCCAGTTCCTGTCAGCATTGCTGATGGCATTGCCGCTGGCCGGTGGCGGTACGGTCGAAGTCGAAGGAGAACTGATCTCCAAACCCTATGTTGACCTGACACTGCGGCTGATCGAACGCTTTGGCGTCACGGTCGGGCGCGATGGCTACTCCCGCTTCACCGCAGAAGCCGGCAGCCACTACCGCAGCCCCGGGGCCATCCATGTCGAAGGTGACGCTTCCAGCGCCAGCTATTTCCTTGCGGCAGGCGCACTGGGTGGCGGGCCGGTGCGCGTCACCGGCGTCGGACGCAACAGCATCCAGGGTGACATCCGCTTTGCCGACGCCCTCGCGGCCATGGGAGCCGGCATCGACATGGGGGACGACTGGATCGAGGCGCAAGCCCCGGCATCGGGACGCCTGCGCGCCGTCACCCTCGACTGCAACCATATTCCGGATGCGGCCATGACCCTGGCCGTCGCCGCCCTGTTTGCCAATGGCACCACCACCCTCACCAACATCGCCAGCTGGCGCGTCAAGGAAACCGACCGGATTGCCGCCATGGCCACCGAGCTGGGCAAGCTGGGCGCCCTAGTGGAAACGGGTCATGATTTCATCCGCATCACTCCGCCAGACCAACTGACACCCGGTGCCGCCATCGATACCTACGATGACCACCGCATGGCCATGTGCTTCAGCCTGGCGAGCCTCGCCGTTCCGGTCCGCATCAACGACCCGCGTTGCGTGGCCAAAACCTTCCCCGGTTATTTCGACGCCTTTGCCAGCCTGCGCGCATGAACGAAGACCGCTTTGTCGCCGACCGCCGCGCCTTCATGGCCGCGGCCGGCGAAGTCCAGCCGGTTCACCCGGTATTCCGCCCGCACAAGCTCGCCATGTGGGAAACCATGATCGCAGAGGAAACCGCTGAACTGGCCGAGGCACTGGCACACTACCGAACCGTCAATCCGGCCGACCCGCAGGCTCTGACAGCAGCGCAGGCCGAACTGTGCGCCGAGGGCTGCGACCTGATCAACGTCATCGTCGGCCTGCTGCTTTCGCAAGGACTGCCCGTCAGCGCCATGGCTGATGCCATTCACCGGGCCAATCTCGACAAGCTGGCCGGAGGTGTCCTGCGCCGTGAGGACGGCAAGGTACTGAAGCCGGAGGGCTGGCAACCTGCCGACAAACTGGCCGTGATCCGCGAAGCCTGCGGGCAGGCGCCGGAATGACCAAACCGGGGTTGCCGGGCATCCGTTTTGCGCGACACCTCCCGGACATGGCAAGCATGCCCGCCAGAGGATCTTTTCCGCCCGCGCACGATCGTCCGGACAGCGATAAGCCGGACGATCGCACTGACCAGATACACCGCTGCGGTTGCAACCACCTCCAGCCGGAATCCGGCAGACAGCCAGCAAAACAACCCGGACCGGGTGCAACCGGTTCCTCCTGTCAGCCCTGCCGGCCAAACGATGCCGGCTGTCTACACTCGATAGGGACATGGCCGACCGGCCAGCCTGATTGAGCATGATTTGGCAGGAGATGACATGACCCCACAGGAACGCAGCCTGATCGAACAGGTTGCCGGACAACTGGCAGCCCATCCGCTGTCCCACAAGGACGCTGATGCCGATACCCTGATCCGGGAGCAGATCGGCAGCCAGCCCGATGCGCTTTACCGCATGACCCAGGTACAGATCATCCAGCAAATGACGCTGGAAGCTGCGCAGCGCAAGCTGGCGGATTTGCAGCAGCAATTACAGGGTTACCAGCAGCAGGGTGTGATGGGGCGCATGTTCGGCAGCCGCCCCGACATACCCCCGCCACCGCCAGCGCCCGAGTATCAGCCGTCAGCATTCGGCGGCTTTCTGCGCTCGGCAGGCACCATTGCAGCCGGCGTGGCTGCCGGCAGCCTGCTGGCCGATGCTGTTGGCGGCCTGTTTGACCGGGACGGCAGCAGCAGCTGGTCCGGTAACGGCAGCACACCGGAAGTCGTGGAAAACATTACCGAAAACAATTTCCTTGACCCTGACATGCTGCCTGTGGATGACAGCCAGGTTCCGGGAAACGACAACCCGGCTTCTGATGATGGCTTTCTGCCGGTCCCGGATGACGATACGGCAGTGCCGGACACCGGTAACGATGACGATTTCGATGACGGCCAAGACGACAATTTCATCTGATCCGGGACAGGGAAAAACAAAAGGGATGCAAATGCATCCCTTTTTGACATGACCAGGCAGGACCGAGCCGTCAGGCTGCGCTCTGGCTGGTTTCGCGGTAGGTAATTCGCGGTGCCTCGCCGTTGTCGATCACTTTTTCGTCAACCACTACGGTAGCGACGTTTTCAAGTGACGGCAGCTCGTACATGGTATCCAGCAGGGCTCGCTCGACAATGGAACGCAGACCGCGGGCACCGGTGCGACGGGCCAGTGCCTGTTTGGCGATTGCCAGCAGGGCCGATGGCTTGAGGTCGAGCTCTACCCCTTCCATTTCGAAGAGCTTGCGGTACTGCTTGGCCAGCGCGTTCTTCGGTTCGGTCAGGATGGTCATCAGCGCTTCTTCGTCCAGCGGCTCAAGCAGTGCCACGACCGGCAGGCGACCGATGAACTCCGGAATCAGCCCGAACTTGATCAGGTCTTCCGGTTCGGTATCGCGCAGCAGTTCGCCTACGGCCTTCTGGTCATTCTTCGATGCCACTTCGGCACCAAAGCCGATCCCGCCTTTTTCGGTACGCTGACGGATGATTTTTTCCAGTCCGTCGAACGCTCCGCCGCAGATGAAGAGGATGTTGGTGGTATCGACCTGGATGAATTCGGCATTGGGATTCTTGCGTCCGCCCTGCGGCGGCACATTGGCCACAGTCCCTTCAACCAGTTTCAGGAGTGCCTGCTGCACACCCTCGCCCGACACGTCGCGCGTGATGGACGGGTTGTCGCTCTTGCGGGAAATCTTGTCGATTTCATCGATGTAGATGATGCCACGCTGTGCTTTTTGTGCGTCGTAATCGCATTTTTGCAGCAGCTTGGTGATGATCGACTCGACATCTTCGCCAACGTAGCCCGCTTCGGTCAGCGTGGTGGCATCGGCAATCGCAAACGGCACGTCCAGTACCCGTGCCAGCGTCTGCGCCAGCAGGGTCTTGCCGGACCCGGTCGGACCGATCAGCAGGATGTTGCTCTTGGAAAGCTCGACTTCGTTTTTGTCGTCGGATTTGGCGTTCAGGCGCTTGTAGTGGTTGTACACCGCTACCGATAGCGCCTTTTTGGCCTGTTCCTGCCCGATCACGTATTGGTCAAGCGCTTCGCGGATTTCCCGCGGACTGGGCAGATGCTCGCTCGGAGCAGCCGGTGCAGCACCGGCCGGCTCCGTCCCGTCGAGGTCTTCCACCAGTTTTTCGCAATCGCGCACGCACTCGTCGCAGATAAATGCCTGAGGCCCGGCAATTAGGTGCCGGACCTCCTGCTTTTTGCGTCCGCAGAACGAGCAGGCCAGCGAGGAGGTATCGTGTTTTTCGGACATTGGAAAATCACACGGCCGCGCGGTTTTCGAGCACCTGGTCGATCAGACCGTACTCCAGCGCCTGCGCGGCATTCATGAAATTGTCGCGGTCGGTATCGCGCTCAAGGTCTTCCAGCGGACGACCGCAGTGTGCTGCCATCAACTCGTTGAGCTTGCGCTTGAGG
This sequence comes from Laribacter hongkongensis DSM 14985, assembly GCF_000423285.1. NCBI lineage: Bacteria > Pseudomonadati > Pseudomonadota > Betaproteobacteria > Neisseriales > Aquaspirillaceae > Laribacter > Laribacter hongkongensis. Next base: position 26,469 of record NZ_AUHR01000018.1, read on the forward strand.
GTCAGGATTTCCCGGGCATGGATTTCGAAATCCGATGCCTGCCCCTGAAAGCCACCCAGCGGCTGGTGAATCATCACGCGCGAATTGGGCAGGGCAAAACGTTTGCCCTTGGCCCCTGCCGACAGCAGGAAAGCCCCCATGCTGGCCGCCTGGCCGATGCACAGGGTCGACACGCTGGGCTTGATGAAGTTCATCGTGTCGTAGATCGACAGGCCGGCCGTTACCGAGCCGCCCGGCGAATTGATGTAGAGATGGATGTCCTTGTCCGGGTTTTCCGACTCAAGGAACAACATCTGGGCCACGACGAGATTGGCGGTCTCATCCGTCACCGGCCCGACCATGAACACGATGCGCTCCTTGAGAAGCCGCGAGTAGATGTCGTAGGCGCGTTCGCCCCGTCCGCTCTGCTCGACCACCATCGGCACAAGGCCCAGCGCTTGCGGAGCCGGTTGCGACCACTGCCAATCCCGTACGTTTTGCATGATGTTATGCGTTCCCCATCAGTTCATCGAAAGACACTGCCTTTTCGTTAACTTTGGCTTGTGACAGCACAAATTCAACCACATTGTCTTCCAGCACCAGATTTTCCGGACCTTCGAGGCGTTCCGGGCTCTCGTAGTACCACTTGATCACTTCTTCCGGATGCTCGTAGCTGTCGGCCCATTCTTCAACGCGGGCCTTGATCTGTTCCGGCGAGGCCTTGAGTTCGTTGGCCTTGACGAGTTCGGCCAGGATCAGGCCCAGGGCCACACGGCGGGCAGCCTGGTCACGGAACAGGTCGGCCGGCAGGTCCGGCAGGCTCTTGACGTCCATGCCGCGCTGGGCCAGGTCCTGCTTGGCCTGGTGCATCAGGCGGCTGATTTCCATCATCACCAGCGACTGCGGCAGCTCCAGCGGGTTGGCATCGATCAGCACCTGCATGACGGCTTCCTTGTTGCGGGCAGCCAGACGGCGGGCGATTTCGCGCTTGACGTTCTTTTCGATCTCGGCGCGCAGCTTGCTCACGTCGCCGTCAGTGATGCCCAGGGCCTTGGCAAAATCGGCATCGATTTCCGGCAGGATGGCTTCGGCCACGTTCTTGACGGTGATGGTGAACACGGCGGTTTTGCCGGCCACGTCCTTGCCGTGGTAATCAGCCGGGAAGCTGACTTCCACGTCCTTGGATTCGCCTTCCTTCATGCCGATGACGCCGGCTTCGAATTCCGGCAGCATCTGACCCTGACCCAGCACGAACGGGAAGTTTTCGCTCGAACCGCCAGCGAAAGCTTCGCCGTCGATCTTGCCGGCAAAGTCGATGATCACGCGGTCGGTATCGGCAGCAGCGCGCTCGACACGGTTGAAGCGGGTGCGCTGCTTGCGCAGCACGTCGATGGTCTTGTCGATTTCGGCGTCAGTGACTTCGCACACGGCCTTTTCGACTTCCTTGCCGTCAAGGCTGCCCAGGGTCAGCTCGGGGTAGACTTCAAAAGTGGCGCTGAACTTGAATTCGCCAGCGGCCGGATCATTGTCGGCAGCCGGTTCGAAACGCGGATAGCCGGCCACGCGCAGTTTCTGCTCGGCCACAGCCTTGGAGAAACCAAGCTGGACCTGTTCGCCCAGCACGTCTTCGCGCACGGAAGCACCGTAGTTGCGCTCGACCATCTTCAGCGGGGCCTTGCCCGGGCGGAAGCCGGCGATCTTGGCCGTGCGGGCCACGCGGGCCAGACGCTTTTGCACCTCGGCGTCGATGTCGGTAAGCGGCAGTGCGATATCGAGGCGGCGTTCGAGGTTGCCGAGCGTTTCCAGCTGAACTTGCATGTCTGTTCCTTAAAATTCGTGAACCGGTGACGGTAGTCTAATGGAGGCTTGCACAGAGCAACCGTACCGGCGGCTCCGGCGACAACCGTCCGCCTTGCGGTACGCGGCTCTGCGGCATGTGGGAAATTCAAAGTAGCCGATTGTAACCGAAGCCGAAGCCGCGTCAAAAAATGCGCGGCCGTCATCGTTGCGGGGCGTTGGCACCCAAGGATGCCGGGGCTGTTCAGCCCTCCCCCACCGCCACTTGCCGGATGCTGTCACGCCCGGCCTGCTTGGCCTGATAAAGCGCAGCATCAGCAGCTTGCAAGAGGGAAGTACTGGTCTGCCCGGCCTGCGGCACGCAACCGGCAACCCCCAGACTGACCGTGACGATGCCCCATGGACTGCCATGGTGCGGCAATACCTGTTCGTGCAGCGCCGTACGGACATTTTCCGTCACCTGCCGGGCGGCAGGCTCCAGGCAGTCGGGCAGCAGCAGGACAAACTCTTCACCGCCATAACGGGCCGCCAGATCACCAGCCCGGCGGGCCTGCTGCGCCAGGATCCGGGCCAGCGTTATCAGTACCTCGTCACCAGCCAGGTGTCCGTAGCCGTCGTTGTAGGACTTGAAGTGGTCGACATCGAGCATGACCAGCGACAGCGGTCTCTGTCTGCGCTGCGCCCGCCGCCATTCCTGCTTGAGGGTGAGGTCAAAAGTACGCCGGTTGGCAATGCCGGTCAGCCCGTCCATCCGGCTCAGCTTTTCCAGCCGCCGGTTGGCCTCCTCCAGTTCCCGCGTACGGGATTCGATTAATGCCTCCAGCCGGAGATTACGATTGTGCAGGTCTTCCAGCGGGTAGACCTCGCCGACCTGGGCTGCCACGCGATAAGGCAGGGAAATGCCGCTGTGCGCCACCTTCCAGCCATCAGCTTCTTGCCGGAAGATCAGCACCAGCCGCGCGGTTTCGCTTGCCAGAATGGCATCCGGCACTGGCAGATGGATTTGGAAGAAGGCGGTGACGGCGATAACAGTGTCGGCCAGATCCTGGAAGGCAATGTCCTGCATTTCCCAGTGGATGGGCTCGGGCACCTGGGAAAAATCCAGCCGGGTAATCTCGTGCCACTGCGACACGTCCTGGACCAGGAAATCACCGCAACCGGTATAACCGGAGAAATCGTGGCTGAAATGCTCCAGAAGCCTCGGATCCCGTCCCAGATAAAGCTCGGCATACTCGTCAAACAGCATCTGCATCAGTTGGCGTCGAGACATTGCACCCCCCGGCATTTGGTCATCATGTCCAGCAGGCTGCCACAGACGCAGTCTCTTCTCTGGACATCCAGATCAACATCTACCGCAAACAGATCAGAATTTGACACTGTTTATGCATACAGGCATTCAAATCATCCATCAGCTGACCAGTATTTCTGGCAGATACTCCTTCGATACAGCCGGATTCCGGATCATTCGGCGGGTCAGCTTTGGGGCAGCAGAGTCCGGAAACAACACAAAGCAGACAAACAAAAAAGCCGTGAAACAAGGCAAGCACCTGATTTCACGGCTTTTCGGTCGTCAGACCCTTGTATTCTGGTGCGAAGGAAGGGACTCGAGAGTCCACGGCAGGCAAGGATTTCAAAAGTTTTGGGTCTTTTTTGGGTCAGCTATGCCCCACTATTTATATATATGGAATCGTCTAGGCTATTCGGCTGCATGGCAGAGTCGGGATGGTGCATAAATATGCAACATCCCGCATAAAACCGCATGACTGCACGCCATCATCATCCATTGCCCTGCCCCGCTACTGGCGGGGCTTTCCGCTTCTCCTGCACCTGCATAAAAACTGCCCTCTGAACTGCGGGGGCGTGGCGGGGTCACGAGGGCGCGCGCCAGGGTCCGGGCAAGGCGCAGAAACAAAAACGGAAGCAAGTACAGAACCGTGCAAGCCACCAGGGAAAGGCCCGTGTCACTGTGCCAAAGTGACCTACCCAAACGGGCATGACTGCCATACACTACCTATTCACTTATCTATTCACAAAGCTATTCACAAAGCTATTCACAGAACTGACAACAGCCGTGACCACTCACTCCGATCCGATCAGAATCCTGCTGGGAAGAGGTCCCCGTCCAGCAAGACAACTCGCGGAAAGCCTTGGCTTAAGCCAGCCGACCATCTCAAGAGCCATCAATGCCCTGGGGGATGAGGTCGTGCGCATCGGGACAGGACCATCTATTCAGTACGCTCTGCGTGACGCAGGAAGAGGTGTGGGAAATGTTCCGGTGTACCGGGTTTCAACAGAAGGAACCATCCGACAACTCGGTATCTTGATTCCAGTACGGCCGGAAGGATTCGTGATGGTGCAGAGTGACGGCAAGTCGCTGTTCAGTGATTCGTTGCCATGGTGGCTGGATGACATGCGTCCACAGGGCTACCTCGGACGGAACTATGCCTCTCTCCGGGCCACGCAGCTTGGATTGCCAAGTCAGTTGAGTGAATGGAGTGATGCTCACGCCCTTCGGGCATTACTTGCGGACGGGGTAGACGCAGCAGGTAATCTGTTACTGGGGGATCATGCCAAGGACGCTTTTTTGACTTCCACGCCAGTCCACCCTGTAGAGCTGCATGACAAGGCAAGCGAGTATGTCAGGCTCGCGGAACAGGCTGCGCGCGGGGAAGTACCAGGATCATCGGCAGGAGGGGAACAGCCGAAGTTTGTCTCTTACGTCCAGACGCCGGACGGGCCTCGGCACGTGATCGTCAAGTTCACTTTGGATGACCACAATCCGGTAACCGGGAGATGGCGTGACCTTCTGCTTGCAGAGCATCTTGCTCTTGAAACACTCAATGAATCTGGTATCCCGGCTGTCCGTACACGGATCGTCGACTCCGGATTTCAGCGTTTTCTTGAAATAGAGCGTTTCGACCGCGTCGGGGTTTCAGGACGCAAGGGACTGATCAGCATGAAGGCACTTGATGCCGAGTTTGTCGGTGCAGGAGCTGCCGAATGGCCCACTATTGCCAATGCGCTGGCAAAAAAGGAGTGCATTACCCGGGAAGCGGCAGCGGTTGCCTCGTTACTGCAAGCCATCGGAAAGCTGATCGGCAATACGGACATGCACACCGGAAACCTGTCTTTCGTTACTGAGCATGGCCGACCATACGACATCTCTCCTGCCTATGACATGCTCCCGATGGGGTTTGCCCCAAAGTCAGGCGGAGGCATTCCATCCACCCTGCCTGAAGCCACTCTTCATCCGGACATTCCAGCCGAAACATGGATACGTGCCAATGAGGTTGCAAGGCGCTATCTGGAGCGCTTACGGAATGAGCGAGGCTTTTCACCGGCATTCTTGCCATGCATTGATGCCTTGAGTGCTCATATGGAAACCGCCTCGAGCAGAATTGCCAGACTGGAGTAGATCAAGGCAGGACAGTGGCGTTTCCGCTTTTGCCCCTGCAGTCCGAGGACTACGCGGCGGCCTCGGGCAGGTACGGGCTGAACCGCACCACCTCGATGCCCAGCCAGTCGTTCAGCTCCATCAGCCGGGACTGCAGGGGTTCGATCTCGTTGCGGTAGAACACCTGCGCGGCCGTACTGGCGTCACCGAAGCCGCCGGTGTTGGTCGGGATGATGCCCATCAGTTGGGGCGGGACACGGTGCGCGGCCAGCACGTCGTCGCGGGTCACGTTCTTGATGTTGAAGAACTCATCCTTGGCCGCCACCTCGCTGATCGGGATCAGTTGCAGGCCATCCTTCTTGCCGTTGGGTGAGTGCATGAACAGGTTCTTGAAGTTGCCCAGCCCCTTGCTGGACTGCAGCGCCTTGCGCATGGCGTTGACGTCTTCTTCCTTTGCAGCCGGATCGCTCAGGTACAGGATGAACCCGGCATGGCTGCCGTTGGCGTAGTAGCGGCGGCGGAACAGCGTGGCCGACTCGTTGAGCCAGGCCGAGTTCAGCGCTGCCAGGTACTCCGGCAGGCCGTACACTTCCTGATGGATGTCCGGCTCCATCAGCTGGAACACGCTGCCGGCCGGGAACGCCTGCTCCTGCCCGTAACCGGTCACCCACCAGAAGGATTCCATGTCGATGCCGCGCCGGACGTACTTGGCCAGCGCGTGCCGGACCGGCATCCGGCTGCCGAGCCGGCTGCGCGGTGCCTCAAGGTAGCCGTTACCGAAGATCAGGTAGTCCAGCACCCAGCGGCCGAAGGTAGCGCGGTCCATGAGCGGGTGCGGCACAAAGGTGCGGGCCAGCAGGTTGCGCTTCACGGCAATGGCCGAGGCGTGGTGTACCGCTGCCCGCCAGGAACGTGACAGGCCGTCCCAGCTCAGGGGCGGTTCGTACCATTTGCCGTTGGTCAGGCATTCGGCGTAGTCGAGGATCTCGCGCCGGTCGAGGACCGATTCGGGATCGCCGAAGGTGAACGTGATGCATCCGGTACCGGCAGGGGCGGCGGGAGTGGCGGCATGGTCTGCAGCGGGGCGGCGACGGCGTCGGGTCATGAGTAGATCTCCACAAATCCGGCATTGCCGGCGTTGCGCCCCTCGAGGGGCTCGTTGTACAGGGTCTGCAGCGTGGCCCAGGCAATGTCGGCATGGCTCACGGCTTCGGAGCGGTCGGCGACAAAGGTCACCAGCCCGCTGCCGGTGGTACTGCGGTGGATGGCCATGAAGCTGGCGGCGATTTCCTTCGCGCCGGCATCGAACTGCAGGCGGCCGTGGCGGATCACGTCCAGCCCCTTGAGGACCATGCGGGTCTTGAGGTCCAGCGAGTACTGGTAGCCCATGGCGGCCGGGAAGAACTGCGTCACCAGCTGGTGCACGGCCGACCCGAGACCGGTGCGGTCGATAGCGATGTGGGTGACGCGGTAGCGGTCGGTAGCCTCCCGGATCGCCTGCGCCTGGGCGCTGTAGTCGAGACCACGGAACTGCCGGCACTCGAGCAGGCGGAACGGACCGTCCGGCACGGCCGGCGGCGCGACCACCACCATGGCCGCACTGTCGCCGCTCTCGCTCGGGTCGTAGCCGATCCACACCTCGCGGTGACCGAGCGGGCGCAGGGTGAACGGGTTGTAGTCCGGCCAGGCCTCCATGGAATCGACCATGCAGCGATGCAGCATCGACAGCGGGAACACGCTCTTGCCGTCGTCGATGAACTCGCACTCGAAGAGCTGGCGGAACTCGTCAGGCGAGTTCTCCAGCCGCAGGGCATCGAGGTCGAAGAGGTCACAACCCTGCCGAAGGGCGTCGTGGATGGTGACGATCTGCCGCCACTGGCCGTCCCCTTGGTCCAGTCCGCCGGCCAGGGCCTTGTGGCTCAGGTCGAAGGCGATCTGTTCACTGGCCGGGCGGCCGGCGTTGTAGCGCTTGCCGGACCAGAACGGATACGCCTCGTGGGCAAGGGTCGAGGGGGTGCTGAAGTAGGTCTGCCGCCAGCGTTTCTGGCTGGCCATGCCGGCGGCGACCTTGCGCAGCTCGGCGAACTTCGGCGTCCAGAAATACTCGTCCATGTAGAGGTTGCCGTGGTACGACTGGGCGGTGCGGCTGCTGGTCCCCAGGAAAATCAGCTCGGCGCCGTTGCCGAACAGGATCTTGTCGCTGCCTTTCAGCTCGATGTCGCACACCTCGCTGACAAAGGCCTTCTGGTAGCTCTGGAACTGCAACGCCTGGCGCTTGCTGGCGGACAGGAAAATCTGGTTGCGGCCGGTCTCCAGCGCATCGAGCAGGGCTTCCAGCGCAAAGTAGTACGTGGCACCGATCTGACGGCTCTTGAGGATGTTGCGGATGCGGGCGAGGTGACCGGCCCGCAGCCAGTGTTTCTGATAGCCGAACAGGCGTTCACGGAAGGCTGCTTTCAGGCGGGCCACCTGCTCGTCAGTCAGCAGGTTCTTGCTGGCGGACTTCTTCTGGCGCTGGCCGCCTTCGCGGCGCCCGCCCTCGCGCTGGCGGTGGCGCAGTTTCTCCAGCCGTTCCAGCTGGCGGCCGAGGAGATCGATCTCCTTGTAGTCGCAACCTTCCTTCTTGTCCTTGCCGATCAGGACCTGCAGGCGGGCTTCCAGGGTGGCGTTCACCCGGTCGACCGGGCTGACCGCGTCCCAGTCCTCGCGGCGCTTCCAGCTGTGGACAGTGGCCGGCCGGATACCAAGCTCTTCGGCAATGCGGGCGATCCGCCAGCCCTGCCAGTAGAGGGCGCGGGCCTGGTGACGCGGGTCGAAAGGGGTGTCTTGCATGCTCATGCCGGCGATGGTGACGGCTCGCGCAGGCGGTCACACCGACATCCGGTCGGGCCAGGGCGCAGGCCGCCGCAAACCCCGTGCCCCCCGCGCGACAGCGCGCCAACATGGCTTCACGAAACGAACAGGGAGCCGGCCGCATGGCTAAAAAAAGCAAGGCGTTCCGGGTGGCCACAGAAGGGGCCACCACCGACGGACGAGAAATCAGGCGTGAGTGGATCGAGCAGATGGCCCGGAATTACGACCCGGCCGTCTTCGGTGCCCGCGTCAACATCGACCACATAAAAGGCATCCTGCCGGACAGCCCGTTCAGGCGCTACGGCGACGTGACCGCGCTGGAGGCCCGCGAGGTCGAGGACGGCAAGCTCGCCCTCTTTGCCACCATCGACCCGACCGACGAACTGGTGGCCCTGACCCGTGCCCGCCAGAAGATTTACAGCTCCATCGAGGTGGTCGAGAAGTTCGCCGACAGTGGTGAGGCCTATCTGGTCGGACTGGCGGTGACCGACGACCCGGCGAGCCTCGGAACCGAGATGTTGCAGTTCTGCGCCCGCGCCGAACACAACCCGCTGGCCGGCCGCAAGAGCCAGCCCGGCAGCCTCTTTACCGCCGCCGTGCCGGTCGAGCTGGAGTTCGTAGAGGCCGCTGCACCGGTCGATGCCGGAAAGGGATTGTTTGCCACGGTCAAGTCGCTGCTGGCCGGCAAGGGCAAGACCGACGACGCCCGCTTTGCCGACCATGCCGCGGCCATCGAGGCGCTGGCCGAAAGCCAGCAGGCCGTACCAACCCTGCAGGGCGCGGTCAGTGCCTTGCGGCACAGCGGACAGGCGCTGGATGCCCGCCTGCAGTCCCTGACGGCCGAACTGGCCGACCTCAAGGCCAGGCTCGACAGCCAGCCGCAGCCGGGCTTCACCCGCCAGCCGGCCACCGGCGGCGCCGGCAAGACCGAAACCGATTGCTGAGGACCCCGCCCCATGCGCAATGACACCCGCCTGCAGTACACCCAGTTTGTCACCCAACTGGCCCGACTCAACAGCGTCCCGTCCGCTGAAAAATCCTTCACGGTCGCCCCGAGCATCCAGCAGACGCTGGAGAGCCGCATCCAGCAGTCGAGCGAATTCCTGTCGCGCATCAACGTGATCGGTGTGCCCGAAATGGCCGGTGAAAAAATCGGCCTCGGCGTCACCGGCACCATCGCCGGCCGCACCCAAACCGGGCCGGGCAAGCCGCGTGTGGCCCGGTCGGTGGCCGACCTCGATTCGCACAAGTACCAGTGCGCCAAGACCAACTTCGACACCGCCATCCCGTACCAGCAGCTCGACGTGTGGGCGAAGTTCCCGGACTTCCAGACCCGCCTGCGCGACGCCATCCTGAAGCAGCAGGCGCTGGACCGCATCATGATCGGCTTCAACGGTACTTCGGTGGCCGAGGATACCGACCGGGACAGCAACCCGCTGCTGCAGGACGTCAACAAGGGCTGGCTGCAGCAGTACCGTGAGCATGCACCGGAACGGGTCATGTCCGAGGTGGCCGAGAGTTCCGGCAAGGTGAAGATCGGGCCGGCCGTTACCGAGGCCGAAGGCTACAGGAACCTCGACGCACTGGTGTTCGATGCGGTCGAAAACCTGATCGACGAGGCGTTTGCCGAACATCCGGACCTCGTGGTGATCGTCGGGCGCAGCCTGCTGGCCGACAAGTATTTCCCGATCATCAACAAGGACAACCCGCCGACCGAGCAGCTGGCGGCCGACATGGTGATCAGCCAGAAGCGCATCGGCAACCTGCCGGCGGTGCGGGCCCCGTTCATGAAGGCCGGCAGCATGCTGGTCACGCCGCTGTCGAACCTGTCGATCTACTGGCAGGAAGGCGGCCGCCGCCGGCATGTGCGCGAGGAGCCGGATTACGACCGGATCGCCAACTACGAATCGAGCAACGACGCCTACGTGGTCGAGCGCTACGAGGCCGGTTGCCTGATCGAAAACATCGAACTGGTGCCGGCATGACGACGAGCCCGGCCCGAGCCCACTTCCAGCGTGCCTCGGCGGCCCGGATCGCAGAAGCGGCCGGACCGGGCCAGTCACTGGAAGGGCTGTCGCAATACGAACTGATGCTGGCCATGCTGGCCCGGCACAGCCGGCGCCTGAAGCAGGTGCAGTCGAACGAGCGCAAGGCCGAGGTCAAGCGCGAAATCCTGCCTGAGTACCTGCCGTGGGTGCAGGGCGTGCTGGCCCACGGCAAGGGGGCGCAGGACGACGTGCTGATGACCGTCATGGTCTGGCGCATCGACGCCGGCGACTACGCCGGGGCGCTCGACATCGGCGACTACGCGCTGGCCTACCGGCTGGCGATGCCCAAACGCTTCAACCGGGATGCCGCCACCACGCTGACCGAGGAAATGGCCGATGCGGCCAAGCGTGCACGGGACGGCGGGCAGCCGTTTGACGCGGCCCTGCTCAGGCGCACGCTGGCCCTCGTGACCGGCATCGACACGCCGGACCAGAGCCGCTCGCGCCTCCTGAAAGAGTTGGGCCTTTTGCTGACGGAGAGCGACCCGCCGGCTGCCCTCGGCTACCTGCAGCAGGCCACCCGGCTCAACCCGGCCGCCGGCGTCAAAAAGCAGCTGGACCGGCTGGCCCGCCAGACCGGCAGTCCCCGGGCCGTCAGCACAGCGGACGATGACGCTGACGGCTGACCCTCTCGCACCCCGCGAGCTGGCGGCAGGGGGCCGGCAGCGGATTGCCCGCCTGCCACGCCCTCTCCACCGCCACCACTCAGGATGTCCTCATGGGATTCACCGCCAACGAACCAGAAAACCCGTCGCCGGGCACTGTCAGCAGCAGCGCCTTCTGGCCCGTCATCGATCTCGCTGACGTGCAGGCCGAATGGCGGATAGACGGCACCGTCACTACGGCCCGGCTGCGGCTGGCCGTGATCGAGGCGGTCAGCACCGTCAATGGCGAGCTGGCCGGCTGGCGGCAAGAGCGGCAGCAGGACGGATTCGCCACGCTGGCCGAGGTGCCGGGCGAGCTGCTCGACGGTGAGTGCGAACACCTCTACCACTACCGCCGGGCGGTCGGCTGCCACGCCAAGAGCGAGCTGACCCGCCGCTACCGCGACTTTGATGCCACGCGCGACGGCCAGCAGCGGGCGGACGCCATGGAAGCCGACATCGACGACCTGATGCGGGATGCCCGTGCCGCCATCAACCGCATCAAGGGCCGCCGGGGGACGTGGGTCGTGGTGGCGGTCTGATGCAGGTCATGACGCAACAGCACGACACCGTCGACGCCCTGGTCTGGCGGCATACCGGCCGCACGCAGGGCATGGTCGAAGCGGTGCTGGCCCTCAATCCGGGACTGGCCGACCACGGCCCCGTCCTGCCGGCCGGCCTCATGGTCGAACTGCCTGACGCGCCGGTGGCACCGCCGGCCCTTCACCTGATCCAACTCTGGGACTGAAACACCATGCTGGAACCGATCACCCCTTCAACTGCTTCGGCCAGCCTGCTGGCCGTCGCCCTCCTGACCCTGTTTCCGGGCATTGATGCCTCGGTGGTGCTGGGTGCCTTTGCCGGCTCGACGGTCTTTGTGCTCTCGAGCCGGGACCCCGGCCGCCTGAGCCGGGTGGGCTTCTTTGCTGCCAGCTTCCTGATCGGCCTCTTTGCCGCCGGGCCGGTGGCGGCGCTGATGAACACCCTGCTGCCGGCCACGGTCAACGACCACGTCGGCGCGCTGTTTGCCTCGGCACTGGCCGTGCGCCTGCTGCAATGGCTGATCGACATGGCGGCCGATCCGCTGGGCCTGCTGGCCCGCATCCGGGGAGGCCGGCAATGACCACCGTCCTGCTCTTCCTGCATGCCGTTGCCGGCCTGCTGATGGCGGCCTGCCTGACCCTGTTCCGGCGCCATGAACACCGCCACCGGCCGTGGATCAGCCTGCTGGCCTGGCTGACGGCCTGTGCCGCCGTTTCACTGCCGGTGCGCATCCTGTCCGGCCAGATCCGCGAGGTGGATGCCGGCTCGGTCCTGCTGCTGTGGGTGCTGCTGGTGGCCGTGGCGGTCCGTCGCGGCAATCTGGGCCAACTCTTCAACCGGAGGGGATCATGCAAATCCTGAAGCAAGGCAGTACCGGCAGTGCGGTCACCGTGCTGCAGCAGCAACTCAACCGGCTGGGCTTCGCACTGGAGCCGGACGGCTGGTTCGGAGAGGCAACCCGTGCCGCCGTCCGCGCTTTCCAGCGCCAGGCCGGCCTGCTGGATGACGGCAAGGTCGGGCCGGTCACCCGTGAGGCCCTGCAGGGCATCCTGCCGGTCCCGCGCCGGCTGAATGACGCCGACCTGCAGGCCGCCGCCGACGCGCTCGGCGTGGACCTGGCTGCCGTCAAGGCGGTGATCGAGGTCGAGAGCCGGGGCAGCGGCTTCGAGGCGACCGGCCACCCGGTCATCCTGTTCGAGCGCCATGTGTTCTACCGGCAGGCCAAGGCGGCCGGGCTGGATGCCGAGGCACTGGCCAGCCGCTATCCGAACCTGTGCAGCACCCGCCGGGGCGGCTATGCCGGTGGCCCGGCCGAGTGGAGCCGGTACCGGCATGCCGGCCGCCTGCATCCGGACTGCGCCGTCGAGGCGGCGAGCTGGGGTCTCTTCCAGATCATGGGCTTTCACTGGCAGGCACTGGGCTACCCGTCGGCCGCCGGCTTTGCCGGTGCGATGGCTGAAAGCAGCGCGCAGCAGCTGGATGCCTTCGTGCGCTTCATCCGGCTGGACCCGGCCCTGCTCAAGGCGCTCAAGGGCCACCAGTGGGCCGCTTTTGCCCGCCGCTACAACGGCCCGGCGTACCAGGACAACCTGTACGACGTGAAGCTGGCCCGCGCCCATGCCCGCTACGCCGCCGGCGAGGTGGCGGCATGAGCCGGGTGATACCCGCCCTGCTGCTCTACGGCGTGATGGCCGTGTGCCTGTTCTGGCTCGCCCGCGAGCGGGACGATCTGCAGGATCGGATCAGCAGCCTGCAGGTCAATGTCCGGACCCTGCAAGCCGACCGGGACCGGCTGGCCGGCCAGATCCGCCAGCACGACGAGGCCCGCCGGCAATTGCAGGTGGATCTGGCCCACGCCGAAACCCTTGCGGCCCGCCGGGCCGCCCGACTGAAAGACCTCGAACATGAACATGCCGACCTGCGTGCGTGGGCTGATACCCGCCTGCCTGCTGACCTTGGGCGCCTGCTCGAGCGTCCCGCCCTCGCCGGCGCCGGTGATTACCGTCAGTGGCTGTCCGGGCGTGACGCCGTGCCGGCTGCCGGACAGCCGGCCGCAGACGAACCGCGACCTGCTGAATGAACTTGCCCGCACCGAAGCGGCCTGGCATGCCTGTGCGGCCCAGGTCGACCTGATCCACCGCTGCCAGCAGGAGCTGAACCGATGACCGACCTGTACGACCGCGCCCAGCAACTCGAGGCCCGGCAGCGTGACGAGGCACTGGCCCGCCACGTCGCCCGCCAGCAGGCCGGCCCCGGCCTCAGTCACTGCGAGGACTGCGGCGAGCCGATCCTTGAAGCCCGCCGGCGCATCGTGCCGGGCTGCCGCCGCTGCCGGGATTGCCAGGAAGAGGCCGAGCGCCATGGATAAGCCCGCCCGCCTGCGTGCCGCCCTCAAGGCCGCCCTGCCGGAACTGGCCAACCGGCCGGATGCGTTGCAGCTGTTCGTGGAATCCGGCCAGCTCGCCGCCACCGCCGGCGCCTCGCTGTCGTGGGAATACCGCTACACGCTGGTGGTGCTGGTCACCGACTACACCGGCAGCCCTGACCCGGTCATGCTGACCCTGCTCACCTGGTTGCGACAGCATCAGCCGGAGCTGCTGCAGAACCGCGAGCGGCTGCAGGACGGCCTGCGGTTCGACGTCGACATCCTCAAACACGGCTGTGTCGACCTGCAGGTCAAACTCAAGCTGAGCGAACGGGTCATCGTCACGGTCGACCCGGAACAGCAGCGCCGCATCCTGAGCCACCCGCCCGAGCTGGTGCCGGTGCCGCCGGCCGCGTCTGATGACTGGCCGATGGTGCCGGCATGAGCCTCGCGGTACTGGAAAGCGAGCTGGCCGGCCTGTTGCAGCAGACCGGCCCGGCGGCCCGCCGGCAGCTCGCCCGCGAAATCGGGCGCGAGCTGCGCCGGTCACAGCAGAAACGCATCGCCGCGCAGCAGAATCCGGACGGCAGCCGCTTTGCGCCGAGGAAACCACAGCTGCGGCAGCGCCCCCCGGTGCGCCGGCAGATGTTCACCCGCCTGCGCACGGCCCGTTACCTGCAGCTCGAGACCACGCCGGAAGCCGTTGCCCTTGCCTTTGTGTCGTCGGTGGCCCGGATTGCGAAAGTCCACCAGTTCGGTGAAGAGGACGAAGTGCGGCCTGGCCTCACCGCCCGCTACCCGGCGCGCGAACTGCTCGGGCTGACAGAGGAAGACATCGGACGGATAGAGGCGGCGGTGCTCAGGCATCTGGCCGGGGCGTAAACCGGCGCCGTAGATGGCCTCATGCAAAAAGGCAGCCGAAGCTGCCTTGTGCGGATGGATGCGGGCTGAGTATCAGAAGCGGTGACTCAGTCCCAGCGACAGGGTGTGGCCTTTCAGGTGAGGCTTGTTTACCCGCGGATCATTGCCGGTCTTGACATAGCCGGCGGCCGCCTGAAGTTCGGTGCGTTTGGAGAGAGCATAGTCCACCCCCAGCACATACTGGTTGAAAGTCTGCCCTGAGAAGTCGCTATTTCCGCTGCCCTCTATCCACTGAGTGGGCTCCCAGCCGTGCTGATACTGGAAATGCGGCGTCCAGCGCCCGAGGGTATAGGCCAGATTGACCCCCATGGCCCGAGATCTGTTCTCGGAGGCCCGGCTCAGAAAACCCGAACCCGGATCGGTATAGGCATCACCGTCATGCCGCTGGGTGACATACGTCAGGGCGACCAGCCAGCCATTGGCTTCGTAACCCGCCTCTGCATAGTGAATCCTGGTCGTATAAGGCTGATCATCTCCCATAAGTATCGGGAAAGGCAGGCCGTTATTGGAGCGGGTATAGGCATATTGTCCGTAGAACCCGGCCCGGGCATAGCGCAGGCCGATCTCATACAGGCTTTCACGGTCTCCATGGACAGAGTGCTTCTCACCCGCTGCCGAATACATGACCCGCCCCGTCAGGCCGTTCCATTCCGGTGAGGTATACGCCAGCGCATTGGCAATGCGTGTCTGGGTGCTGGCGGCAGTCTGGAATGGGTACCTGCTGTCCATGTGTGACAACCCTATCCAGCCGGTAGCCTTCTGCGGATTCAGCCGCGAATACTTGTTCTGGAAGTTGCTCAGATAGCCTGCCTGGAGGGTGCCCCACGGGCCACTCAGGCCGACAAAAGTATCGCGAGAGGCAAACGTATTGACAGACCTTATGTGATACATGGTCCAGACATCGGCTGGTGTATCGCCATCCAGCGCAATGGCCTGTTCGACCTGCCAGATGGCTTTCAGCCCGTTACCGAGATTTTCCGTGCCCCGGAAGCCCAGATAGGAGTCATAGCTGTCCACTTTGGTGGTAGTGCCAGGATCGGCGTCAGAATAGGTGCTGCGGGTACTCTGGACGGCAGCGGTCAGTTTGCCGTAGATCTCCACCTCTGAGGCAAAGGCACTGGCAGGCAGGGCGGCAAGGGCAAGAATGAGGCTTTTTTTCATGAAAAGAACCGGATGGTTATGGATTAGGTATAAAACCGAGTCTATCAATTTGACGTTTATGCCCGGCCTTTTGTTACAAAAAAGTCATGCTCATGTGATTCCTGCCTGAACCTTCCGACCTTCAAGTCGGGCCAGCCATCACCCCGCCGCAAACCAGCTGACCCGCGCACGCAGGCCCGGCACGCTTGCGGCCATGGACATTGCAGAACTCAACCGCCGGCTGGCCAACCTGATCCGCCACGGCACCGTGACCGGGGTGCAGCACGCACCACCGCGCGTGCGCGTACAAACCGGAGGCAACACGACCGACTGGCTGCGCTATTGGGTGCCGCGCGCCGGCACCACCCGCGACTGGGACCCGCCGGTCGCGGGCGAGCAGTGCATCCTGCTGTGCCCGAGCGGCGAGCTGACCACCGCCTTTGTGCTGACCGGGCTCTACTCTGACGCATTTCCCCCTCCATCCGGCAGTCCTGACCTGTGCGTGCGCGTCTGGCCGGACGGTGCCCGCCTCACCTACAACCATGCCGCCGGCGCCCTGTCGGCCACCGGCATCAACACTGCACTGGTGCAGGCAGCGGACAAATGCACCGTTGACTGCCCGCTGACCGAGTTCACCGGTGACGTGCAGATCAGGGGCAACCTGACGGTGGACGGCGAGGCGCTGGTGAAATCGCTGCTCTCGTACATGGCCGGACTGTCCGGTCAGAACGGCGCGGGCGGGCAGACCGTCATCGAGGGCGACATCCGGCACCTCGGCACCCTGAGCAATACCGGCCGCATCGAATCCAACGGCGTTGGCGTAGACGATCACACTCATCCGGGCGACTCGGGCGGCACCACCGGGAAGCCGAACGCATGAAGTGGCAAGGCATGCACGCCGCCACCGGTCGGGCCGTTACCGACCGCGACCATGTGCGGCAATCCGTCCGTGACGTACTGCTGACGCCGGTCGGTTCACGCATTGCGCGCCGCGACTACGGCTCGGCCGTGGCCTCGATGATCGACTGGCCGGCCAATGCCCACCTGCGCATGCAGCTGATGGCCGCCGCGCACATGGCCCTGACCCGGCACGAACCCCGCATCCGCATCACGGCAGTCAGCTTCAGCCAGGACGAACAGCACGGCCGCTGGACCTGTGACCTGTCGGTCGAGTACCTGACCGGCCCGCTGGCCGGCACCGCCGATACCGTGAGGACCGCCCTGTGACCCGCAGCCTGATCGATCTGTCGATGCTGCCGCCACCGGACGTGGTGGAAGCAGTCGACCTTGAAACCCTGCTGGACCGGCGCAAGGCTGCCCTGCTGGCCAGCCTGCCAGAGGACATGCGCGAGAGCGTGGCCAATACGCTCTCGCTCGAATCCGAGCCGCTGACCAAGCTGCTCGAGGAGAACGCCTACCGCGAACTGCTGCTGCGCCAACGCATCAACGAAGCCGCCAGAGCCGTGATGCTGCCATATGCCGGGGGCGCTGATCTTGAGCAGCTCGCTGCCAATGTCAATGTCGCACGCCTGCTGATCGATCCGGGCAAGCCCGACGCCTGGCCGCCGGTACCACCAGCACGGGAGACCGACGACAGCCTGCGCACCCGTGCCCAGATGGCGTTCGAGGGATTGTCGGTGGCCGGACCACGGGCAGCCTATGTCTGGCATGCCTTGTCGGCCGATGGCCGGGTGGCCGACGTGGACGTACACAGCCCGGATCCGTGCGAGGTAGTGGTGACCGTACTGGCCCAGGCCGGAAACGGTGCCGCCGGCGAGGACCTGCTGGCGATCGTCAGGACGGCGCTCAGTGCCGAGACCGTGCGCCCGATCGGTGACCGGCTGACCGTACAGGGTGCCACCATCGTGGACTACCGGATCGACGCCACCCTGCTGCTGGAATCCGGCCCGGAAAGCGAACCGGTCATCAAGGCTGCCCGCCAGCAGGCCGAAGCCTACGCCCGCCGCCAGCGGCGCATCGGACGGGACATTGACCGCTCGGCCCTGTTTGCCGCCCTTCATGTCGAGGGTGTGAAGCGGGTCGAGCTGCGGCAGCCGGCTGCCGACATGCGGCTGGAACGCCACCAGGCCGGGCACTGCACGGCCATCGAACTGGGCACGGGGACGGAAGATGCCTGACTCGCTGCTGCCCCCCAATGCCAGCCGCCTTGAACATGCCGTGGCCGGCACGCTGGCGGTCGCAATGGTACTGCCGGTCCCGCTGCGCGACCTGTGGAGTCCGGACCGCTGCCCGGAACCGCTGCTGCCGTACCTCGCCTGGGCGTGGTCGGTGGACCGCTGGGACAGCCGCTGGCCCGTGGCCACCCGCCGCAAGGTGGTAGCCGATGCCTTCGCCGTCCACCAGCGCAAAGGCACCATTGATGCCGTGCGCCGGGTGGTCGAGCCGTTCGGCTACCTGATCGAGGTGATCGAATGGTGGCAGGAACAGCCACCGGGCCGCCGGGGCACCTTCCGCCTCAAGATCGGCGTGCAGGATGCCGGCATCAGCGAAGCCACCTTCCGCGAGCTGGAACGCCTGATCGATGACGCCAGACCGGTATCGCGCCACCTCACCGGACTGGCCGTCAGCCTGGCCTGCCACGGAAACATCCACGTGGCGGCATCCGGTTTCGGTGGCGACGTCACGACCGTTTATCCCTACATGCCGGATGCCGTCACGACCATCGGCCAACCCGGTGCCGGCGCCGGCCTCCACCTGATCGACACCCTCACCCTTTCACTGCAGGAGAGCACCTGATGCCTGCCACCTATTACTGCCTGCTGACCCGTATCGGGGAAGCCAAACTGGCCAAGGCCACCGCACTCGGCACCCGGCTGGCCATCACCCATCTGGCCGTCGGGGACGGCGGCGGCTCGGTACCACAGCCGGAGCCGGACCAGACCGCATTGAAGCACGAAGTCCGCCGCGGCCTTGTCAACGAACTGAAGGTCGATCCGCTCAACGCGAACCAGATCATCATCGAGCAGGTGATTCCGGAAGAGGCGGGAGGCTGGTGGATCAGGGAGGTGGGAGCCTTTGACGCGGACGGCGACCTGATCGCAGTCGGCAACTGCCCGGAGTCCTACAAGCCGGTGCTCGCAGAAGGAAGTGGACGTACACAGATCATCCGGATGGTGCTGATCGTCAGCTCGACCGATGCCGTCACCCTGAAAATCGACCCGTCGGTGGTACTGGCAACAAAACAGCATGTCACCGAAACCGTGGCCAAAGCCGTCAGCGACCACCTGAAGCAACCTGATCCGCACCCGCAGTACGCGACGGACGAGGCCCTGACGCAAGGACTGGCCAGCAAGCTCGGCAAGACCGAAACGGCCGCAGACTCGGCAAAACTGGAGGGTCACCCGGCCAGTTATTTTGCCAAGGCAGATGATCTGGCAAAAGTCGGCGGCGACCCGCTGCTGTGGCCACGTACCTCACCATCCCGCACCCACATTCAGGCCGGCTATGCGCCGCTCGACGGACAAGAGCTGAGCCGTGCGCTGTATCCGGATGCTTGGGCCGCTATTCAGGCCGGGGCCGTGCCAGTCGTGACCGAAGCCGAATGGCAAGCTGACCCGCTCAAGCGGGGTGCATGGACATATGGCAACGGTACAACCACGTTCCGCATGCCGGACTGGAACGGCAAGTCGGCAGGCTCGAAAGGGGCGGTGTTTGTCCGGGGTGACGGGGTGCTGTCGGCAGGAACGCCGGGGCTGATGCAACCAGATGAGATTCGGAGTCATGCGCACACGATTCCTTACTCAAACCTACAGTTTCCGGTTGCATCATCCAGCGGCACAACGCTTGCTTACGGCTCTGGATCTACAAACACATCAACCACTGGCGGAGCAGAAACCCGCCCGCTTAATGTAACGGGCGTATGGGTCTGCCGTCTTTTCGGCGCAGTGACAAATCCGGGGTCTGCTGATGCCGCCCAACTGGCGACCGAAGTTGCCCGGCTGTGGGCGCAAAAAGTCGAGCTGGCGTCGTTTACCGGGTCAAACCAGCTTCTGGCCGGGAATGGATACCAGAAGCTTCCCGGAGGATTGATCATACAGTGGGGAACAATTTCAGGTATTGCATACAACGCTACTGCCCAGTCATTCACCTTTCCGATTGTATTTCCCGTCGCATGCCTTGGGGTTGTTTCAAAGGGATGGGCATCAGTCGGTACCGCGATGTTTGCTGACATAAACATTCACGGGTTCGGGCCCGCGGGTGTGTCTAATTATCAAGCCAGTTGCAACAACGGCAGCGGAACCATAAACACCCGCTGGATTGCGTTCGGATACTGAGATACTGAGGGGATTCCATGTTTTACTCAAGATTCGCCGGCGGCTTTTACACCCGTGAAATCCATGGCAATGGCGTTCCGGATGATGCAGTCGAAATCACCGCCGAACAGCATGCCGCACTGTTGGCAGGCCAATCAGCCGGCAGGATTATCACCGCAGATGAGCATGGCCATCCCGTTCTCGCCGATCCGCCGACCATTTCTCTCGACGCCCTGCGCGACCGTGCGCTGGACCATCTCCCGGCATGGGAAAAATCCGAGCGCGCAGCCGGAATCGAACACGCTGGCCAGCGCTGGCTGACGACATCGGCAGCATTGCAGGACATCCGCGACGTGTTGCTGGCCGGAGCGGTGCCGGGTGAGCAGTGGGTGACGGCAGACCGCCAGATCGTGCCGATGACTTTTGTTGGCCTGCAATCGCTGTGGCAGGCCATCACGGCGCGTGGGGCAGCCATCTACCAGCACCGGCTGGAAATGGAGCGACAGATTGCCGGGATGGACCGCGAGCAGCTGGAAGCTTTCCAGCCCGGCTGGCCAGCACCAGAACCGGCGCCATGAAATGGAACATGGCCCGATAACGGGCCATGTGAGGAGAGCGCGATGCACCGGGCGTGGTGTATCGCGCAACGTCATGTTAACTGAATGCCGCTCCCATCAGCATGGCCCCTTTGGCCAATGCCGTTTTAACGCCTTCTTTCAGGAGATCGGTTGCTCCGGTTCTGGCGGCATCCACCAGTTGGTCACCGATGGTGTCTTTTCCGCTCAGGCTGTCAGGGATGGACTTCAGCACTTCCAGCCCTTTGGGTGAAAGTACGACCTCCCAAAAGCTGGCTGTTAAAGATTCGTGGCTTTCATACCGGATGTAGCCAGCTTCTTGTAGCCAGATCACACAGGCAGCCCAGAACTCTGCTTCATCACTGGCAACGTCATATCCCCTGACTTTGCTGTACTGCGTCGCAGGCGAAACAAAATTTCCAGCCGCCAAAAAAACAGGGACAGGAAAGTTCTGGTACAGGGTGCTGAACAATTGCGCGGTGATTTCATCAAATCGTTCAATGTTTGAAGAGGGCATAAGCATGAACTCCGGAATGAACAGGGAAGAAAGAGACCAAGCCATAACCGGCATCGTCCAGACTATCGGGGGATTCATCCGCCGGGACTTTGACCACCTCACCGCAAAACGCTACTGGGATCATGTCATCGCCAGTACGCCGCCGGACATCCTGACCGAGGCACTGATCCGGGCCTTGTGTTCGGGAGCCTATCAGGAGCGCTGCCGTCCGGCATGCCGGGCAATAGCCGCAAACACGCCGGAAATCGTCATCCGGATCGTGAATGACACCCCTCATTCAAGGGTTTCAGTCGGGCCAGCCACCACCCCGCCGCAAAGCGCATGACCCGCGCGCGGGCTGGCGGCAATCTGCGGAGATACGTTATCTCCGGAGTTTGGTATGGCCCAGTCCGATTACCACCACGGCGTCCGCGTCCTCGAAATCAACGAAGGCACCCGCACCATCCGCACAGCCAGCTCGGCGGTGATCGGACTGGTGGCAGTGGCCGACGATGCCGACGCCGTTACTTTTCCCCTCGACAAGCCGGTCCTGATTACCGACATCGATGCCGCCATCGGCAAGGCCGGCAGCAAGGACACGCTGGCCGCCAGCCTGGATGCCATCGCCGACCAGTGCAAACCCGTCGTGGTGGTCGTGCGCGTGGCCAAGGGCGAGTCTGACGAAGCCACCACGTCCAACCTTATCGGCACCACCAATGCCCAAGGGCGGCTGACAGGCATGAAAGCACTGCTGACCGCCAACAACACCCTGAAGGTCAAACCGCGCATCCTCGGTGTACCCGGCCTCGACAGCCTGCCGGTGGCCACCGAACTCGCGGCCATTGCCCAGCAGCTGCGAGGCTTTGCCTACCTGTCGGCCTACGAGTGCGACAACAAGGAAGCGGCCGTCGCCTACCGCGAGAATTTCAGCCAGCGCGAGGCGATGGTCATGTGGCCGGACTTCATCAGCTGGGACACGGTTGCCAACAAGGAAGCCACCGCCTTTGCCACGGCCAGGGCACTCGGTCTGCGCGCGAAGATCGACCAGGACACCGGCTGGCACAAGACGCTCTCAAACGTCGGCGTCAACGGCGTGCTGGGCATGAGCCGTGACGTGACGTGGGACCTGCAAGACCCCGACACCGATGCCGGCTATCTCAACAAAAACGACATCACCACGCTGGTGCAGTGCGATGGCTACCGCTACTGGGGCAGCCGCACCTGTTCTGACGACCCCCTGTTCCAGTTCGAGAATTACACCCGCACCGCGCAGATCATCGCCGACACAATGGCAGAGGCGCACATGTGGGCAGTCGACAAGCCGCTGCACCCGACGCTGGCCCGCGACATTGTCGAAGGGCTGCTGGCCAAGGGCCGTGCATGGGTCAATGCCGGCTACCTCATGGGCTTCAATGCCTGGATCGATGACGCTGCCAACAGCAAGGACACGCTCAAGGCCGGCAAGCTGACCATCGACTACGACTACACCCCGGTCCCGCCGCTCGAGGACCTGACCTTCCGCCAGCGCATCACCGACCGCTACCTGATGAACTTCGCCGGCCAGACCGGCCTGTAAAGGGGGACCACTCATGGCACTGCCACGCAAGCTCAAATTCTTCAGCGTGTTCCATAACGGTGACCAGTTCCTTGGCGAAGCCACCGAACTGACCCTGCCCAAACTGGCGGTCAAGACCGAAGCCTATCGGGGTGGCGGCATGGTGGCCGAAGTCGACATCGACCTCGGTCTGGAAAAGCTCGAACTGGAACACAGCTACGGCGGACTGATGTACGACATCTTCAAGGACTTCGGCATCACGCAAATGGACGGCACCCTGCTGCGCTTCATGGGCAGCTACCAGCGCGAGGACACCGGCGAAGTCGACGCCGTGGAAATCACCGTCCGTGGCCGCCACGTCGAAATCGATCCCGGTAGCGCCAAGGCCGGTGACGACACCGAATTCAAGGTCAAGACCAACATCGCCTACTACAAGCTGACCGTCAACGGCAGCACCCTGTTCGAGGTCGACACCCTCAACCAGATTTACACCGTCAACGGTGTCGATCGCCTCGCAGCCCACCGCGCCGCCATCGGCCGCTAACCAGGAGTCCAGCCATGACCAGCAAGACCCTCACTCTCGACACCCCGATCAAGCGCGGTGACACCCTGATCGACAGCCTGACCCTGCGCAAGCCGGGTGCCGGCGAACTGCGCGGCTGCGCCATTTCCGATCTGGCCCGCATGGACGTCGCCACCCTCGTGCGGGTCATCCCGCGCATCAGCACCCCGTCGCTGACCGAGCACGAAGTCAGCAGCATGGATCTGGCTGACCTCACGGAACTCGCCAGCGAGGTCGCCGGTTTTTTGCTGAAGAAAGCCGAGCGGGCCTCGCTCTCCCCGGGCGAGTAGAAGACGCCATGGCCGATCTGGCCGTGACGTTTCACTGGCGGCCGTCCGACATGGACGGCATGTCCCTGTCCGAACTGGCGGCATGGCGCGAACGCGCACGGGTACGTACCGAGGTGGAGTAAATGGCCCTGTCCAAAAACCTGCGGCTGGAAGTCATCCTTGCCGCCACCGACAAACTGACCGGCCCGCTCAAAAAGGCCATGGCCGGCAGCAAGGGGCTGGCTGCGGCCGTTCGCGCATCGCAGACCGGACTCAAGGAGCTGCAAGGCCAGCAGCAGCGCCTGACCGCCTTCCGTGATCTCAGCCGCGAAACAAAGGACACCGCCCTCAAGCTCAAGGCTGCCCGCCAGACTCTGGCCGGGCTGCAACAGCAGATGGCCAGCGCCGGGACGGTCACCAGCAGCATGACCCGCAAGCTGGCCACGGCCCAGGCCGCGGTCAGCAAACTCTCGTCCGCGCACAAGATGCAGCTGGCCACCCTGCGTCACAACCGGACCGAACTGGAAGCGCAGGGGCTGAGCGTGAGCAAGCTGGCCAGCCACGAACAGCGCCTCGGCCGGCAGATCGACACCACCAGCCAGGCACTGGCCCGCCAGTCCGAACAGCTCAAGCGGGTCAGTGACCGGCAAAAGGCGCTGCATGCCGCCAAAGGCCGCTACGACAAGACCCTTGCCGTACGCGACAAGGTGGCCGGGGCCGGTGTGGCAACCGGTGCCGCAGGAGGGGGCATGCTGCTGGCAGGACAGCGGCTGGTCCAGCCCGGTGTCGAATTTGATACCCAGATGTCCAAAGTGCAGGCATTGGCCAGACTCGATAAAAACGGTGATGCCATGCATAAGCTACGGCAACAGGCCCGTGAGCTGGGGGCCAGTACTTCGTTCTCGGCCAACCAGGTCGGGCAGGGGCAAGGATTTCTGGCCATGGCCGGTTTTACGCCGGATGCTATCCGGGCAGCCATGCCGGGCATGCTGGACGTGGCCAAAGCAGCAGGCATGGAAGAACTGGGCGAGGTTTCAGATATCAGTTCCAACATCCTGACCGGATTCAACCTGAAGGCTGGAGAAATGACCCGTGTAGGGGATGTGCTGACTGCCACGTTTACCCGTTCAAACACCGACCTTCGCATGCTGGGTGAGACCATGAAATATGTCGGGCCTGTGGCAGCCGCCATGGGAACGCAGATCGAGGTGGCCTCGGCCATGGCAGGCAAGCTCGGGGATGCCGGTATTCAGGGCAGTATGGCCGGCACGGCGATGCGGGCCATACTCGGCAGGCTTGCCGCTCCTCCCAAAGCCGCAGCGCTGGCCATGAAAGAGCTGGGGATCAAGAGTAAAGATGCAAAAGGCAACCTGCGGCCGGTAGTCGACATCCTGAGCGAGTTACACCAGAAAACCAGCAAACTCGGCAATACAGCTCGTGCCGATTACTTCAAGGCCATTGCCGGAGAAGAGGCTTTCGCCGGACTGGAAGTGCTGGTCAAGAATGCAGGCAGCGGGGAGCTGCAAGCGCTGATTGGCCAGTTGCAACAAGCCAACGGTACCGCGGCCAAGGTAGCCAAAACCATGGGGGACAACCTGACCGGAGACATCAGCAATCTCAAGTCAGCATGGGAAGACGTCGGCATCGAGATTTTTGACAGCGGCAACAGTGGTCTGCGTGCGGTAACCCAAGGAATGACAGACATGATCAGGAAAACCGGGAACTGGATCAAGGCCAACCCGGAGCTGGTCTCTACGCTCATCAAGGTGCTGGCTGTCGTAGCCGTGATCGTTACGACAATCGGCGGGCTTTCCATGGCGCTTGCTGCCGTGATCGGCCCCATGGCACTGGTCAAGCTGAGCATGTCCACACTCGGTATCAAACTCGCCAGCGGCATCGGCATCCTTGGCCGCCTGGGCAGTGCCATCCGTTTTTGTGGCGGTCTGCTGAAGGGCTTTTTCACCCTGCTGCGAGCCAACCCGTTTTTTGCACTTGCCACGTTCCTCGCCGGCTTCGTCACGCACTTCATCACCCACTGGGGCCGCCTCCGGCAAATGTGGACCCAGGGCGACTGGCGGGGGATTGGCATTTTTATCCTGCAAGGGCTGGAAGCCGGTCTGAATGCGATGACGATGGGGCTCTACGGCACCCTCAAGCGCATCATCAGCGGTGTCATCAGCCTCGTCATGAATATCCTTGGAATCAACAGTCCCAGCCGCGTGTTTGCGCAGATTGGCGAATTCCTGATGGCCGGCCTCGTCAATGGCATCACCAGCGGCCTTGCCAACGTCAAAAACGCGATCATCCACGCCGGCGAAGCCACGATAGGCTGGTTCAAGCAGAAGCTCGGCATCCACTCGCCAAGTCGCGTATTTGCTGCCTTGGGCGGCTTCACCATGGCCGGCCTTGCTCAGGGTCTGGAACAAGGGCAGGCCGGCCCGCTGGGGGCCGTGCAAAGCCTCGCCGGCAAGCTGACCGCCATCGGCGCCGGGGTGCTGGTCGGCGGTGGACTGGCGCAGGCTGACGCCATCCGCATCGACAACCGGCCACCGGTGGCCATGGCCGCACCGGCAGCATCGGGCAGCGGCGCCATCGTCCAGCAGGTGTTCAACATCTACGCCGCGCCAGGCATGGACGAACGCACCCTGGCGGCCATGGTACGGCGTGAGGTCGAGGCGGCAGCACGGGCACAGGCCGCGCGCGGACGCTCGAGCCTCAAGGACCGGGAGTAAGCGCATGATCATGCCCGTCATGATGGCCCTGGGCCTGTTCGTCTTTACCCTCGACACCCTGCCGTATCAGGACCTCAAGCAGAAGCTCGGCTGGCGGTACCCGACCACCAGCCGCGTCGGCCGCCGACCGGCCCGGCAGTACACGGGGCCGGACGATGAAACCATCACGCTGACCGGCGTGCTGCTGCCCGAGCTGACCGGAGGAGACAAGTCGCTGGACATGCTGCGCAGCATGGCGGACCAGGCCAGGGCATGGCCGCTGATCGACGGGGCAGACGGCAAGGTCCACGGCCTGTTTGTCGTTACCGGTCTGGAAACCAGCCGGACCCTGTTCTTTCAGGACGGTGCCGCCCGCCGCATCGAGTTCACCGTCAGTCTGGCCCGGGTCGAGGACGATGCCGCCGACCGGTTGGCAAAGCTCGGCAATCTCTCAGAGCAGCTGCTGAACATGGCATGGGAGGCCATGCCGTGATCGATGCCCTGCTCAACACGCAGACGGGCCTCGACATGCAGACGCTGGCCAGCCAGGCGCTGCACGGCCAGCCGGTATTGCAGCCGGACTACCGCATCACCATCGAGGACAAGGACGGCAACAGCACCGACCTGACGCCGGTGTTTGCCGGCCGGCTGGTCTCGCTCACACTGACCGACAACCGCAGCCTCGAGGCCGACATGCTGGACCTGTCACTGGATGACAGCGACGGCCTGCTGGACATCCCCAACCGGGGTGCCCGCCTGCGTGTGGCCATCGGCTGGAAGGGGCAGCCCCTGGTGGACAAGGGCGTATACACCGTCGACGAGGTTGAGCACAGCGGCAGCCCGGACACCCTGTCCATCCG
>NZ_AUHR01000019.1 GCF_000423285.1 Laribacter hongkongensis DSM 14985
AGAGGTAAACCGAGATGCGAAACAGAAAGCGCCTGCCGGGCTCGCTTGATGAAGCCATCGAGATGAACTTCGAAGCGGCCGAACACAGTCGCCGTCCCATGAAGGTACTGGCCGACCTGATGGGGGTCGACCTCAAGACCCTGTACCGCTGGCGTGCCGAATCATCCATGCCGCTGAACCGTATCCGGCAGTGTGCCGGGCCACCCATGTCAGCGAGTACCTGTGCATGGCTCCCGGCAACCGGGTGGTCATCGACATCCCTTCCGGCAAGAAAGCCGGTGTACCGGAGCTGGCAGATACCCAGGCCAACGCAGCACAGCCATGGCTCTGCTGTCCCGTTTTTACACCGGCAATGGTTCGCTGGATGAAACCGTTGCAGCCGTGAACCTGACCCTGTCCGAGTTCGCCTACCACCGCGAGAACGTCCGCAAGACGGGCCAACCCGAACTGGACCTGTTTCAGGGGGACGAGCGATGACTGTTGTCAACAAGACCCATTTCAGCGCGGTCGAGTTGGCTGCAATGAAGATTGCCGGTCTGCCCGCAACGGAACGCGGAATCCGGCTTTGTGCGGAGCGTGATGGTTGGCAATGGCAACGAAAGAATAAGGGCAAAGGGTTTGAATACGCCATCACCAGCCTCCCTCAAGAAGCCCAGGCCGAAATCCGCCGCCGTCAGGCTCAGGAACTGCTGGAATCGTCGGCAGCCAGCATCACTCTGCCAGGAAAGGGGCGTTCTGCCCGGCGCGAGGAGCAACTGAACTTGACGCTGACCACGGTCGAGCGGCTGACCAGCAAACAACGCGCTGTCGCCGAAGCCCGCTGCGCCCTGGTGGGCGAAGTCCGGAAATTGAGCCGGGTCATGGGCGTAAAGGCTGCGTGGCAGCATGTCGTCGACGCGGCAAAACACAATGCCTTGCCATTCCCGTTGCAGCAACTGGTCTACGTGGCCAATGCGCGCAGCAATCAGGAGCGGACTTTTTCCGTTCGTTCCATGTCGCGCTGGTGGACTCTCTTTCATTCAACCGAAAGCCCGTCCGAACGCCTGCGCCGGCTGGCTCCGCAGGTCCGTGAGGCCGAGCAGGCCATGCCGTGGTGGCAGGATCGACGGCACGACCAAAGCCTTCCGGCTGGTCGCTTCAGAGGGGATGGAATTCGACA
Organism: Laribacter hongkongensis DSM 14985; assembly: GCF_000423285.1. Lineage (NCBI taxonomy): Bacteria > Pseudomonadati > Pseudomonadota > Betaproteobacteria > Neisseriales > Aquaspirillaceae > Laribacter > Laribacter hongkongensis. Next base: position 1,160 of record NZ_AUHR01000019.1, read on the forward strand.
CGCCGGCCGCGAAATTCACCGGCGCAGTCACCGTCAATGACGCCCTGACCGGCACGGGCGGCATGGCGATTTCGGGCGGGGACGGTGCACGGGTCGAAGGCAGCCTGCACGCGACTGGGGACGTGAGCGCCGGGGACATCAGCCTGACTGGCCACCTCCACAAAGGGGATTCTGGAGGGCGGACAAGCAAGCCTGTCTAGCAATCCGCCTGGGGCGGAATACCTTGCCAGTCATTGAGCTTTTCGCCTTCAGCCAGCAGCTTGCTACGAACGGCAATCAGACGGGCCACTAATGTTTTTGGGTCCCGCATTTCCCTTGCGAGCAAATTGCTCGCCCTGATCTCGCGATGTTTACAATGGATTATAAATTTATAACGATTTCCGTAATCATCGAATTCAGCATCACAGTCCAATGGTGCCATCGCTGCTTTGGTAAACAAGATGACCAAGTCGTCCGAAAGACGTGTTTTCATCGCCAATCCAAGATGTTACCAAGACCCGGATGTTATCACTGAATCCCTTCACCGCGCCCCTCCACCCGCCATGCCCCGATCATCCGTGACATGGACGCTTCTATCGACCCCTTCACCCGCGACTACACCGGCCAGCGCATTGCCACGCTGACCAATGCCGTCCACTTGCGGCTGGATACGCCGCTGGGCAGCTGGTGGGCTGATCTGGCGCTGGGGCCGCGTCTGCATGAGCTGGCCCGCGCCAAAGACCTGAGCCGCATCGACCTGCTGGCCCGCCAGTACACCGAGCAGGCACTGGCGCCGCTGCTGAAAGACGGCCGCGCCACCCGCATCGGCGTCACCACATCGCGCCCGCAACCGGGCTGGCTGTGGTTGCAGATCGAAGTCGAGGATGCCAGCGGTCAGGTCGACCATTTCCGGCATCCGGTCAGGGTGGGCGGCTGATGGCCTTCCCGATCCCGGCCTTTGCCGCCATCCGCGACGCGCTGCTGCGCGACATCCGCAACCTGCTACCCGAGGCCGATACCGGCCCGGACAGCGACAATTTTGTCCGCGCCACCTCGGTGGCCAGCGCCGTCGAGGGGCTGTACCAGCATCAGGCGTGGATCGTGCGGCAGATTTTCCCCGACACCGCCGACCGCGAATACCTGGAGCTGCATGCCCTGTTGCGCGGCCTGCGCCGCAAGCCGGCCACCGCCGCCCAGGGCGTCATGCGTCTGCAAGGTGCGGCCGGTAGCTTCGTCCCGGCCGGGCTGGTGGCAAGGCTCGGCGAGCGCACCTGGCGCACCCTCGGGGGCGGGCAGGTCAATGAGGCCGGCACACTGGAAGTCGCTGCCGTCGCCGACCAGCCCGGTACTGCCGGCAATGCCGAAGCCGGTGCGCTGGTCGAGCTGGCCTCGCCCCCGTCCGGGGTACTGGGTCAGGCCACCCTCGTCAGCATGACTGGAGGGGTAAACGAAGAGGCGGACAGCGAGCTGCTGGCCCGCCTGCTGGAACTGATCCGCCGCCCGCCTGCCGGCGGCAACCGCTACGACTACCGGCGCTGGGCCATGGAAGTGCCCGGCGTGTCGGCAGCCTTTGTCTACCCGCTGCGCCGGGGGCTCGGTACCGTCGATGTGGTGATCGTGTCGGCCGACGGCCTGCCGTCGCAGGAGACGATCAAGGCCACGCAGGCGCATATCGACGACCTGCGCCCGGTCACGGCCAAAAGTTCCCTTGTGCTGGCTGCCACGGAAAAACCGGCCGCCGTCACCGTGCGGGTCAAACTGGACGGCCTGACGCTGGATGCCGCCCGTGCCCAGATTCAGGCCGCACTGGCAGGCTACTTTGCCTTGCTCGCACCCGGCGAAGTAGCGGTCAAAAGCCAGCTGGAAGCACTGGTCTCCAACATTGCCGGCATCGTGGACCGGCAGATGAGCGCCCCGGCCGGCAATGTGGTGCCGGTGGTGGATGACCGCATGGTCGAGTGGGTCCGCCTCGGCGCCGTGACCGTGGAGCAGCTGCCATGAGCGGGCATGCCGGACTGCTGGCCCGCCTGCTACCCCCGGTCAGCTACGACCCGAACGGCCGCCATCTGGTCGCCGGTCTGACCGCCGAGGGCCGGGCACTGGATACGGCCGAGGCCAGCGCCCGCCGGGCAGCCGGCGGCGTGACGCCGTTTTTTGCCGAAAACCTGCTGCCGGACTGGGAGCGCGTCTGCGGCATCACCCCACCGGCCGGCGCCCCCTATCAACAACGCCTGCAAGCCGTGCAGGCCAAGCTGGCCGAGACCGGTGGCCTGAGCATTCCTTACTTCACCCGGCTGGCTGCCGGGTTGGGCTACCGCATCGCCATCGACGAGCCCGGACCCTTCCGCGCCGGCATCAGCCGGGCCGAAGACGTCCTTTGGACCCCTGACATCCTGTGGGTGTGGCTGGTACGCATCCGGGGCGCGGACAGCGTGCGGATTTACCCGTTCCGGGCCGGTGTGTCAGTGGCCAGCGAACGGCTGACCGCATTCAGTGACCCGGTGATTGAAGCCGTACTGCGTGACCTCAAGCCCGCGCACACCTTTGTTTACTTCGCTTACGAGGAAACGGCATGAACCCTGTCATTCCGCCGGTCAACACGGCCGACAACCTGTTCCATGACGGCAATCCGGCCACCGGCGAGCTGGGCACCATCGTGTCAGCCGAATGGCTCAACAACATGCAGGGCGCCCTGCGCGGCAACCAGTCCGAACTGATTGCACTGCTGACGGCCGCCGGGATCGAGCCCAGTGCAGCAAAGGCCGACCAGGTGCTGACAGCGCTGCGGGGGCTGTTTCTGGGCAAGACCGCCCAGGCAGTTGACTCGGCAAAACTGGAAGGGCATCCGGCCAGTTATTTCGCCAGAGCGGATGACCTGCTCACTTTCGGCGGCTTCAAGAACCTGCTGATCAACAGCAATTTCAGCATCAATCAGCGTGGCTACGTGTCTGGAACACCGACCAGCACAGCAAATCAATACACGGTTGATCGATGGCGAGTCGTGATCAGCGGGCAGCGCATTACATGGACGGCAGATGGCAGCACAATCACTGTCACGGCCCCTGCCGGGGGAGTCGAGCAAGTCGTCGAGGGAGCCAGCATTTCCACTGGAACATACTGCCTGTCGTGGACGGGCACGGCATCAGCGAACATCAACGGAACGGTCATTTCAAATGGTGGGGCCATCGTGCTGCCCGGCGGAGCTAGTGCGACCGTCAGATTTACTGGCGGAACCTTATCTCGACCACAGCTCGAAAAATCTCCGGTGTCGACTCGATACGAAGAGCGTCCGCCCGGACTCGAGTTGTCATTGTGCCAACGCTACTACGAAACCGGCATTGCGAACTGGATGATACAGATCGGAGGCGGAGTCACAAATGGAAATTCCTATTGCTACTGGTCGCACCAGATCTATTTCAAAGCGACGAAGCGGGTCATTCCGACGATTACAAAAACCACGCCCGCTGCAAACCCTTACGTGCCCTACGTCGGCATCATGTGCAGCACAAATGAGCTGACACTCCATAACTCGCCGAATTATGTCGGGCAGACACCGGTTACACAGAACGCTTTTTCATTAACCTAGGCGGCTGACGCCGAGATATAGGAGTGCTTATGTATCAGCAGATCAAAGGCGGAAATGGGGTTATTCGTCTTCATGACGGTGCTGTTATCCCGGCTACTGATGGCAACCGTGACTGGCAGGCATATCAAGACTGGGTTGCGGCCGGGAATGCTCCGCTTCCGGCTGACGTGTCTACGAATGACGCTCTGCGCGACCGAGCATTGGAGCAGCTCCCCGCATGGGAAAAAGCCGAGCGCGCCGCCGGCATCGAACACGCTGGCTAACGCTGGCTGACCAGCTCGGCCGCATTGCAGGACATCCGCGACGTACTGCTTGCGGGAGCCATTCCGGGCGAGCAGTGGGTGACAGCAGACCGCAAGATCGTGCCGATGACACTGCCGGAGTTGCAATCTCTGTGGCAGGCTATCACCGCGCGTGGCGCGGCGATCTATCAGCGCCGGCTGGCAATGGAGCAGCAAATCGCGGGCATGAGCCGCGCTGAGCTGGAGGCCTTCCAGCCGGGCTGGCCAGAGCCAGCCCAAGCATAAGGAAGGGTAGTGTCCGGGCGGGTGTCATGAGCATCCAACCGGACGAGAATTCATGCGGCTAAAAATGTGACAAAGGTAGCGCAAAACCTTGGAACTGGCCGGTTCCTACACGATGCCAAATGTCCCGCAAAAAAGGGACAAAAGACGCGCCACGTTACAAGCACTGTCTAAAACTCGGTCTAAAAAGCAAAAGGCCAGCCGTGATTGGCTGGCCTAAGCGCTTGATTCTATTGGTGCCGACTATCCGAATCGAACGGATGACCTACTGATTACAAGTGAGCAGCAGAATCCAGCATTGATGCGGCTTTGTCCTTGATTTTTGCTCCGCAAAATCAATTATTGATGCCTGTAAAAGCATTGATTTTATTGGGGCAAAAAATCTTTTGCGGAGCAAAATTGCCGCATTATCGTGTTGGTCCGACCTTGTCACCCTTCCTGTCACGAACGTATTGCTCGGTCATTTTTACCGAGCTGTGACCAAGCTGTTTCTGCGCTTGGCGAATATCTCCGGCAGATTCCGCCTTGTCAGTTCCCGCTTTTGCTCTAAGGTCACGAAACTGAAATGCAGTGATTGATGAGGCAAGCTCTGGATGCGTCTTGGCGGCCAACTCCCTTGCCTTGTCGAATCGACTTCGCAATGCACCCCTTGTTAGCCCTGATCCATTCTCAGTAATGATCAGATTTATTGATTTTAGTGGCAGGATTGATTTTCTTTTGGTTATGCGGTCAATAAGCGTAGCTAATTCACCCTGTATTGTGATGCGCAATTTTTTGCTGGTTTTGTTTTGTTGAATGCAAACTTCGCCATTTTTAATGTCACTCTCTGTCAATGCCAGCACGTCAGCTGGCCGTTGACCAGTCAGGTATGCTAAATCCATTGCGTCGCGCAGCGCTACATCCCCAGCACTGTAAACAGCTTGATAGACGCTGTCTTCAATGTAGATGTCTCGACCTGCCTCAGTAAAGCCCTTGATTCCTGTGCATGGGTTTGCCATTGATGTATAACCCCATTCACGCGCTTTGTTCCATACGTGGCTGAGTAAGGCTTTTTCTCTGTTTGCTGCGACAGGAGCATTTTTTCGCATGTCAAGATACATTCTGATATGCATTGGCTCAATTTCATCTAGTGGAGCAGGAGTTGGATTGCAGAAAAATTCCTGTAATCTGCCAAGCTCTCTCAGGTTTTCACGTTGTGTTTTATCTCCTTTTATGGGGAGTACATCTTTCATGTACCTCTCAATTGCATCTTTTAATGTTGGCTTTGCATTAGTGGGTATTTTTGCGACTTCAAGCTCTGCCCATTTTTTTTACGGCTAATGGGTAATCGTCCCCGAGCGGTAATTCTTTTCTAGGTTTTCCTCCTAGATCATAGTAGTAATAGATGTGGCCGCTGCGTTGTTTGCGGGACCGCATGCCCTTTGGTAAATTCAGGTTGACTGTTGGTTTGCGCCCCATGGTATTTCCTGTTCATTAATGTGGTAGTGCACTGGGTTGCCATTTTTTTGTTGTGGCGATTTCTTTTTGTTGTCTTCCTTCAATTGCTGCTCTTGTAACAATTGGTCTTCCATTTGCATTGATGCGAAATGGAATGAGCATCTGGCGCAGGGCTTCAATCTGCTTTGATTTGAATTTTCGACCTGTCAATAGCGCTACTTCTTCAGTGGTTAGAAATAGTGGATCTGTGTCAACCATGATTTTTCCTTTTTCTATATTCTGCTTTACGCCGCATGCAAAAAAGAAAGTCGCACGCGGGGGCCATAAACGATGAAGCCCGCTGATGCGGGCTATTGTTGGTGAGGTTGAGTGTCGGTTGTGAATGTTGAGACTGCCATATGACGCAACAGCAGTTATGGCTGCCTGGTGCAGGACCCTTTTAAAAATGATCTTTTCACTTCCTTTTAATTCAATGGGTTACATGTGGCTGCTTGAAAAGGGTATGTCCATGGTGATGTTCAGATATGCTTGTTTTTGCACAGGAAAACGTAGAATATCTCTAGTTCACTGCCGGACAGGCAGCTCAGAAATGTTTGGTCGGCTTTGTTGACTTCAATTCCGCTATAGCATTTCGCGCAGGACTTCCTTGATTTGATGGTGCGGGATACGCAACGTCTTGCTGGTTTCACGCATCCATTGTTTATGCAGGTTCTGTATCGTCTGACGCTCTGAGTCCGTCAGGGAGTCAGGTGGTTCAGATGGCATCCTCCTTGGTCATAGTTTGACTGCCATCCATACTACGCAGCTCGCATGACTCGACGCAGCAACAACACGTTACAGCATCAGGCCTGTGTTTCGATCAGACGTATGAATGCGGTTTTCATAGGATGGTGAGGTAGCGAAACCGCCACATCGGCACATTTGGTGGCTCCCTTGTCAGGCTCCTTCACGAACCATCTGAATGACTGCCTCCTGGCTGGTGGACGGCAGGCGCAGAACGGTAATGGTGGCTTCCAGTTCCCGGATGCGGGTATCGCTGGCTTCAAGCTGCTGCTCCAGAAACTCGGCTTGCTCGGCCTTGGCTGCGAGCATGATGTTCTCGGCACCGAGCTGCATGAGTGCTTCGTTGACGGGGATGACGATGATGAATGGCATGATTCTCTCCAAATAAAAAACCCGCCGAGTGGCGGGTTGGTATAGCGCGTCTTTTGGGTTGTTTAATGCCTTTTTACCTCAGGATTTAGAAAAACGGCGGAACGGTACCACTTCATTAGTGTTGGCTAAATAATGCGCATCCGGCCTATTGGTTACTTTCAGTCGCGAAAATTCCACGATATTGGTTTTTCCTTGGAAGTAACCTTCAGGCAATCCGGCTAGAGATTCAATGTCACCCGCTGCCAGCCCGATGTGCCTCGGTATGGCTTCAATTGGCATGACCTTTTCTTCGACTAACAAATCAATGGTTCGGCGAAGCAAGCGAGGCTGCTCTGGTCGACGATCCTCATCTCCCGGCTCCGATTTTGCACCCCATCGAGCAGAGCGACGTTTGAAAAGCGTCAAAGCACCATCTTCATCTAGTAACTCCAGCGCTTTCAGCCGCATGATGATCGCTGCTGCAGATACGCCCCAACGGCGCTTCAGTAGTAGCAAGTCATCCAGAGTCGGTGGCATGCGAACTTCGCTGGCGAACGTTTCTGCCGGCAGCAAAAACGCACCTGCAAAACGGTGTGCCTGGGCTTCCATCATTTTGTGGCGTGCATTATCTGTTGTACGCCGAATATGACGATGTAGGACTAGATGCCCGATCTCATGGGCAAGATCGAAACGACTGCGATACCCATTGTTTTTATCGGCAGACAAAAGAATGAGCGGTCTCTGTAGCTCTGTACTCCAGGCCGACAACCCTTCGATTTGAGCAATGCCGGTTTCTTCCCGGATCACGATAACCCCAGCGCCTTCCGCCGCCAGCGCTAAGTCTTGAATTGCTGAACGGCCTAGACGCCAAAGATCCCGGCATTCACTGGCCGCTTTCTCTATGTCCTCATTGGTGATCTCTTCCGGATCGGCATAATTCCGAGAAGGTAAATTGACATCAGGGTAGTCAACGTACTCCATCAGGGATACCGCGACGTCTTGCGCCCATTCAAGGCGAGCCCCCAGCATGGCTCGTGCAGCTACGTGTGCAGATGCATTGCTGCGAAATAGCGGCAGCGACAACTTCGCTCCCGGTAAGCGTGTAAACCATTCAGGCGTGACATTAACTACGCTTGCAAGGCGTTCAAGCGCGTCACGTTCTGGCACTTGCATCCCTGTGCGCCACTTGCTGATGGTTGGTGGTGACACACCGACCATCGAGGCCAACTGAACTTGAGTCAGACGACGTGCCGCAAGAATTTGGTCAAGTCGATCTTTCTGAAAACCTTGTACACCGCCCCTGCTCATGATCCTGTTCTGTCATTGTTCTGTTGTTTGTCGATGTTCTTTTTCAGCTTCGGTACTGCCAAGTCGTCTTGGCTGGTTGCCGATTGCTGATCGTATCGTTTGATGAATGCGTCAATGGGTTCTCGGAAAAGCCAGCCTTGCATGTGGCGATCCGGGACTGCGATTTCGAGTGAAACCGGCGTATCCGGCTGGCTGTGCAGAGAGACAGCAAAACTGGCTACGATGAAGACAACCGCTTGAGAGGGTTCCACGTATCCTGAGAAGAGCCCGGGTTGAACAAGTGGTTCGATGGCTGCATTCGCCAAAGCCATCTGTTTTCTGGTTTCGCTACGCCTCCCACTGTGCCTACCACCATGCTTTGTATTGAATCGCGCCAAGGTGAAGATCCCAGCGCGTCCTGTGACAATTTGATTGCCTCGCAACGGGGAAGGGAATGCGTTTGCAACGCTGAGTGCGCGATGGAACGACTCATTCATATGGAAGTGGCGCAGCTGCCCCACCACGCTAGGCAAGTGTCCATCATCCATCCCCCGTGCGGCAGCATAGGCACGTTGAGCACCGACCAGCTGGGCTTCTTCTAGAGCCATGACAAGCTCACGAGGGATATTTTTCACGAGAAGGTCATGGATCGTTTCTTGGTTTGGCTGAGCCATCGGCAACTCCGTCATCAGATTTCGTTATATAGGATTCTACTATCTAATAATTTCGTTTAAAAGGGTGGTGCCAGTTTAATGATGCAATTTATGCTGTTCGCGACAAGACTTGTCGACTCCTTGCCTGAACCGGTTTCAGGTATCGAAGATGCTCCAAAATTTATGATATGGCCGATCAAATGCAGTGCAGGCCAAACCGGTATTGCAGGCCGAGCGGCGCGAACGGTATGTCGTCGTCCATGCCGTTGAAGTTGCTGGATGGCTTCGGATCATGCCGGCGCGGAGGCGGTGCAGGTTCGCTACGTTCTTGCCGGGCATTGCTGCCAGATTCCTCCCGTCCTCCAAGCATTTGCAGCTCGGTTGCCTCGATTTCAAATGCCGTGCGCTCGACGCCATCCTTGCCCGTGTACTTGCGCGAGCGGATGCGGCCCTCGATGTAGACCGGGCGGCCTTTTCTCAGATACTCGCCTGCAATCTCGGCCAGCCGGCGATACAGGATGATGCTGTGCCACTCGGTACGCTCCTGCCTCTGGCCGCTCTTGTCCTTCCAGTTGTCCGTGGTGGCGATGCTGAAAGTGCAGACGGCTTCGCCGTTGGGCATGTAGCGCACTTCCGGGTCACGCCCGAGGTTGCCGACGAGGATGACTTTGTTGACGGATGCCATTAGGCGGCCTTTCGTTTCAGGTATTCGATTTCGGCTTCCAGTTCGGCCAGAAATGCGGAAACCTCGGTTTCGATCTCGGCAATCAGCGCGTCGTCGCGCTCGATGCGGGTGCAGAAATACTGCATGTCGTCCGGCAGTCGGTCGTCGTAGCTGACAAAGTCGCACCACTGACGGCCTGTGCAGGCCATCTGCGTCTGCATCTGCTTGATGTATTCCGGTTTCGGCTTGCCGGTCTTGATGGTTTCAATGTGCGTCCAGGTATTCGGGCACTTGATCTCGATCAGGCCGGTGTCGCCGACCAGTCCGTCCGGGCTGGCCCCGAATCCGACAATGGTCGGGTGGTCGACAAGGCCGGTTTCGGTCACGATTTCGCCGGTTTCGATGATGTAGAGGGCGCGGGCATGGGGTTCCAGATCGGTGCCGCGCAGCATGGCGGCATTGCTGAACCGGATTTCCTGTGTTCCCGTCAGGCGCTGGCAGATCAGCTCGGCCATGTAGTTTTGCCGGCTGGCTGCATAGCCGGACTTGGTTTTTGCCATCACATCGGCCACGCGGCTGGCGGTCACCTTGCCGAGGCGGGCGGCAAACCATTCTTCGGTGCGTTGTTTCATGGTCATTCTCCTTCCACCAGCTCGCCTTCGATGATCCTGCCATTGGTGGCCTGCTCCTCTTTGAGGTCGCCGTTCCTGGCCGCCAGCTCACCCATCCGGCTCATTTCGTCGGTGCCAATCAGCAGACGATCCTCCTTGCCGAGCGAGCGGAAATATTCGCGTAGGCCGTCCACGTCGCCGGTTTCGGCAATCTCGTTGGCCTTGGCCAGCAGTTCATTCCGGCGCGGATTGCTGGTGTCGCCTTGGGTGACCTTCTCGTACGCCTGTTTGGGCGGCGTCACGTCCTTTTCGGCAATACGCTCGGCTTCGTCCTGGTCGTAGATGCCGGCAAAGCCGAATGCGAGGCGGGCGCACTGGATCATGGCCTTGTGGCGCAGCATGCGCTTGGGGTGCGATTTCCACGGTCCTGTCTCGCGTTTGCACTCGTCCATCCACTCGGTCACGCTGATCGGGCGGCCACGATCCTTGCGGAAGATGCGGCAAGTGCAGCTCTCGGCGTTCTGTTCAAACTCCATGCCGTCGAAGTTCGGGTCGCCGTTGATGATGCGGCTCCAGCCATCCACGCCGACCACCGGCACGATGCCGTTGTTTTTGTCAGGGAAGGCGTAGATTTCCTTGGTCCACGGGTTCAGCCCGTACTGGTTGGCGACGATCAGCAGCGCGGTCATCTGTGCGTCAGTCACCTGACCCTTGAATGCCGTCTGCTTGAGGGTTGAGACCAGCTCGGTGCCGTCGCCCATGTCGAATTTTGCGGCGAGCTTGCTGGTCAGCGTGGTGAGTGCGGTGGACATGCGTGTTCTCCAAAAGCAAAACGCCGCTTGGTTAGCGGCGTCAGTGTGTTGTTGGGTAGATGGCGGCGATCAGCTTGTCCAGGTCTTCGGCAAATCTTCGGGCCTGGGCGTTTCGCCGTGTCTCGGGATTGGGCGGGCTGAGTGGGACGCCGCGCCGCAGGGCCATGTCCTGTGCGGCCTTGGCTGCAAATGCGTGCCGACGGTGTTCGAGCGTGGACTTGTTCATGCGGCCTCGCGGAAGTTGAGCGGGGTTTCGAAGTGGGCCGGCAGTGTCGGTGCGTAGGGGATCGGCTCGCCTTCGTCCGGGATGATTTCGCTCTGGCCGTGCCTGGCGTAGATCGCTGCTTCGACGCGCCGGGCCAGATTGGCGATGGAACCGAAGCTACGCTCACACTCCAGCATGTCCATGTCGCCACTGTCGCCGGTTGTGAACAGCTTTTGCAGCACCCATCCGCCCGTGCCGTCGGGGCTGAATTCGACCAGAACCTTTGTGGTCCGCAGTCCGGCCTTGACGGTGATTTCGTCTTCGATGTTCATGCGCCCCCCTCAACCAGCACGATCCAGAGGTTCTGGAACAGGTGGTCGACCATCACGGGAACAACGACCACCAGCAGGAAAGCTGCAAGGATGGCGAGGCCACTGATCACCGTTTCCTTCCCAAAGGTGTGCAGGACTGCCAGCCCGGCCCAGCGCATGGCCCGACAGATCACCATGCCGGGCAGGATCAGGCCGTAGGCAATAAAAATGGCCACTGTGTAGCGGCCGATATGGGCAATGAACTTCATGCGACACTGCCTTTCATGGCGAGGAACAGCCAGCGCCGGGCATCGCACTTGATGGTGTATCCACTTCTACGCAGGCTTTCCAGGATTGCTGTCGTTGCTTCGAGTGAAGTACGCCCGGCTCTTGGTGCCGGGACAGGGATGTCGATGGTTGACATGGCCGACTCCTGAAAAGAAAAAACCGGCACTGGGCCGGGGAACAGATAAAAAAAACCCACCTCTGTGAAAGGTGGGCAATTGGTCGATGGCTCGTGCTTCTGGCCATGCATCGGACTACCCGATATGGGCTGCACGGCTGCCGTTCTCGCTTTCCGGTCGGTTGAGTCGAAGCGAACGACCTTGAGTATCCCGGCTTGCGCCGACCGCAGCGACCGGACCGCGGGGTGGAGATGCAATAGTTGATTTGGGTAAAGGTAAACCCAGAAGACATTTTATGTCATGTGAATTATTTCACATCGAAGGCGCCTCCCGCTTTGGCGTTAGGTCAGACCGGGTGACTGGTGTTCTCTACGTGGCAGGATGAACCGTGCCCGACTTGCCGTTTGCCTTCGATGTGCCGGCTCTCTTCAAACCGGCGTGCGCACATTTTTGCGGCCATGTGCGATGGCGCTCCCGCCTGCTTCCCTGTCGTCCCCTGCGGTTTAAGGACACGTCCATCGGTTCCGGTTAGGCCACGCCGCCGTCACTCGCGCATCAGACAGATCAACAGACTTCGCTTGCCCCATTCCCGGTCGCTGGTGCCACCGCACCGGGCGTGCGCTCCCGTGAGGCCGGGAGGCCAGATCGTGCTGGCTGGATAGGTTGTGAGAGATCGGGGCACCGTTGTGCGCTTCAGTGATTTGAAGTGTAGGATTTCTATACATTGAGGTCAACATAAAGCATCCATAATGGACAGAAAAAATATACTAACAGGCGAGTTGCACCGATAGAGAAAAACGAAAAACCCCGCCGTAGCGGGGTTCATGGCCTTGCAGTCAGCGTTAGCAGAATTTGCTTACTCGCTGTCTGACTACACCAACAATTTTTATGCTCCCGTCGAGAGACTTCATGGGGTAAGCAGGATTCAGGGGTTTCAAGTACCAATCCCCACCATCCTGAACCAGTTTTTTGAACGTAGCCTCATTATCACCATTCTTGGCGATCACGTATGAGCCATGTACCGCTTCCATTTCGGGCTCGACAATTAATATGTCTCCCTCTTTGAAGTCCGGTTCCATGCTGTCTCCGTGGACACGGAGCGCGTATGTATGACGCCTGACCTGCACAGTTGCAGTAATAGTTTCCTCTGCAAAACCTGGCTGAAAGTTGTCTACCACTGATTCGAAATTACCTGCTTGAACCCAAGAAATAATAGGCACTTCTCCGCCAACAAATGGTCCTGGCGCCACGTTCTTGTCATAAGGAAGAGGCGTATTCGATAGGGCGCTAATAGACATCATTTGCATATAGCTAGGCTCATGTCTCCCATTTTCCCAAGCGGAGACATTTGCTTTTGTGCAGCCAAGCACATCGGCCAGCTGCTGCTGGGTCAGCTTGGCGTTGGCTCGTGCAATACGAACCCATTCATTGATTTTCATCCTTTGATTGTAGAGAAAATCTACACGCGTGAGGTCTATATATTGTTGACCATAGAGCATGGCAAAACTATACTTTCTAGAAATATTTTCTGTACTTTCAATCATGACGAATCCTTTGTCGCCACAAGAGGCTGTACGGCACGCCGCAGAGCTTGCCGGTGGGTTTGAGGAGTTAGGCAAACACCTGAACCGAACCAAAGGAGCCGTTCATCAATGGACTCTACCTGGCCGGCAGGTTCCCGCCGAGCACTGTCCAGACATTGAGCGCATCTCAAATGGCTTGGTTCTTTGTGAGCAGTTACGGCCGGACGTGAGCTGGTGGGTTGTTCGTCGCAAGCGCCGTAAATCTTCCACTGGCTCTGTTGTGGCTGCGGTGCCACTCAAGAGAAAGAGGAATAACCAATGAACCAATCATCTCAAGAACACGCAGAAAACACCCGCAACATCGAAGCCGCATTGTTGCGCGCACTTGCCGAGACTGGCCAAAGCCGTGTGGCACGCACGATGGGGCTGGATGACGCAACCGTTTCCAAGATGAAGGGCGGGGAAATCATGAAGATGGCCGGTTTCCTTGCCGCTCTTGGCATGAAGCCGGTGAAGAACACGGCGCTCACTGTCGAGCGAGATGACTTCATGGCCATGAAGCGGTTTGCCTGCAACTGGCTGATGGCTGACATCTCGGCTGATGAAGAAAGCAAGAGGGGATGAGCCATGAGCATCAGTCTGGCAATCCGAAATATTCGATCGGTATTTGATGGCTGGCGCAGGGAGTGCCGCATTCGCCGCCTGGTGTGGACGATGAACTGTCTTCACCTACTCGGCTGGCGGGGCGGTTTGCGTTCAGCCGGCGTGCAGCTGATACGGGAGATCAATGCCCGTAGTCCGCGCATGGTGGCAAGGATGGAAGTGAAAAGGGGATTGGCATGAGCAGGTTTTGCGTCATTCCATCGAGAGTCATGGAAGATGACCGCATGCGGTCCATGGCCCATTTACGCGTTCTGATGGCTATTGGCAATCACTCGGACAAGAACGGATGGTCCCGGCCTTCCCTCAAGCGGATCGGCGTATTGGCAGGCAAGAAGGACAAGCCCCTGTCGAAGCCCTATGTATCCGAGATCATCAGCGATCTTGAGGCCTGGGGTTACCTGACCCGCAATGCCCAGACCCGTGATGATGGTGGACAGACATCGAATCTCTACCGGGTGATTTTTGACTGTGGTGATCCAGAGCCTTGTCCGCTTGATCCGGTTCCTGATGGGGCCGACCCCCATTCGGTATCACAGAACCCCCCGTTCGGCCCCATAGGAACGAACCCCCCGTTCGCTCCCATGGGACCGAACCCCATAAGAACAACCCAATTGAACAACGAAAAGAAAAGACTACTGTGGACCAGCAGGCAAAACAGCCTGCCGCTGACGCGGTTGTGCCGGCTGACGCCGACACGGCCGACAAGGTTCGCAAACCTCGTCTTGATCCCCATCGGTTGCTGGACCTGTTCCACGAACATTGCCCGACCTTGCCAAAGGTTCGTTTGCTGACTGACTCGCGGAAACAGGCCATGCGCTCGCGCTGGGTGCAGGTTTCCAGGGACATGGGCCGCTACGACACGGGCGACGTGCAGGCTGGTCTGGAATGGTGGGGCCGTTTCTTCCGTGCAGTTCACAACTCGGATTTCCTGTCCGGCCGCAATGGAGCCTGGACCGGGTGCGGATTCGACTGGCTGATGAAGCAGGCGAACTTTGCCAAGGTAGTCGACGGCAACTACCGGAATGACCGGGTCGGAGGTGAGGGATGATCCGCGAAACCATGGATACCCCGGTCATGCCGATGAGCATGGAAGCAGAGCAAGGTGTGTTGGGTGGCCTGCTGTTGGACAACCGGAAATGGGAGCTGGTGGCTGATCTGGTGACGGCGGACATGTTCAGTGCCGAGAGTCATGCCGACATTTTCGAGACGATCAAATCGCGCATTGACGCAGGCGAGCCCGCCGACGTGCTGACGGTGTCGGAGTCGCTGGATGCCGCTGGCGGTCACCGGACGATTGCTTACCTGGCCGAACTGGCCCAGAACACTCCGAGTGCTGCGAATATCGCGTTCTACGCCCGCATCGTTCGTGACCGGTCGGCCCAGCGCCGCATGGTGGACGCCGGCATGCAGGTCATGGAGATTGCCTCTGATCTGTCGATCGGTTCTCTGGACGAGCGCATGGCACTTGCTGCCTCGGTGCTGGAACGTATCCAGACCCATGGCGAGGTGAAGGATGGTGCAGAAATCGGCATGGCCGATGCCATGCAGGCCGCGCTAGGCAAGATCCTGTCCCGCATCGATTCAGACGGTGCGCTGGGCGGTCTGCCGACCGGCATGGCTGCGCTGGACGATGCCATTGATGGCCTGCATCCCGGCGAACTGATCGTGGTGGCCGGCCGGCCCTCGATGGGCAAGTCCTGTCTTGCCGAGATGATTGCCCGGACCAACGCCAAGGCACGGCGCGCAGTCCGCTTCCACACCTACGAAATGCCGGCCTGCGACGTGGTGATGCGCAGTGCAGCAGCAGACATGGGCATCCCGCTGGAAAACATCCGCAAGGCCCGGATGGAGCATCACGAACTGGACCGGTTCATGGTGTTCAGCAGCCGGCAGGAGGGCTGGCAGATCGTGTTCGACGAGGACACCGGTGCCAATGTCGACCGGATTGCCATGCGGGCCCGGCGCCAGAAGCGCAAAAGCGGGCTGGACCTGCTGGTGGTCGACCACCTGCACCTGATGCCGTACCGGGGAGACAACGAAACCCGGGGTCTTGGGGAAATCACGTCGTCGCTCAAACGACTGGCCCGCGACCTCCAGATCCCGGTGGTACTGGTGGCCCAGCTGAACCGGGAGGCTGGCAAGAATGCCGGCCGCCGCCCGACGTTGACGGACCTGCGCGGTTCCGGGGCCATCGAACAGGATGCTGACGTGATCGTGTTTTGCCATCGCCCGCATTACTACGACGACAGCAAACCGGCCAGCGAGGCCGAACTGATTGTGGCCAAAAGCCGCAATGGCCCGGTCGGCACGCTTGGGGTGGGATGGCGTGGTGACTTCGTGAGGTTCCAGGACCAGCCGGATTACGACTGGCAGCCCGCTCCCCGGGCAGTCGCCAGGCAGCGCGAGGAGGAATACCTGTGAGACGGCGTGCAGGTGGCCCATCGCAACGAAGGCAAGGGCATGGGGATGAAGGCCGGTGACCACATGACTGCTGCACTGTGCCCGGCCTGCCATCACGAGATCGACAATGGCAAGGATCTACCCCTCTCCGAACGCCGCGCCCGAATGGATAGGGCCATTGTGCTGACACACGACAGATTGGTGAAAGCTGGAAAGGTGGTGCTGTCATGAAGTGCTTTGACTGTATTCATGCCAGTGGGCGCAGGGCGGAGAAGATGGCAAGACTCGGGTTTCTTGCATGTGACCAGCGGCCTGCCGGTCATTTGGTGTCGGCAGAGTATGAGCGCAATTGCCCGGACTACAAGCCGGCCAGTGCAGAACAGATGCGGGTACGGAACCAATGGCGGGAGAAGGTGAAATGAAGCCGCGCATACAGGCTCTGGGCCGGCTCAAGGCCGGGCAGATGAACAAGACTGAGGCTGCTTACGCCGCCGAGCTTCAGGCCCGACAGGTTGCCGGGGAAGTAGCGTGGTACCGGTTTGAAGGCATCAAGCTGCGCCTCGCCGACAACACGTTCTTCACGCCAGATTTTGCCGTGATGCTGGCCGATGGGCAGATGGAGGCGCACGAGGTCAAAGGATTCTGGCAGGACGATGCCCGCGTGAAGATCAAGGTTGCCGCCGAGCAGTATCCGTTCCGCTTCATCGCAGTCACGGCGAAGACAAAGAAGGCCGGGGGAGGGTGGTCAAGGGAGGTATTTGAATGAGCACACCCCATTCCTTGTTGCCGGAGGCCGCCATTACGAAGCTGATCCGGGCATCGCAGATTGAGCCGGACGATGCCTGTTCTGACGCCAGGAGCCTTGCGGTTGCCGCAGCGATTACGGAGGTACGGCGTGACTATCCGGAGTATTTCCGCGATGACACAGGTCTCTGTTCCGGTCAATGACCGCGGCTATCGGATCGGCCAGCACCATCACCGGGCTGGCCTGACCGACGCAGATGTAGAGCTGATCCGGATCCTGCATGAGCGGGACGGCCTGAGTTATACGGCTTTGGCATACAAGTTCGAGGTGCCCAAATCCACTATTGCGGCCATTTGCCAATACAAGCGGCGCGCTCAGGTCGTACCCGATGGAAGCTGGTGACTGCACGTAAGCGTCGTGCCAGGCCAGCCGAACCCTGTTTTACCCCGCAGACACTGGAATACCTGAAGTTTTCCATGCGGCAGATGAGATTGTTCTGAATGAAGAAACTGACGCCCAAGCAGCAGCGGTTCGTCGACGAATACCTGATTGACCTGAATGCGAGTCAGGCCGCTCTCCGTGCTGGCTACAGCGCCAGGACAGCGCCGTGCATTGGTCAGCAATTGCTATCAAAAACTCATGTGGCTGCGAAGGTGAAGGAACGCATCAGCCAGCGCTCGCAACGCACTGAAATCACGCAGGACATGGTACTGATGCGCTGGTGGGAACTGGCGAATGCCGATGCCAATGATCTGGTCGAATTCCGGCGCAATAACTGCCGCTATTGCTGGGGCATTGATCATGGCTACCAGTGGACCGAGCATGAATTTGAGGCAGCCCGGAATCAGGCACGGGAAAAAGGCGATGAGGAGCCGGATTGTGCCGGTGGTTTTGGCTATTCATCGACAAGAGCGCCCAATCCGGATTGCCCGGAATGCCACGGTGAGGGGATGGGCACGATGCATGTGCATGACACCCGACACCTGCAAGGTGCTGCGCGCCGCCTCTATGCCGGTCTGAAGCAAAGCAAGGACGGGCTTCAGGTGCTGATGGCGGATCGGGAAAAGGCACTGGAAAATGTGGCGCGTCACCTTGGCATGTTCAACGACAAGCTGGAGGTGAACATGACAGGGCCGCTGGCTGAACGTCTGGCACGGGCGAGGGCGCGCAATGGCTGATATTGATGATGAACTGATCGAGCTAGCCGCCGAGTGTGCGACCGACCCGCTTCGCTGGGCTCTGCATGCCTATGACTGGGGACGTGGCGAGCTGGAGGGCGTGACCGGTCCGCGCGCCTGGCAGCGTGAAGTCATGTCTGACATCGGCAATCACCTCAAGAATCCGGCCACGCGCTTTCAGCCTTTGATGCTGGCCGTGGCCTCGGGTCACGGCATTGGCAAGTCGGCCGAGATCGGAATGATCGTGAACTGGGCGCTTTCGACCTGCGATGACTGTAAGGTCGTGATTACCGCCAACACGGATACCCAGCTGCGCACCAAGACCAGCCCGGAGGTCGGGAAATGGCAGCGGTTGTCGATTACCTCGCACTGGTTTGATCCGCAATCAGCCAGCGTTGCCGCGCGGGACAAGGAGCATGCCAAGACATGGCGGGCGGATTTCGTGCCCTGGTCCGAACACAACACCGAAGCATTTGCCGGCCTGCACAACAAGGGCAAGCGCATCGTCCTGATATTCGACGAAGCCTCGGCCATTGCAGACAAGGTGTGGGAAGTGGCCGAGGGCGCGCTGACCGATGAGGACACAGAGATCATCTGGATTGCTTTCGGTAACCCAACCCGGAATATCGGCCGGTTCCGTGAGTGCTTCCGACGCTTCCGCCATTCAGGATAGATAATGCAATGATTCTTAATGATTTATTGTTTTTCTTTTTTGGGAAAACCACAGATCAGCCCCACATTAGTTTCCGGCTAGGGGCCGGTGAACGCCCAAACCTTCCGGCTTTTTTGTCTCTGAAAACGGGTGCGATAGGGGAACGGCTGGCGCGTTTTTTGGGCTGATCACCGCTTGGTGATCTCGGTCGCTTTCTCACCAAGTGCCAGGGAAATGCCCTCGCGCAGCGTGTCGTCAGGACAGGGAGGGGAGAAATACAGGGGCAAATCCAACCGGCAAGCTCGGTGTCGATTCCAACGGCGGCAACATGAGTTTCTGATAGCAGTCAGGTGTGCTGCTGGCGCTCCTGAATCGCGGCCTGCACCTGAGCATTTCTTAGCCTGCGGGCTGCCCAGCGCATTCGGCGGGTCAGGTCGGTTTACCCGTGCATACGGCTGGCGCTAGATGGCTTTCCAGCCTGCCACGGTTTGAGCCCGCCGCTTGTATTGGCAAATGGCTGCAATGGTCGACTTGGGCACCTCGAACTTGAGCGCCAGCCATCCGTATGACTTGCCATCACGCTCATGCAGGATACGGACAAGCTCCACGTCACGATCTGTCAGAACGGCATTGTGGTGGTGATGCCCAATCCGATAGCCCTTTTCATTCACAGGAACCAGCATTTTCATGTGTTTGCCTTGTTACCAGTCAAGGCCACCATGATGCGTAGAGCTTCGCCAACCTTGCGCACGGCTGGGGGTTTTGGACTGCTCCGTTGTGGATTTGCCCCCGCATCACAGGACACTCTTCCCCCGTTAGATTGAAGTGGCCGCCAAGCGTCGAAACTCCCGTGGTGAACGGTATTTCAGCGCACTGTGCGGGTGATGCTCGTTGTAATGCTCAAAGGCAATGCCAAGGTTTCGCAAGACGGTTGCGGCGTCCGGTTTCGGCATGTGCGCCACGTAATCCCGCTTGATCGTCTTCACCAGGCTTTCTGCCATCCCGTTGCTCTGCGGGCTACATACCGGTGTCGTCACTGGCACCAGCCCCAGCTCCCGTGCGAACTTGCGGGTGGCCTCCGCCGTATAGGCCGACCCGTTGTCACTCAGCCATTCTATCGGCACCGGGGGTCTGGCCAGACCGAAGCGCTGCTCCACTGCCTCCAGCATGACGTTCCGGACGTCGTCACCCCGGTAGCTGGCAAGACTGGCTACACTGCAAAGCTACATGCCGCGATACAGGGACGGTCTGGGATGGAGGCCTGACTTTCAGCTACCGAATTAGCAACCGCGAACAAAGCCGGCATGTTGACCAGCCGGTTCAGTTAGTGATGACAAGCGATGCGCCGTGTGGGAGCGATCCCCGACACTCTCGCGATGTATCCATTTGCGGATGGTATCGACGGTGACGTTGTAACGTTCGGCCAGCGTGCTGGTGGCCTAGCGGATTTCGGCAGGGATGGCTGGCGTGGTGCGAGCCTGCTTGTGAAGTTTGACGATCATCGGGGCTGAGTCTGTAGCGTTTGCAGAAGCTTGTCCAAACCCTCTCTGGCAAGGGTCAGCTCCTAGGTGCGTTTGCTCAGATGATCGTCCAGGATGCGACATATAGTGGTGCTTGATAAAGTGAAAGCCGGGCGACTTCATACAAAGTGGCCCGGCTCTCTTCCCACCCCATTCCCTTATCAAGAAAAGCACTTTTCGACTGAAGCAAACTGAACCGCAGTCTAGACAGCAGAGCTACCAGGTGGTTTTCTTCCTTAAAAATTTTCTCAATTGCACCGCAGGGGCGAAATGGCCTTGCTGCGGGGCATTAACTGACTGAGAAATACAAGCGATCACGCATGATCAAACTCGATGGGCCAGAACCTGGCCACAGTTTTTTGCTTGGGGGTTCCTTAGCCTATCAAACCGACAAGTGTTCCTCAACCCCTTCCAGGGGGATGCCATGCTCCAGCAAAGCTTTACGGAGCAAGGTGCGAATCATCAGTTTGTCAGGCTTGTATTCTTTTTGACTTTCGTAAAATTCATTGTCATCCACAAGCGCCAGTAACTGCCCCACCAAAAGCTGGGCTATTGCATGGCTTGTGAAAATATTCGCATCAGCATACAGCGTTTGGTAATTTGGCTTAAATACCCGCTCTTGCTTCACAAGGCAAAATTTTCCCGCGCCTTGGTCATGAATAATGATCCGGCGCTGCGGAACAGATTTTTTCGGGTGCCGATCGTCCTTGCATTCACCAGGATTGCATCGGGGGCAGCTCAGATAGGCATCATAGGCATGCGAAAAGATAACCTCGCCCTCAACCTTGATCAGCTTGATCTCCGGCTCTTGCTCGGGCACTGCACGCAAATCGTGATAAATCCGGAATGACTTTCTCCGCAATCGTGCGCCATACACTTCCAGCAAGGGCTTCAACTGGTGCTCAAATGCCTGCTTGGCACCATTTTTCCAGGCGCTGACCACTGACTGCTGAGTCCGACATGCGTCAGCAATCTGTTTCTGCGTCCAGCCATCTCGCAGCGCCATATTGATGAGCTGCTTGGTATAGCGATATTTTCTCGATTTCTGTTCCATTGTGCACACTAGCAGGCGAGCTAGCTCGCCTGCTTCTTTAGGCAATGCCGTTACTTCTTGGCGGGTTGCTTTGGCTGTTGATTAGGGTTCAGTTGCTTGCCACGGTTACCCTGGTTCTGGTCGTACGTCTTGTTGGTACCTTGCGTACCTTTGTTGCCATTCTTGATATCTGCACGATGATTCGACATAGCTTGCTCCTGCTGGGGCGTGTTAAGGAACAGTCATTATGAAGAAACTAGCAGTTTATGCCATTGATATATTGGTGATATATCAGTGATAAATCGTGATATTGGCAGGGCGTGCTCTCAACGCTGCACGCCCTGTACAGCTCAGATATCCAGCTTGGGCAGCGCTTTCACGATCTTCATGGTTTCCAGGCTGACGGTAATTACCCGCAGGAACAGCTCCAGCGGGTAGCGCGGGTTGTTCATGGTTTCGGTGGCCCAGTCGTTGGCGTCGTTGACGATGCCGCTATCTTTGTCGGTTTTCACACACTGGCGCTCTACCACCCAGTCCAGCGCGGGTTTGCCGTTGACCACGTATTCGTAGGCTTCCAGCGGGATGCCGGTTACCGTGATACGGCTGTTGTAATGCAACGTGCTCAGGTCTTTATCCTTGCCCTTCTTACCGTACTTCATCTTCTCGACGCGATAGTCCGCAGCGGTTAGGGTCTTGCCCCCAGTATCAACCTTGGCACCTTCGTACATGGCAACGGTTTCGTAGTTCAGATGCAGCTCGGCCAGCTCACGCCCGGCTTTGCTGAAGTGCCAGAAGTTGGCTGCGCCTTTCACGCACGGGATACGCGGCAGCTCTTTGCTGAGGTTGTCGGCAAAACGCTCGCGATAATCCAGCGAATGCAGCAGGCCATAAACGTAGTAGAAGATGTCTTCCTTGCTGATGCTCTCGCCCGGATACGCGGCCACGAAATGCGCCAAGCCTTCATCGGTGATGGCATCGCGGCGGGTGCGGCCAACGTTGGCCGCAGGGACAGGCGTGCTATCGAACAAGTTGTCTTGCTGCGGTTGTTTGGCAGGCTGGGCGTCGGCTTCCTCGTACAGATAGAGGGGGAAGCATTGCGTGCCGCCATCGGTTTGCAGCTCCATGATGTGATCCACCATCAGCGCCAACTGGCCATCGCCGTTCCAGCGCTGTTTGATGACAATCATGCGGTTAGCCGATTGAGCATCGGGGAAGATTTGGGGAATTTGACCAACCCGATGCATAAGCGATCTGTCGTAATAAACCCATGACTTTGTGTATGGCCGATAAATTGCAACAGTAGCTGCACTTGATTTGAAGGTGTACTTCAGGCCTCTGACAATATCTTTTGTATTGTCCCCGTACCAAGAAAACTGACTTGGATCACGAGTAACAAACTCATCCAAACTGACATCGCCATTGAAATCCGACTTATAGCGATCAGATTCTTTATTAAAAAATGCAATCGACCGCTGAATATTTTCAAGTAACGTAGTTTTGCCGCGATTGAAATACCAAGCATCTCCTCTTGTTTGCAGCCCACTCGAGTAATTGGCAAACAGCCCCGCTTCTTCCCCCTTCTTGTCACCCATGATCAGGTAGCCTGCCGCCGATTCATCCCGCTGCTTGACCCAATCGCCATGCGCGTCCGGCGAGATTTCGCGCCAAAGGTTGGCCGCAGCAATGCCGCCGATGCTGCCGAACCCGCTCACGATGTCCAGCTTTTCCTCTCGGCTCAGGTAGTCGCCGATGTCATGCCAGAAAATGCGGCCATGTTGGGTGGCGTGCGGGTTTTTCACCAGCAGGGAAATCGCTATCGGGGCGCGGCTGCCCATGCCGAAAACGTTGTCCTTTTCCTTGCGGCGCAATTCGCCCGAGGTACGCGCATTGCCGCGCAAGTGGAACACGTAAATATCGGAGAATTCTTCAGCCAGACACTGACGCAAGCCATCTGCAGTATTGGCTTCCAGAAACCCTGCGTTGGTCACAAAGCCGATCACGCCGCTATCGCCCAACCTGTCCGACGCCCAGCGGATGGCGCGGATATAGCTGTCGTACAGCGCATTCTTGTTGGTGGCAGAGGAACGGGCGGCGTAGCTGTCGCGGATACGGGCATCGAGCTGCGGGTAGGCGACGTTCTGGTTGTTGTCGTTGGCGCTGTCCTGCCCGGCGGAGTACGGCGGGTTGCCAATAATCACGCGGATATCCAACGCCTTTTGCCGTTTGCGACGGGCGCTGTTCTGGAACAGCACTTGATCTACCAGATCTTCTTTCTCGTACATCTGGAAGGTGTCGGTAAGGCAGATGCCATCAAACGGCACGTAGTCGCCACCGGCAATGCCGTGGTAGACCGCTTCGATATTGATGGCGGCGATGTAATAGGCCAGCAGCACCAGCTCGTTGGCGTGGATTTCGCCTTTGAATTTCTTCTTGAGCGCATCAGGCGGGATGATGCCACTTTGCATCAGGCGGGTAATGAAAGTGCCGGTGCCGGTGAACGGGTCGATAATGTGCACGCCGTCGCTGGCCAGGCTCTGGCCAAACTGACTTTGCAGGATGTGCTCGACACTGTGGATGATGAAGTCCACCACCTCCACAGGGGTGTAGACAATACCCAGGCGCTCGGTCATGCGCGGGAAGGCGTTGCGGAAGAATTTGTCGTACAGCTCGACGATGATCTTTTGCTTGCCTTCGGCTTTGTCGATGCCCTCCGCACGCATTTTCACGCTGGCATAGAACTTTTCCAGCGTGTCGGCTTCTTTGTCCAACCGGTGCTCATGCAGCCGATCCAGCACGTTCTGCATGGCCTTGGACATGGGGTTATGGCTGGCAAAGCTGTAGTCGGCAAACAGGGCATCGAATACCGGTTTGGTAATCAGGTGCTGGGCCAGCATCTCAATGACTTCATCGCGGGTGATGCTGTCGTTCAGGTCGTCCCGCAGCTCGGCTACCAGGCCTTCAAAGGCGACCACTTCATCGACATTGGCTTCGTTATTGACGATTTCGGTGATGCGGGTGATGTGGGTGCGGGCGATCTTGGCGATGTCGTTGGCCCAGTCTTCCCAATGGTGGCGGTTGCCGCACTTTTGCACCACTTTGGCAAAGATGGCGCGTTCGATTTCGCCAATCTCAAATTCCAGTGTTTGCTGTTCCGGTTTGTTTTCTTCAGCTTTCCCTGCGCTACCAATGCCATAGGTGCCTTTGCCTTTATCCAGCTTGGCCACAGCGGTTTTCTTATCGGCTTTTTTCTGGACTTTGTCGCTGACGGCAATCACTTCCATTTTGCTGGTGTCGTTACCGACCAGATCCAGCTTGTTGATCATGGCGTCAAAGCGGTCATCGTGCGAACGTAAGGCCTGCAGTACCTGCCACACTACCTTGTAGGTCTTGTTATCGTTGAGGGCTTCGTCTGGTGCCATGCCTGAGGGGATGACTACCGGCAAGATCACATAGCCGCGCTTTTTGCCTTCGGCCAGACGCATAACGCGACCAACGGATTGCACCACATCGACTTGCGAGCTGCGCGGCGTCAGGAACAGCACGGCATCCAGCGCGGGCACATCCACGCCCTCGGACAAGCAGCGTACATTGCTAAGAATGCGGCAGGTGTCATCCGGCACCGGCGCTTTGAGCCAGGCCAGCTTGCTGTCTTTCTCGCCGGCATTCATGCCGCCATCGATGTGGTCTGCCTCGCACTTGAGGGTGGCGCAATCCTCGTCCGGGTTGCTGGCCTTGTACTCTTCCACCACGGCGGCAAACATGTCAGCAATCTTCTTGGAGCTGATCTTGTGGGTTTTGGCGTTGCTTTGGTACTCGATGACCTGACAGAAAGCCACAGCACGACGCATAGCGGCAGCATCGTCGCCCAGGTCTTCACGGGTGTCTTGCTTGGACAGCGCCTTCCAGCATCCGACGATCTTGGCAGCGTCTTCGACCTTGATCTGATTGTTGTCGTCCTTAAGCAGGTTTTGCAGGCTACGGCTGATGTGGGCTTCGTCCATAGCCAACACCAGCACTTTGTAGTCCACCAGTAGTCCGGCTTTAACTGCCTCGCTGAAGGTGATAACGAACAGCTCTTTACCAAACAGGCTTTCGTCATCCATCGAACAGAGCGCCACGCCGCCTTTTTCTTCCTGGGCCTTGGCACCATCACCATAAATGCGCGGGGTGGCGGTCATGTACAAGCGCTTGGCAGCGCGGATGTAATCGCCATCGTGTACACGGACAAAGGCGCTTTCTTCTTCGCCGTCAAAGGTGGCACCGGTAGTACGGTGGGCTTCGTCACAGATGATGAGGTCGAAATCGGCCAAGCCATGCTCTAGTTGAGCACGGCTGATCACATCGATGGAGTGATAGGTGCTGAACACCACGCTCATATGCTCGCCATCGTGGCGCTTGGCCATCTCGGCGGCTAACCTGGCGGCATCGGTGGTGGCCGGGTAACGCAGCTCGTGGGCCAGCGTCTGAACCACGTCATCGTCTTTCTTGCGCTTTTTGCCCACGTCGCTATCGGAACACACGGCAAAGCTATGCAGCGGGGTTGCGCTTTCTTGCGTCCACTCGGTGAGGGTTTGCGACAGCAGCGACAAGCTAGGTACCAAAAACAGCACGCGCTTGCCAGCTCCCACCAGCTTCTCTGCAATCTTCAGGCTGGTGAAGGTCTTACCCGTGCCGCAGGCCATGATCAGCTTGCCACGCTCTGCGTTGGCTAGGCCGGCTTCAACACGAGCCAAAGCACGGATCTGATGGTCACGTAGTTGCTTCTTGGGCTTGAGCACAGCGGCTTGCTTGGGCTGGTACTGGTTCCAGTCGATCTGGCTGTCTTCCAGTGCCTGCAAGTCCAGCTTGGTGACCGGTGGCTGCTGGCCGATGAGTGCATCTTCTGCATTCGGCCCCCAGTTGTTGGTGGTGGTGACAATCAGGCGGCGGCTGAAAGGCTGCTTGCCGGAAGCGGTGAAAAAGCTGTCGATGTCAGCTTTCTGGACTTTGTAGTCTTCGGCGTAGAACTTGCACTGGATGGCGTGGTAGTCGCCGTCTGTCGTCTTGGCGACCAGGTCGATACCGGTATCCTTCTTGCTCCAGCCATTGCCGTACTGCTCGGCCCATTCGCCAAACGGCCACACGTCGCTGTACAGGTCGCGGTAAGT
Source organism: Laribacter hongkongensis DSM 14985 (assembly GCF_000423285.1). NCBI lineage: Bacteria > Pseudomonadati > Pseudomonadota > Betaproteobacteria > Neisseriales > Aquaspirillaceae > Laribacter > Laribacter hongkongensis. Next base: position 27,628 of record NZ_AUHR01000019.1, read on the forward strand.
GGCTTCGTTTTTGAGGTAGCAGACAATCAGCTCTTCGAAGTAGGTGCCTTTTTCACGCTCGGTGACGGCGGCGGCGCGGAAGGTCGATAGCAGTGATTGCAGGGCAGTAGTTTGGCTGGCGTTTGTCATGAAAGATGATGTTTTATGCGTTTGGAATTATTTGATAATCCTATGGCGGCCTAGCTTGCTGCAAGCTAGCTGCCCTATATAGCCATTATGCCCTTGCATGCACTGACTCGGTGCTGCCGTGCAGTTTCCTTCGATAGCCCCAATAAATCTTGGATCAGCGGATTTTCTTGTCATGTTGATGAGGTCAATTTCTCCGATGGAAGAAGCACCTCGATTTCGGGCCATAGTTGGATGTGCTATCTGTTTGGAGCGATAGCGCATGCAGTTGGCTCTTATGTCCAATGCGCCAGCCTGTTTGAGGCGGAAAACTTAACAATTCATGTGTGGTGCAAAATAGGTCTGTGTTTTTTACTACGTGAGTGGGGCTATATATACAGAACCTAGGTGGGACAGGTGGGACGGTGGGACAAATTCCGTAAACCATTGTTGCTATTAGATTTAATGTGTCCCACCTTTGTCCCCCCTTTCCTGTTTTTTCATGCAAAAAGTGGGACAAAAATAGTGCCAAACTCTTGTTTTGCACAAAAAATAGGCATCCACAGCGGATGCCTCTTGTTTTCCCCGCCCGGCAAAATGCTCTATCCATGCCGGTAAAACTTAACAAACCTGCCGATACATCATGCCCCGGCTGATATGAAGAACATTCCGCGCCGTACCTTCGACATTCCCGCTGGCTGTCTCGCGTAGGGGGAAAATCATGGATGGGTCTTTTGGCTTTCGGTGGCCACAAACACCATCATCCTGACCGGGTTTGGCAGGCCCGGAATGCGAACCTTGTTCGTCGTCTTTCCTCCACAGCCTGGCTTGAGCATTCCGTGTTCTACAAGCAGGCGGCAGACCCGCCGATACTCAAAGCCTGCTGTGATCTCATTCTTGAACACGCTCGGTGACACGAAAAACACAAGGCCTCCATCATCTTCGCGCCTTCGGTATCCGGCGCAGTTCTGGATATTTGGTTCACTGTGGCCTTGATGTGTGATGTCGATGAATCGGCCCCATGCGTGCAGGGAAAACCAGCCTTCCACTTGCTCGATCAACCGGGTGTCGTCCCGGTCCTCGATGCCGAAAGCGTCCAGCCACAGCATCCAGCCCACATGCACGCCATCAAACGCTTCCTGTTCAGTCCATCCGGTCAATCCGGCACGAGAGGCCAATACGCAAGCCGCTGCTAACAGGCCGAACTTGCGTGTTGCCCGGCGCACGGCTGGCGCGGCACTGTCAGGTAGATCGGCCAGCAGTCGCGCCTGAACGGTTTTCACCTCATCCGGTATGGCTGAGCGGTTGGCAGCAATCCATTCCACCCATGCCCGGCCCACGTGGCCATAGTGGTGGCGTGCGGCCTCGGTCAGCGCCATGCTGAATGCCTCGCCGGGGTTGACCGGCCTGCCGGATTCGTCCAGCCGTGTGCCATCGGCAAACTCATGCAGGCAGTCAAAGGCCCGGTATCTGCCGGTATCAGCGGGAATGTCCAGCAGGCGGATTTCCTGCCCGCCTTTTACCACCTGGCCACCATCGGCCAGAAACTGGCTCATGCGGACTTCGCCGGTCGAGATCATGGCGACCTTCCATGTGCGGAATGGCCGGTTTCCACCGTCCTTGGCCCCCTGCATCTTGGCGACCCCGTTCAGTGCCGAATAAATGGCCGGGCCGATGTTCCGGGCATTGCCAGAACCGATTTCGTCCATGTAAAGCAGCGTGTCGTTGACCTGTTCGGCTTCATTGCTCACGGCCAACCCCGTGGATGACCACGAACGCATGGTTCGGGCCGGGTCGCCCCACACGCTGGCCGCTACGTCGCCGCAGGTCGATTTGCCCGAACTGGTCAGGGTATAGAAGTGCAGGCCGATGCCGTCCCGCATACCCACGACCGACAGCAGCGGCCCTGCAAGGGAGCAGGCGATGGCAGTCATGGGCAGGGCATTGCCAAGCGACAGCCTGCCCACCGTGGCAATCCAGTCGTCCAGTGAGCCGGATGGCCTGTAGGCGTCCTTGCGGTCGCTCTTGCCGTTGAAAAATACCGGCACGTCCGGCGTACCGATCATTTCCCCGTCCGGCATGACAAAGGCTCCGTGCTGCCAGCCGGTCTTGTAGGCGATTTCATGCCAGTCCATGTTGCCGCCCCGTTGCAGCCATGTGGCCAGATGACTTTGTGCCGTCCGGTTCGTGGCGATCTCCAGCCCGCCATCACGCAGCTTGTACCAGCCCTCACGTTCGCCTATCTCGGCATTGGGCAGTGCGATCGTGACGGTATTGCGGCTGCCTTGTCGCTCCCAGCGGGCAATCCGGTACTGGTGGCCGGCATCGTCGGCCCCGCACCCGACCAGCTCCAGACGGCCACACAGCCAGACAGGGGCGCGCTCATGCACCTTGCCGGTATCGGGATCAATTTTGCCGTCGATGAACCACAGGCCATCATCCCGCAACTCCCAGCGTGGAAACGTCGGCATGGGTGGCAGCGTTGCCGCCTCCCTGAGCGATTGCAGGTCACTGTTTCCCATGGTGTGCCTCCTCTGGCGAGACCGGCACAAGGCGACCGTTATCGTCCTGCCGTGTCCAGCGTGCCTTGAGCGCCTGAAACCGGTCATGGTCGATGGGGCCCAGCATGGGCGGGGCCAGGATCAGCGCCACAATGGCCCCTGCAATCGTGTCGGCCTCCCGCTCACTCAGGTCATCCCAGCGCCGTTGCAGCAGCTTTTCCAGCTCGATGGCCAGTCGTGGCGAGGCAATGGCCGTGCCTTCCGCTGCCATGTTTTCCAGCAAGGTGACAACGGCCTCAAAGGCATCAGCGCACCAGAATCCGCAATCCGCTTTCTGCATATTCATGCTTAACCCCTTTCCTGTTCGTCCTGTAGTGCCAGCAAGGCTTCAATCAGCTCCGGCAAGCGGTCTGGCGGCAGGGTGATGCCCTTCTTGGTCGGGCGGAATCCTTCGCCATCCCCGAAGTCCGTGTGCTGGCGCAGGTCGATGTAGTCATGGCCCCGGAAGGTCTTGCGCTCGATCTGGATACGGTCGATGGCGTTCTTGTCGATGGTGTGGATGCTCATGCTTCAACTCCTTCATTCAGCACATCCGCCCAGTCCGTGCCGGGGCGGGATGGCAGCAGGACGCGCACCTGTCGTCCCTCGTCATGCAGGCGGGCTGCCAGCCGGTGGGCGACTTTCTGGCCGGTGCCGCTGGTGTCGTGGTCCCCGAACACCCAGACGCTTTGCACGTCATCCGGTAGCCTCACGCTTTCCAGCCCGTGGGCCGAAATGCAGGACCAGACCGGCAGGCCGGAAGCCAGATGGCAGGCCAGCGCAGTCTCGATGCCCTCGGCCAGCCCCAGCCGTCCGTTGTCGGGGGCGGCCAGCCGGATGGCAGCCCCGGTCGTGGCTCCCGGCGTGACGCTGACCAGCTTTTTGGCGGGCAGGCATTCGCCGGTATCGGGATGCACCAGCCGGGCCTTGCTGATTGCGCCGGCACGGTCGGTCAGATACGTGCGATGCAGCCCGACAATCTCCCCGGCCTTGTCGCGCACCAGCGCCAGCAGGGCAGGCAGGCGACACAGGGCAAACGGCTTGCCGTCCCGGTCATTCCAATACGGCAGGGCAGGGTGACAGCGCAGATCATCGGGGGCGTGTTCCAGTGCCAGCCCGCGCCCGGCCAGATAGCGCGATGCCGGGCAGGTGCCAGTCAGCGGCAAGGCTTCATCCCACTGACGCAGGATGGACGGCAGGCGGCTGACGGGCGGCGTGGTGGGTGCGACAGGGGGCAATCGTGGGGTCGGGCAGGGCAATGTGCCGGTAATGCCCAGCGCCCCCGCTACAAGGCGCAGCGCCTCGGCAAAGCCGCAGCCGAACACATGGCGGACCAGCGCCAGCCCGTCTCCGGCCATCGGGTCGCCCCCGCCACCAGAGCAGAGCCAGGTTCCCCGGCCGTCGCGGTCATCAAAGCGGAACCGATCATGTCCGCCACAGCCCGGACACGGGCCATGCTGGCGTTTCAGGTGGCGGTCAGCGATCCCCAACCGGGTCAGGATGCCCGGCCACTGGTGACGGGCTGCTGCCATGACCATGGCAGATTCAAGGCACAAGCCGTCCCGCGCCCCATCGCGTGGATGGTTCGTTGTCATGGCGTAAGCCTCTCAGGGGTTCAGGTCGGGGAAGGTTCTGGCGACGCTGATCTGGTCGAGCCAGTTGGTCGCTTCATAGGCGAGTGAGGCCAGCAGTGTGCCGGCCCAGCCAGCATCCGTTGCCACACTGGCAGGCAGTTCGCCTCCATCCATGCTGTAAAGCGCGATCAGGGTGTTGATGGCCGCTGCCGCAGTCAGGCACTCGCGTTGCATGCTGGTAACGCTGTCGGCCAGCTTGTCCAGATCGTCACATTGCCCAGTGCGGAAGGCTGCCATATCGCGCAGGGCGTCGATGGAATCGATCATGCGGCTCATGCAGTCACCTCCACGTCAAAGCCACGGGAGCCGGCAGTCATACGCACCGAACAGCGGCGATCCTGTGCAATCAGGTCGGCAGCCATGCGGCGGGCCTCGGCCAGATCAGCAGCAGGGCGGATGATGGAAACAGCGGGAGAGCGGGAAAGCAGGGCGCGGAAAGCGCGCAGGGCAAAGCTAGGCATGGTGGCCTCCAAGATGGGTATTAAACCCACCATCCCGACGCCAATCGGGGTGGCAGGCACGTAGCAGGGTTGGCGTACCGGCATCTTGGAAACCGGCGCGTGCAAGCACGCCCCCGCTACGGCCCACCATGGAAACCATGGACGCACCAATAGCGTAGGTAACGGACGCAAAAAATGCCGCAAAGTGGCGGCTGTCCGCCAAGATGTTCGGGACGCCAATCCCGGTGCCGCTATTGAACGGCACGGGTAAATGGTGCCGCGCTGTATCGAGGGCGTCAATCAGAAAATACGCAAGGCTGTATCCATCCAGACACGCACGTTGCGCTGCGCCATCAAGTGACAGACGGTAGCCGTTTTGAGGTCGTGAAGGATTTTCCAGTTGCCTACTCTGTGAGTGGGAAAGGCGGCGATCATCCTCTTTTCCCTGTCGTTTCCCCTTATTTGCAGACATTTGACCACCACTGCCATGGTGGTCATTTTTTTGCCTGCTGACGGGATAGGCAGTTTTCCATCTACCGTGTATCGATGCAGGTTGATATGCCATGCCGTGCTTCACATGCTGAAGTCGTGTCCATGCACATGATTGAAGTGTCCCGACCGGGCTTCTGGTCAAGCATGGCTCCTTAATGCCTCCGGATGCTTGGGGGCGTTTTTTTGGCTCGCCGGGCTGCTGGTAACCAGACAATCCCGCTACCAATTCGTGCCAGGTATTCATGCTGCCAGCCTCCCGTTGACGACCGGCCCGAACAGGCGAGCGAAGTCAGTCACGCGCCGTTCTGCCTCGCGGTAGGCTGCCTTGTGGCTGCCGCCTTCTGCCAGCGTGTCGATGATGGCCGCACTCACTAGCTGATACGCTGTGCTGACGGCGTTCTGCATGGAAGGTGACAGGTTGGCCCGTTGTCCCTTCTCAAGGCCGAACGCCCGGTTTATCAGCTTCTCGACGTTGGAGTGGAATACCTGCGCCGGTGCTTCGCTGCCGAGCTTTCTGGCCGTATCTGCCATGTTGCGGGCGGCATCATGGGCTAGGTGGTAGAACGGCAGGTATTGGTTATGGCGGGCGTCCTGATGCTTGCG
>NZ_AUHR01000020.1 GCF_000423285.1 Laribacter hongkongensis DSM 14985
CAGTACGCAGCCGGTGCTCACGCATCAGCCGACGAACCCGATGACGGCCAATCTGCAAGCCTTTGGCGCGCAACGCCTTCAACAGCCGTCGGCTGCCGTAACTGTGCCCTGACCTGGTAAACGCAGTCTGCAGCTTCACGCTCACCGGACAGGGGCGTGGCTCTGCCAGCGCTCGTTGCCGGGCAGCGTAGTAGCCGGATCGACTGACTCCGAGCAGCCGGCATGCGTTGGCAATGTCACCGGCCTTCTCCTGCACGCTGGCAATGCTCCGGTAAATCACCTGAGTCGCCGGGCGAAGAAGGCCGATGCTTTTTTTGAAATTGCATTGTTCTCACGCAAGCGGCGTACTTCGGCCTCCAGTGCGCGGATACGCTGCTGCTCGGCGGTCAGCGGTAAGCCAATCCCGGGTAGACCCTGCTGCTCGGCCTCGTATTGGGCAATCCAGCGGTGGACGGCCGTCTAGCCGATGTCCAGATCCCTGCAGACCTGGCTGATGCGCAGGTCCTGTTCCTTGATCATCTTTACGACCTGGAGCTTGAACTCCACGTCGAATGTTCTACGTTGCCTGGTCATCAATGTTTCCTCGATGGGTGAATGATCCACCTGTCGAGGTGTCCGTGGAAATTAGACCACGACGGTCCACGGAGAGCGGGACAGACCGACACATTCGTGTGCGCTCTCTAATTTATTCAGACAAGATTTGAAAATCTTTCTATAAATTAATCAAATGTTGATTTTTGGTGCGGCGATATAGGCGTGAAGAATAATTAAAGTAGGCAACAGCATTCTGCTTCTAGGTTTATTGTTTTTTTCATGAGGTGGCAATGGATATTCCTTCCTCGCCCGCTGACCCAGAAAAAAAGACAGTACTGGATGACAAGGCTCTTGAGCAACTGGAGCAACGCCTGGTTCCATCTCCCCGGAAGCTGGCATGGTTGCGGGTGCGGTTTTTGCTTTGGCGCATGTCAGGCACGATGGGGGTACGCATCAAACGGGGGATTGATGTCTCGGCAGCAGTCTGTTTGCTGGTGCTGCTTTTACCTTTGCTACTCCTCGTTGCACTACTGGTCAAGCTGACAGACGGCGGGCCGGTACTGTTTTGGCAAATGCGGGTGGGCAAATGGGGGAGGCCATTCCGTTTTCCCAAGTTTCGTTCGATGGTAATCAATGCCGAGGAGATTCGTGCACGGTTGATGGAAGCCAATCAGCACGGCGGCCAGGGCATCACCTTCAAAATGAAACGCGATCCGCGTGTGACATGGATCGGCCGCATTATCCGCAAGACCAGCATTGACGAGTTGCCACAGCTGTGGTGCGTGATCCGGGGTGACATGTCGCTGGTCGGACCTCGTCCGGCACTGGTGAGCGAAGTTGCACGCTACACGCTGGAAAACCGCCGGCGGCTGGATATAAAACCGGGGCTGACCTGTATCTGGCAGGTATCGGGGCGCTCCGATATTCCGTTTGAGGAGCAATGCCGGCTGGATGCCCAGTACATCGAGGAACAAAGCCTGCGTGCGGACCTCCGGTTATTGCTGAAAACCATCCCGGCCATCATCACAGGCAGGGGTGCTTATTGACCCAGTACAGGAGTGCCAAATGCTTCATCAAGAAACGGATGCAGGCATCCTGGTTTGTGAGTGGCACGATAGGCTGCCCGGAGAAATTCCGGCTGCCATGACAAGCATCCTGACTCCCATGCTGGACAAGCCGTTGTTGCAGCGGGCCATCGAACAACTGGTACGTCTGGGCTGCCGGCATGTCCATGTATTGCTGGGCATCACGCCGGAGCCGGTCAGAAGGTTTCTGGCCGAAGGAGAGCGCTGGGGCATTACGCTGCGCTATCACTACCGCTGGTCCGATCGTGATCTGGCTGACAACTTCAAACCATTGCAGCTTTCCCCTGCATCTAGGTACTGGCTGGCCAGTGCCGAAACAGTCCCTGTCCTCGTGCCGGATGAGCAGTCCGGGGGGATTGGCTGGCGTACAGGCACCGTCACGCACTGGAGTGGATGGGGCTGCTTTTCAGGAGATTGGCTGGCCGGCCTGAAAGGCGTTGCCTCGCGCGAGGCACTGGAAGCGTTACTGCTGGAGCAACATTCCATATCGAGACTGGTTGGTTCGCCTCCGCTGTCCGCCTCCAGTGATGAGGATTTTCTGGACAGCTGCAAAGCCTGTCTGCTGCAACTGGCTCCGGAAGATGGTCCGCAAATACTGCCGGGAAAAGGTGCCGTACTGCACCCTTCTGCCCGGATTGATGGTCGTTGCTATATCGGCCCGCTGGCTCGCATCGGGGCAGGTGCCAACATCGGTCCGAATGCCGTGATCGGAGAGGGCTCGGTCATTGACCGTGGAGCCACGGTTGCAGACTGCGTGGTATTGCCGGATACCTACGTCGGTATCGAGCTTGAGCTGAAGCATGCAATTGCCGCCCCGGGACAACTGTCCAGCGTAGCCCATGGCGCCGTGCTGACCTGTCTGGAGCCAACCCTTCTGGCCGCAGTCAACCAGCCTGTGGCCTCCCGGCAAGGGCTTTCATTCATGCAACGATGTGGTGTCCTGCTGTTGCGGGTGTTGCTCCTGCCGCTTTATTTGCTGGTACGCCACTGGACTGCCGGCAGCTCCAGTTCCGTTCAGCTGTGCCTGCCGGGACATCTCCAGTGGCAGCAGACGGTGCCACTGGCTCCCGCCATATCGACCGGCAAACCGGAAGAGCAGCTGGTCCGGCATTTTTCCGGCACTTTCTATCCGGGGCTGGCCTTGCTGCCCAAGGGACTGCTGGTTTTGTGCGGGCTGACACTGCGTGATGTTTCCGAAGTGCAGCAGCTGCCGGATTACTGGCGGGGGCTGTATGCAAATCACCGCTGTGGCCTCTTGAACGAAGCCGTACTGTTGCCGGCTGATGAGGCGACATCTTCCAGACACTATGCCTGTGATGCCTACGCATGTGTCCATGGCCATTCCATGTATGCCATTCGCCTGATGTTGCGCTATCTATACCAGGTGGCTGGCGCCGTCTTGAGACTCGGCATGGCTGCCTGGTCAGGTGCTGCCCGGTAACTGATCTTCAAACCTCTTGAAACCTCTTGCGGGGAAATGACATGCAACTTGACATCACTTCTTTCGACGACGGACCTGGCGTACTGGTTGCGATTGACGGTGAACATCTGGATGCCGGGAATGCAGCGGCTTTCAAGGCGCTGATCCAGCCCTGCCTGGATCAGCATGCACTGGTAGTGGTTGACATGAGCCGTCTGCGGTTCGTGGACAGCTCGGGGCTCGGGGCCATGCTGTCCTGCCTGCGCCACATGAACAACAAGCAAGGACAGTTGATGTTGTTCGCACTCAGCAAGCCGGTACGCTCCTTGTTTGAACTGGTGCGGATGCATCGCATTTTTGCGATTTATAACGACCTGAGCGAGGCGATGGCCTCGGTATCCCGCTGATTTCAGGTTCGTTGTCATGCCTTCACGCCATCTGCCCAAATTTGAATCATTTTTGGCGAGCCACACACGTGCCACGGTGCTGATTGTCAATGATGACAGAAGCAGCCGGCAGATTTGCCGCTCGGCCATTGAGGAAATTGCCGAAATCCTTGAGGCTGCTTCCGGTGCCGAGGCATTGGCCATGGTGGCTGCTGGCCGGCCCGACCTGATTTTGCTGGATGCCAGCCTGCCAGACATGGACGGATTCGATCTGGCATGCCGGCTGCGTGAGCGGCCGCAGGCTGAATGGATACCAGTGGTATTCCTGACCACGTTGACCGATACCGCTTCCCATCGGCGCGGGCTGGAATTGGGCGCCGTGGATTTTCTCAGCAAACCGGTCGACAGCAGCATTCTTCGGTTGCGCATCGGCAATTTGCTGGAGCGCGAACATTTGCGGATCGTCGCGCTGGAATACCAGAAAAAACTGCACGAAACGCTGATGGCGCAAACCGCCAGTACCCGCATGCTGGAGGCCATCTTCAATGCATCAAGTGATGCGCTGGTCGTCATTGATGCCGGTCAATGCATCGTCCAGGCCAACAGCAATGCCGACAGTCGTTATGGCGGCGGTTCATCGCTGGTCGGCCGCTCATCTGCCGGTTTCAGCTTCAGGGATACCGGGCAGCGGCCGGTTTTGCTGACTGACCTGGCGCAGCAGTCCAGGCCGGTCGAATGCATGTTGTCGACCCCCGAGGGATGGCAGCTGCCGGTATCTGTCGGAGTGAGGGCTTTTCTGGCGCATGGCGAACAGCAGTTTTACCTGCTGGTGCTGGAAGACATCAGCGAACAGCTTGCCCTGCGGGCGGAGAAGGAGCAGGCCGATGCAGAATTGCATGCTCTGGTGGCCGAACTGGGCAAGCAGAAGTACGCGCTGGATGAGCATGCCATTGTCAGCATCATCGACCTCCATGGTGTGGTGACCTATGTCAACCAGAAATTCTGCCAGGTTTCGGGACATGCTACGGAGGAGCTGGTAGGGCAACCCTACCGAATGCTCAATGGACAACTGGGCCCTGACGGTCAGTATGCCGATCTCTGGCGCATGCTCCGGCACGGGCAGACGTGGCAGGGAGAAATGGCACACCAGCGGCGTGACGGTCGGCCGTACTGGGTGGCGACGACCATGGTGCCATGGCTGGGCGCCGACGGGCTGCCATTCCAGTTTGTTGCCATCAGTACCGACATCACCTCGCGGCACGAAGCCGAAGCTGCATTACAACAAGCACGGCAGCGGGAACTGGACATCGGAGAGGAGATCCAGCAACGCCTGCTGTTCGGACGCCCGCCCGGAAAGCTCGCGGGCCTGTCGATTGCCAGTCATACCGAAGGATCACTGGGCGTAGCCGGCGATTTTTATACTTTTACCCGGCTGGGCGAACACACCCTGGAAATCCTGACTGGTGATGTCATGGGCAAGGGAGTCAATGCTGCACTGATTGCTGCCGGCATCAAAAGCACCTACCGGCAGATCTTTGTCGAACTGGCTGCTACCCACCGTGATGCACCGTTGCCATCGCCGGCAACCCTGATGAACAGCATTCATGCCCAGCTGACCGGTGAGCTGATCCGGCTTGGAGTGTTTGTCACCATGTCGTTGTTGCGCTTTGACCGGCTGGCGCAAACCGTGACATGGGTCAATGCCGGCCATACGCCAATCCTGCTGGTACGGTCAGCCAGCCATCGCGTCGAGGTGTTGCAAGGAGACAGTCTGCCGGTTGGCGTATTGCAAGAAGAACATTACACCGAGCAAACCACCGTGCTGGAGCTGGGAGACACTTTGCTCGTGTATTCGGACGGGCTGTCCGAATCGATGAATGCAGAAGGCGAGCAGTACGGAACAGACCGGATGTGCTCGGTACTGGAAAAGACCAGCGCGTTCGGAGCCTCTCCCGCGATGACTCTGGGTTCGTTGCGAAGCGACATCCGCTTTTTTTCCGGGGCCGATGGCAAGCACCGGGATGACAGTACGGCCGTGCTGATCCGGCTGCACCCCATGCGCCAGCTGTCTGATGGCAGCATCAGGGACCGTCGGGCACCGGAATGTTTCGAATTGCCGCGCCAGCTGGACCAGTTGGCACCTTTGCGTTTCCGGATTGCCTCGATGTGTGCAGACCAGCCGGAATCCTTTGTGCACATGCTGTCATTGGCAGCATTCGAGGCTGCCACCAATATCATCCGTCATGGTGGCGAGGCGCTGAGAGGAGCGCCGCTTTGCATTGCCCTGAAACGTGACGACACTGCTGCCTGTGTCGAGTTGCTGTATGACGGCCTGCCGTTTTCGGCCATGGCTCCCGAGCCTGATCTGAGCGGCGCCAGTTCCGGCGGGTTTGGCCTTTTCATCATGGAAAACGCAGTCGACCGTGTGAGCTACGACGTTCCGCTGCCAGGCATGGTCCGCATCAGCTTGTACAAGACATTTTTTGCAGAAGAAAACCCGCCCATGGACGGACATGGCGACAAGGAGCGTCACCGGCCATAACTGTCATCAAACCGCACGATATCGTCCTCTCCCAGGTAGCTTCCTGTCTGGACTTCGATGATTTCCAGTGGAATCGTGCCCGGGTTGAACAGTCTGTGGACTTCCCCAAGCGGGATATAGGTGCTCTGGTTTTCAGTCAGCAAAATGGTTTTGTCGCCATTGGTGATCTCGGCCGTACCCTTGACGACAATCCAGTGCTCGGCCCGGTGAAAGTGCTTTTGCAGGCTCAGGCTGGCATTGGGCTTGACCTGGATGCGCTTTACCTTGAAGCGTGCGCCGTCATCAATGCTGTTGTACCAGCCCCATGGCCGGTGCACCTTGCGATGCAGCAGCGGCTCATCACGTTTTTGCTGCGTCAGCTGCGTGACGATTTCCCGTACATTCTGGCTGCTGGACTTGTCAGCAACCAGAACAGCATCGGCAGTTTCGACGACCACCAGCTCCTGGACTCCGACGAGGCTCACCAGCCGGCTGCTGGCATGTACCAGTGTGTTGTGACAGTTCACGGACAGTACGTCACCCATGTGGCTGTTGCCGGCTTCGTCCTTGCTTTGGGCATTCCAGACTGCATCCCAGGCACCCAGATCACTCCAGCCGGCATCAAGCGGCACCATCTGCAATGAAAAAGGGCTGCCGGGACAGTGTTCCATCACGGCATGGTCGATCGATTCCGCCGGAATGCGGGCGAAGGCGGTCTTGTCCGGGCGGATGAAGCGGGCGTCGCAGCAGCGCTGGGCCCAGGCTTGCCGGGTGGCATCCAGAATGTCACGACGGAAGCTCTGGAGAGCGGACAGCCAGACGGACGCCCGTACGACAAACATGCCAGCGTTCCAGTAGTAGCCACCTTGGTCAAGACAAAGCCGGGCAGTAGCCAGATCGGGCTTTTCAATGAATGCCTCGACCTTGCATGCCCTGGCATCGGAGCGTGTGACCGGTGCCCTGATGTAGCCGTAGCCGGTTTCCGGCCGGTCTGGCGTGATGCCGAGCATGACGATGGCACCCGTTCCGGCTTCGTGAATGGCCTGCTGCACGGCAACAGAAAATGCCTGTGGGTCAGCGATGATGTGGTCTGACGGAGTGACCACCAGCACCGGGTCCAGCTCGTGACTGGTGGCATGCAGGGCCGCCAGCGTCAGGGCCGGCGCCGTGTTGCGGCCGAGAGGTTCCAGCAGGAGGGCATCCACGTCAATACCGGCTTCACGCAGCTGCTCCTGCGCCAGAAAGCGGTGTTCTTCATTGCCGACGATGACAGGAGCCGAGACGGCCAGACCGCAATCGGTCAGGGCAGCAAGTCGCTTGACCGCTTGCTGGAACAGGCTGTCCTGGCCTGTGAGGCATAAAAACTGTTTGGGAAAACCCGAGCGCGACAGTGGCCACAATCGGGTTCCCGATCCGCCACACAGAATGACTGGGGTAATGGACACCATGATGGAGGCAACCTCGTTCCTGTTTCAGCAGCCATGCAAGGTTACGCCAGCCGTTTCCGGAGTCCGCCTGCATCCGTCATCCGGTCGGCCGGGTTTGTCGTGATGTCATCACTATAGGAATGCTTTATGAATATGAAAGCCGGTTTCCACATGGTTTGTCAGAGAGGGGAAACCGCTTCGACAATCAGGGTGTGCAGGCGGAATCCACCCTGCTCGAACCGGGTACGCAGGCGCAGGGTATGCAACCCCTGGTCCAGCACCAGCGTGACCGGCTGACTGATTGCCGGATGGCCCCAGCCGCGTGCCGGCATGGATACGACTGGTGACCACGGCAGGCCGTCTGCGGCAACTTCCAGTGCATTGCCCGGACTGGCGGCCTCTGCCTCTATGGACAGACGATAGTGGCCGCGCTTCGGTACCCGCAGCAGGTAATCGACGAATTGCCCCGGGTGCAGATAGTCAATCCGCTGCCGGGCAGCGGCCGGGCTGGATGGTGCACCGGCAAAGGCAAGTGCATCGATGCGGCCAGGCACGCGGTTGCGCGTGGTCAGGGAAGGACGCGGAGCAGCCAGTACATGATCGATGCACCGGATTTTCGGCGTGTCGGCCCGTGCCAGATCGGTCGTGAGTTCCCATGTGCCAAAGCGGGTATCCCAGTTGCCGGCTCCCGCTGTAAACCACATGAACAGGCCGCCGCCCTGTGCCAGCCAGAGATCAAGATAGCGGCGGCAGATGCCTTCAAGCTGCGGGTCGAGGCTGGCTGCATGCTTGGCGGCCAGGCTGCCGTCACCAAACGTGTCAGACCCTCCTTCGTAGGCCAGATAGGGCAGCCCGTACCAGCGGGCCAGTGCCAGGTTTTGTTCCAGATGACTGGTTTCGGCCAGTTGTGTAACCGAGCCTTGCATGGCTTGCAGTACCTGTGCCGCAGTCAGCCCGGGGGCCGTCTGCTGTGTCCCCAGGTTGAAATACGGCGCTCCGGCCAGTGCATAAAAATAGCGGGTGGGCGGGCCAAAAGCAGCTGCAACGGCTACCAGTCCCAGTTCGGTGACATAAGGTTGCACGACCTGGCTGGCAAATACTGGTCGGATGATCGTCTGCATGGCTGCATCACCGTATACGGCCCGGAAAATGTCGCTGATCTCCTTCAGGCGTACGGCAATCCTGCGGAAAGCCCACTGGTCGGGATTCCGGCTGCCGTCGAAGGCCAGTGGCGAGTCAGGGTGACGGCGGACATCATCAATGGCCAGTTCCCGGTTGACGGCAAACTGGCTGAATTGCGCATTCCACAGCTCATTGCTGTATTCGACATACACCCTGATGCCGGGGTGGAGCGAGGCTTTCAGCAGCCGGGCGAGGTGAAGCACGTAATCATCGTCGGCCCGGACCGGGATGTTGATCCAGATGTCCTTGCCGGTGCTGTTGGCCAGGGCAATCACGTGCTCCCAGGGGACTCCTGCTGTCGAGGCATGGCGGGTATTGAGAGGCGTGGGGCGCTGTGACCACGGACGGGCTGGCTGGTCGTGGTTGGTTTGCAGCCAGTCCATGAAACGCAGCGCGCCGAAGCGGCGTACATGCGCCAGGAACGCCCGGGTAAACAGGGGCGGGGCGTCGCCGGTGTAGCCGGGACGCAATACGCGCAAATCGCGAATGCCCGGCCCGGTCCGGGTAAACGCCAGGGCCAGCTGGTCTGCTCCTTCCGGCATGTCCAGGGTCATGGTGGTGCGGTTGCGTGCCGCGTCGTAAACAGGCGGTCCAAGACGGGCAGGGGAGGCCACGACACTGACGCTGGCCTGCCCGGTGAACTGCACCGTGTAACGCCCGGCGATGCCTGACACTCCACGCTGGCCACTCATCAGGAACACGCCGAAATCACCCGTCGGCCAGCCGTCATCGCCCAGCAGGGCTTTTTCGTCCCATGGTGCTTCGGGTGTTCCGAAACGGCGGGCCTGATGCAGCAGGTCGACGTAGACCGGGGTACGGCTGTAATCCGCAATGGCCGGCAGGTTGGCGCCGATGGCGACGCCGGACATGGCTTGTTGCAGGCGGGTGTCGGCTTCGGCGCGTCCCACGGGAGGGAACGCACTGAGCATGGTTCCCAGCAGCACGGAAGTCAGGCAGCGAAACATGCTGGCCCCCGGGTCAGGACAGGATGCGGCGGAACGGCAGGGATGGTGCAGCAGGCTGCCCGTGAACAGAAACACTTGCCGGTTGCTCTTGTGCACGGTTCTTGATGCTCTCACCCCAGCCCAGCAGCAGGAAAATCATCGGCTCGGTCTGTGCGCCCATGTATACGGTCGAAAAGGCAATCAGACAGGCAAGATAGATGCCGGAAAAGGTAAAACCGATCGGCGGCGTACCGGGTGGTGCATGCAGGCCGAAACGGATTTGCGTCACGATGGCGTAAAACAGGATCAGCAGAAACATGGCCGGTGCCAGCAGCCCGTGTTGCAACGCCATCAGGAAAAAGGCGTTGTCGACTGATTCCATGCCATGGATTTTCGGCACGGTGGTGAGGCCCCAGCCGGTCCACATCCTGTCCGTCAGGAATGCCTTGTATTGGTCGACCATTTCCTTGCGGTACAGCATGGTCTGGGCTTCTCCGCTGAGGACTTCGCCGGCCCTGGGCGTGATGTAGGCGGTGAGCAGCAATTGTCCGGCCACGCCCGCCACGATGAAAAACGTGATGACGAACATGAGTGATTTCCGGCGCTGCCGGGTATTGCCGGTTGCGGTCAGGATAGCTCCGGCCAGCGCACCGATCCACGGTCCGCGGGAAATGGTCATCAGGGCCATCAGGATGAGCACGAGGGAAATCTGGTGCTTGAAAGCCATGGGCAGGTGGCGTGCCTGCCGTTGCAGGATGCCGGCCCAGCCGGTTTGCGGCTGGTCCCACACTCCCGTCCAGCACAGCCAGCGGTGCAGCCGGTAAACCGCCACGATCATGATGCAGGCGAGGATCGGGTGTTCAAACGTACCGGCTGTCCGCGCCAGCCCCCAGCGGAGAGACAGGCCGCTGGACGCATCCGGGAAAAATCCGGAGAGCAGCTTGAAAACGGGGCTGACCCAGAACCTGGCTTCGTACAGGAACAGCGGGAAAAACAGCAAGAACATCAGCACGAACATGCGGGCGGTATCAATATCCATGCGGCGGCTGCGGATCAGGTATCGGCCCAGCAGGTACGGACCGACGACGGAATACATCAGGTAGATCGAGTAGTTGCGGGCATCCGGATAGCCCCGGCTGAGAAAATCACAAAAAACCCGGATGACAATGTAGACAGCCAGCATCGACTCCATGGGGCCGAACTGCATTTCGGACCGCCTGGTCTTCAGCAGGACCAGCAGTACGGGAATGCTGGCGGCTTCCATGAAAGTGTGGACCGGTAATCCCGGAATGATGAGCTTGAACGCCGTTGGCATGGACAGGAATACCGGAACCCATACACAGAGAAATGCCTGGTCGATTCCGCGGTGCATCAATACGTGGATTGAGGCCAGCATGGCAACAAAGATGATCAGACCGGTCATGGGATCCCTTGATCAGGGAGAAAAGGCATCTGGAAGTCGTTTTTTGATTATTGGCTATGATGAATCCAATGAAAACGACATTTTCAGGCCGGAAAATGATGCGTTATGCCGTGGTGGCATGGCTGACAGTACCGATGATGTCTGCCTGTGCCACACATCCTCTGCCAGGACCGGAATCCGGATTCCGTCCGCCGGAAAGGGCGCGGGAGGTAGCCATGCTCAGCAAGGAAGACCTGGCCTTGCTGAATGGTCCGGTTGACCCGGTCTATCGCCTTGGAAGCGGCGATACGCTGCGGCTGAGTGTTTTTGGCCGGCCGGAGGTCAGCGGCCAGTTCCTGATCGGGCCGGATGGCGTGGTGACCATCCCGCTGATCGGCAACCTGATGCTTAACGATTCCACGCGTGAAGAAGCGCAGCAACGCATCAGCCAGCAGCTTCGCGGTTATTTCACCAGGCCATATGTCACGCTCGCCGTTGATGATTACGGCTCAAACCAGGTCACCGTGCTCGGACGGGTACAGAATGCCGGCCGGCAGAAGTTTCCTGCTCCGCCCACGCTGGCCGAAGTGCTGGCCAACGCCGGAGCCATGCCTATTCTCGACAAGCAGGCCACGCTGACCCGCTGTGCAATCATCCGTGGGCGGGAAAAGCTGATCTGGGTGGATCTCAAGGCGCTGCTCAATGGCGATCTGGCCTACAACATCGTGATGAAACGTGGCGATATCGTCTTCATTCCCGATTCGTCCGAAACGGCCGTGTATGTACTGGGCGCGGTACCCAAGCCGGGTTCATACCGGCTTACACCGCACATGAGCGTGCTTGATGCCCTGGCCCAGGCAGGCGGGCCGGACGAAAACGCCAAACCGGAAGCCATCGGCATTTATCGCGCAGGTGCCAGACAAGTGGAAACCATCAGTTTCAACGACCTGATTGCCCCGCAACGGGCCGTCAATTTCGGCCTGGAAGACGGCGATGTGGTGTTCGTACCCCGCTCGGGAGTGGCTGATCTGGGCTATTTCCTGCGACAGATCACCCCGGCCGTTTCCGTCCTGACCTTTGGCCTGACCGCCAATGCCCTGATGAAAAACCAATGACCCCGTTGCCAGAACAATCACCGGTTCCGGTCCCCGCCCTTTCCGCTGCACCCCAGGTATCGGTGGTGGTCATCGGCCGCAACGAGGGCGAGCGACTGGTGCGCTGTCTGGCATCTGTCATGGCAGCGGACTGGCATGGCATCTCCCGTGAGGTGATCTATGTCGACTCCTGCTCCCGGGATGACAGCCTGACCCGGGCCAGACACCAGGGCGCATTGGCCCTGTTGCTGGACGATGCTTCGCCTTGTGCGGCCAAGGCCCGCAATCTGGGATGGCATGCTGCGCGTGGCGACTGCATCCTGTTCCTGGATGGAGATACCGAGCTGGATGCCGGATTTGTCAGGCTGGCCTGCACCACCTTGCAGGCTCATGCGGATGTGTGTGCGGTCTGGGGGCACCGGCGCGAATCCGATCCGCAGCAGTCATGGTTTACCCGGGTACTTGATCTGGACTGGGTGTATCCGGCCGGACCGTCGCTGTATTTCGGTGGCGATGTCCTGATTCGCCGCGAAGCCCTGCTGGCGTCAGGAGGCTTTGATCCGCAGCTCAAGGCCGGCGAAGAACCGGAACTGTGTGCCCGGCTGCGCGCGGCCGGCTGGAAGATCATGCATGTTGATGCCCCGATGACGCGCCACGATCTGGCCATCCGGTCGTGGCGGGCCTACTGGCTGCGGGCCTATCGTTCCGGCATGGCGTATGCCGAAGTGGCCGAGCGCATGCGCAAGCTGGGCGATCCGCTGTGGCAGCATGAAGCGCGGCGCGATTTCCTGCATGGCTGGCTGTTTCTGGCGGCGGGTGCCGCCTGGCTGGTCTCGTGGTTCTGGTGGCCCTGGATGGCTGTCGGCCTGACCCTTGCCGGGGGATTGCTGCTGGCACGTACCGCCTGGCGCTGCCGCTGGAAGGCACCGGGCCAACCCGGCCTGTGCTGGCTTTATGCCGTGCATGTGCACTTGCAGAAAATCCCGTCCCTGTTCGGCCAGCTGCACTGGCGACGCCACCGGCAGGCCGGCGGCAGCGGCCTGATCGATTACAAGCAATCGCCATCCCGGTCGCCCCGGCGGGTCAAATCCTGGCTGGCGGACGGGCTGACGCCGCTGGCACGGCTGTGGCAACGCTGGGGTCTGGCCCGCTGGCTGCGTGTGTGGAGCGTGGCGCGTTTGCAGGCGGCGACCGGCCGGCAGGTTGCTCCCTCCAATGTCGTGCTGGGCCCGGTGGAAATCCACGGGAGCGGCAACATCCGGCTGGGGGAGCGTGCCCTGATTTATCCGGGCTGTTATTTCGAAACCCAGGGCGCGGGCCGGATCGAGATCGGTGACGATGTCGTGCTGTCCCGTGGCGTGCATATCGTGGCCTTTGACCGGGTCACGCTGGGTGCGGGCTGCATGGTGGGTGAGTACTCCAGCCTGCGTGATGCCAATCATCGTTCCGGTCCTGATGGCATAAGGCACAGCGGCCACGACAGTGCCCCGCTCGACATCGGCCGCAATGTCTGGATCGGCCGTGGTGTTGCCGTGCTGAAAGGTGCCCGGCTCGGGGACAACTGCATCGTGGCGGCCAATGCCGTGGTCAACCGGCCGGTTGCTGCCGGCGCAATCGTGGGCGGTCTGCCCGCCCGCCCGCTGCCCCGGTATCCGTGCGAGGAAAGCTGACATGAATGCTGTCCGGCTGGCGTATCTCGTCAGTGTCTATCCGGCTGTCTCGCACACGTTCATCCTGCGGGAAATCATGCGCCTGCGTGAGCTGGGGCTGGAAATCGTCACGGCGTCGGTCAACCCGCCGGACCGGGCACGGGAGGCCATGGATGACTGCGAGCGTGACGAAGCAGACCGCACCTATTGCCTGAAAACCGACGGGATGCAGGGTGCCCTGCGGGCACTCGGATACTGGGGACGCCGTTCGCCAAGGCAACTGCTGGCGGCCTTCCGGCTGGGGCTGGCAATGGGGACCGGAAAGCGCCGGTGGATCGGGCTGGCCTATGCCGTCGAAGCCGCCATGGTGGCGCGCTGGATGAAACAGCAGTCCAGCCGGCATCTGCACGTGCATTTTGGCAATGCCGGCGCCAGTGTCGGCGTGCTGGTGAAGGTTCTGACCGGCTGTCATCTGTCGTACACCATTCACGGCCCGGACGAGTTTGATGATGTGCCGGGCCAGCAACTGGCACTCAAGATGCAGAAAGCCGATGCGGTGGTCTGCATCAGCCAGTTTGCCCGTGGCCAGCTGATGCGCATCAGCGTGCCGGAACACTGGCCGAAACTCCGTCTTTGCCGGCTGGGCGTGGACCCGGACCGGTTCCGGTTTGCCTTGCGAAGCGGACGCCACCGCCCGGTGACGCAACTGCTGTGTGTCGGCCGGCTGGCGCCAGCCAAGTGCCAGGTCCTGCTGGTGCAGGCATGCGCCCGCCTGCGGGATGCCGGCCTGGCATTTCACCTGACCCTGGTGGGGGCCGGGCCGGATCTGGAACGTATCCGGCAAGCCATTGCCCGTGAACGGCTCGAGGCGAACGTCACGCTGACAGGTGCCCTGACCCAGCAGGCTGTCCGCGACCAGCTCGACCGGGCCGACATTTTCGTTTTGCCCAGTCTGGCCGAAGGAATTCCTGTGGTGTTGATGGAGGCAATGGCCAGCGGCGTGCCGTGTGTCAGCACGCCCGTCAACGGAATTCCCGAGCTGATCCGCCACGGACAGACCGGATTGTTTGCCCTGCCGGGCGATGTTGACAGCCTGGTCGAACAGCTTGAACGGCTGGTCCGTGAACCTGTGTTGCGTGACACCCTAGCCCTGGCTGCACGTGACAAGCTGCTGGCTGACTTTGACCTGAGCCGCAATGTCACGCAGCTGGCGCAGATTTTCAGGGCATTCCCCGCCCATGCAGACCTTGAGAAGCCGGCTGGACCATGAATCTTTCCATCATCATCGTCACGTACAACTCGGCACGGCTGATCGGCGCCCTGCTGGATCACCTGCATGCCGACATGGCAGCCCTGGATGCAGAGGTCATCGCTGTGGACAACGCTTCGCGCGATGACACGGCCGGGCTGATCCAGCGGGAATATCCATGGGTACGGCTGATCGCCAGCCAGGTCAATCTGGGATTTGCCGCAGGCAACAATCTGGCTGCCTTGCATGCCCGGGGGCGGTTTTTCCTGTTGCTGAATCCGGATGCCATGCCTGCACCAAGCGCCCTGGCACGCGGGCTGGCCCTGATGGTGCAGCATCCGCAGGTCGGTCTGGCCGGCGGGGAGTTGCGCGGCACCGATGGCAGCCGGCAGCCGTCGGCCCGGATGTTTCCCACGCTGCGTGACGAGCTGTTCACCCTGTCCGGTCTGGCCGGACGCTATCCGTCCAGTCGGCTGTTTGCCCGGCTGGACCGGCGCTGGGCTGATCCGGAACAGGTGGCGCAGGTGGACTGGATTCCGGGGGCCTTTGTTTTCATTCCGGCCGTACTGTGGCAGCAGCTGGGCGGATTTGATGAGCGGTTTTTCATGTACTACGAGGAGGTCGACCTGTGCCGGCGCATGCAGGCGGCCGGCTATCAGGTGATGTACTGGCCGGAACTCAAGGCCATGCACATCGGAGGCGAGTCGGCCAGAACGGTGCAGCAGGCGCGGGTGTCCAAAGCCGGATCGCAGCTGGAAAGCTGGCGCATGCGAAGCGGCCTGCTGTACTACCGCAAGCATCACGGGTGGCTGGGTGCGCAGGGACTGCACTGGATCGAATGGGGATGGCACCGGCTGCGCCAGATCAAGGCCCGATGGAGCCGCCAGCCGGACAAGGCTGCAGACATGGCCTTGCACTGCGCCCAGCTGGATGCGGCATGGCGCGACACACTGGGCGGTACGCACAGTCCCTGCCGGCCATGGTGAGCCTGACCACCGGGGCGCCCTCGCTCAAGGTGCGCATGCTCAAGGCTGCCACCTGGCTGGTGGGGGGGAACATTTCGTCACAGTTGCTGCGGCTGGCCAGCTCGATGGTCCTGACCCGGCTGCTGGTGCCCGAGGCATTCGGCCTGGTAGCGGCCATCAATACGCTGTATTTCGCCCTGGTGATGTTTTCTGATCTGGGCGTATGGCAAAGCGTGGTGAAAAGTGACCGTGGTACTGACATGCGCTTTCTCGGCACGGCATGGTCGGTACAGCTGCTGCGGGGACTCTTGCTGGCCGCCATCGTGCTGGCTCTTGCGCTGGCCCTGCATGTGGCGGCGAGAGCAGGCGTGTTTGCCGACGGCACGGTCTATGCCGATCCGCGCCTGCCGCCGATGATGACGCTGTTTGCCTTGTGCGCGCTGTTGCAGGGCATGGAATCAATGAGTCTTGCCAGCGCCCAGCGCGAACTGCTGGGCGGGCATCTGGCCCGGCTCGAGATTTCCACCCAGCTGGGCGCCATGCTGGTGACGCTGCTGCTGGCATGGTGGACCCGGTCCGTGTGGGCGCTGGTGACCGGAACGGTGGTGGGGGCGATGCTGCGGACGTTGCTCAGCCATTGCTGGCTGCCCGGCATCCGCGTGCGGCCATGCTGGGACAAGACATGCGTTGACGAGATCATCGGGTTCGGCAAGTGGATATTCCTGTCGTCGATCATCGGCTTTCTGGCTGCGAACGGAGAAAAGCTGATCCTTGGGGGTAGCCTGGGCACGGCAAGTTTTGGCGTGTTTTCCATTGCCAGTACGCTGCTGGCTGCTGTGGTGGGGGTATATGCCAGTCTGAACGGCCACGTGATTTTTTCCAGCCTCAGCCATGCATTGCGGTCGGCCGACCCGGTCGAGGTCAAGCGGGTCTATGTCCGGGTGCAGCAACTGGTTGACCTGCTGCTGGGCGGGCTGGCCGGCGGCTTGCTGATGGCCGGGCACTGGCCGGTACGGCTGCTGTATGACCCGCGCTATCACGATGCCGGCTGGATGCTGCAATGGCTGGGTCTGGGCCTGCTGGCCATGCGCCACCAGGTCGTCGAGCAGTTGATGTTTGCCCACGGCAAGCCGGCATGGGTGAGTGCAAACAATGCCTTGCGTGCAGTCAGCCTGGCCGTGTGCATCCCGGCCGGCCTGGCGGCTGGTGGTGAGGCCGGTGCCATTGCCGGCGTCGTGGTCAGCCAGTTTGCCGGGTGGCCAATGTCTCTGTGGTACAAGCGGCAACAGGGCATCCTGACATGGCCGAGCGAGCGCTGGTGGCTGCCGGCGCTGGGAGTCGGGGCACTGGCCGGCTGGCTGGTTGATACGCTGTTGCTGCGCGTGCTGGGATGAGGAAAGCGTCGATGCGGATTACGTTCATCATGCCTGCGGATGACCTGACCGGAGGCAACCGGGTCGTGGCGACCTATGCCCGGCTGTTGCAGGCCCGCGGCCATCGGGTACAGGTGGTGTGCAATGCGCCTGACCGTCCCGGCTGGCGGCAACGCCTGCGCCTGCTGCGTCGCGGTGCCTGGCAGCAAGCCTGCCGGCCGGCAGGGGCGGCTCCGTCCGGGCATGTGTCCCGTGCCGGAGTGCCGTTTCACGTACTGGAACGCCCACGGCCGGTGCGCGCGGCCGATCTTCCCGATGCTGACGTGCTGGTTGCCAGCTGGTGGGAAACCGCGCGCTGGATGCAGGACATGCCGGCCAGCAAGGGACGCAAGGTACATCTCTTGCAAGGATACGAAACCTGGGGCGGTGGCGATATACGCCGGCAAGTCCAGGACACCTTGCGTTTGCCGAACTGCAAGATTGCCATTTCAGAGAGCCTGAAGCGTGAGATCGAGGCCGACCTGGGATCACTGGGCATGTTTGTGGTGCCCAATGCCGTGGATTTGCAGCTGTTTGATGCCCTGCCCCGCCAACGGGGAACGCCGCCTGTCGTCGGGTTCATCTATGCCGGTTCGCCCGTCAAGGGCAGCGACCGCTGCCGGCAGGCCATCGAACTGGCCCGCCGGGACCTGCCGGAGCTGCGCGCCCTGGCCTTTGGTGCCGACCAGCCGGCGGCAGACTGGCCTTTGCCGGCCGATTGCCGGTTTGTGTACCGGCCGGAGCAAACACGGCTTGCGGCACTGTATGCCCGGTGCGATGTCTGGCTGTTTGCCTCGCGGCAGGACAGTTTCGGCTTGCCGATCCTGGAGGCCATGGCCTGCCGGACGCCGGTGGTGGGGGTGTCTGTCGGCGCGGCCCCCGAGCTGCTGACGGTTGACACGGGCTGTCTGGTGGCGGACGGGCCGGATGCCATGCTGACCGCCGGGCTGGCTGCCGGCATTGTCAGACTGTGCAGCCAGTCCCCGGAGCAGTGGTGCCGGATGTCAGGGCAGGCCCATGCCCGGGCACACGCCTACTCATGGGATGACGCGACCGACCGGCTGTTGCAGGTGCTGGAGACGTTGCATGACTGACGCTGAATCGCGCGTGATCGGTCTGGCGGGCGTGCCGCTGGACATGGTGACGATGGCTGGTGCCGTGGCGCGGGTGCGCGATGCGGTGCGCTTGCGGCAGCGGCTGTTGGTGTCGACGCCCAACCTGAATTTCCTGATCGCCTGCCAGCGTGATGCCGTTTTCCGTCAATCGGTGATCGACAGCGACCTCAGTCTCGCCGATGGCATGCCGCTGGTGTGGATGTCGCGCTGGCTGGCGTCCCCGCTGCCTGAACGGGTCACCGGCTCCGGACTTTTTGAGGTCTTGCGGCAACCCGTGCCCGGAGTACCGCCGGTCCGGGTGTATTTCTTTGGCGGACCTCCCGGCATTGCCGCTGCTGCCGCGCGGCAGGTCAACGCGGTTTCCGGTGGCGTGCATTGCGTGGGACATGCCGATCCCGGTTTTGGTTCGCTGGATGACATGAGTTCAGCCGGACTGCTGGCCGACATCAATGCCAGTGGCGCGGATTTCCTGATCGTGGCGCTGGGGGCGGTAAAAGGGCAGGCATGGATCCAGCGCAATGCTGCGGCTTTGCAGGTACCGGTCATCAGCCATCTGGGTGCGGTGGTGAATTTTGCAGCCGGTACGGTGCGGCGTGCTCCAGCGTGGGTGCAGCGCAGCGGTCTGGAATGGCTGTGGCGCATCAAGGAAGAGCCGGCCCTGTGGCGTCGTTACTGGCGTGACTCGGTGGCTTTGGTGCGCCTGGCAATCATGCAGGTGTTGCCCTGCGGCCTGTGGCTGCGGCATCAGCACGAACGGGCCGGGGCGGTCATCGCCTGGCATGACGAAGGTGCATGCGGGCGGCTGGTGTTGCAGGGATGGTTGCCTGACCGGCTGGACCCTGGCCAGCAGGCTGCCGTCCGGCAAGCGATGGAGCATGAGGGGCCATTGCAGCTGGACTGTCACTCACTCTCCGGATTCGGTCCGCAGTGGGCTGGAAGGCTGTTGCGGCTGGAACGCCGGCTGCGGTGCCATCCGGACCGTACGGTGCAGGTAGCCGGATTGTCTCCCGGCATGCAGCGTCTGTGGCGCTGGAACGGGCTGACGTTTTATCTGGCCCGCATGGTCTGACTGGCTACGGTTTCTTGCGTTGCTGGCGTATGGTTCGCCGTTGCCTGATCCAGTCCCGGACCGCCTGACGGCGAGGGCGCTTCAGTGCCCACACGGCCCGCAGCATGTGCCATTGCAGCTGCCAGTAGCGGGTCGAGGCAAAACGCCGCATGCGTCCGTGTGTCAGCGTGGCGGCAATGATTTCACCCATGTAGCCGCTGCCGCGGAACAGGGTCACGTCATTGACAAAAAGACCGACGGCCTCGGGGTCGAGTTTTTGCAGCAGCCGTTTGGCCCGGGTGACTTCGCCGCGTCCGGCATGGTCAGCTTCCACCACCAGAAAAACCTGCCCCAGCTGTTCGGTCAGTATCTCGGCATCTGCACTGAGCAGGATGGGGGGCAAGTCCACCAGCACGTAATCGCAGGTTGTGGACCAGTACTGCATGGCGGTCTGTAGCCGGTCCAGCCGTTGCAGGCCGGTGCCGTGCTCTAGGCCTGCGCCAATGACCTGCAAGGACGTGTCTTGCTGCATGTAGGCATGCGGCAGTGCTTCCAGTCCGGCCCGGCCGGCCAGATAGTCAAGCAGTCCGGGAGAGAAGGATGAAAATCCGGCAAAAGGGCTGAAGGTATTGGCTTCTACCAGCAATACGCTGGCTCCCAGGTGCTGCAAGGCACGGGCGGTATCTAGAATGACGGTCGTGGTGCCGTTGCCTGCCGTGACCGACGTAAAGGCAAAAACATTGCGCTGGCTGCGGGTCTTGTTGCGTATCAGGGCCGAGGCAAAACGGCGGGTCTGTTCTTCCGCGTACAGGCGGGTCGGCAGGTCTTCCTGCCGGATCTGCCAGCCGGCGGCTGGAATGCCCAACAGCTTT
Source organism: Laribacter hongkongensis DSM 14985 (assembly GCF_000423285.1). NCBI lineage: Bacteria > Pseudomonadati > Pseudomonadota > Betaproteobacteria > Neisseriales > Aquaspirillaceae > Laribacter > Laribacter hongkongensis. The sequence goes on from NZ_AUHR01000020.1 coordinate 20,306, forward strand.
TCGGCCTCGTTGACGCTGCGGATGCGGCGGCCAAGCATGTCGAGCATCACCGGAACAGCCACCATGACGGCGAAGGAGGCTGCCAGTAATGCCAGCAGCAGTTTGGTTTTGCCGATGCCCATGGGCAGGTCGGGTGGCAGCGCCGGGGTTACCAGCCGGACAAAGCCGATGGCATTGCGTTCGGTGTCGATATAGTCAAGCCGGTCCTGGACCTGCTTGAGCCGTTCGTTCTGTTCGGCAATCTGCCGGGTGAGCGACATGGCCTGCTGGAATTGCTGGGCAAAGGTCCCGGCCTGACCTTCCAGCTGGACAAGGGACTGTTCCAGTTCTTGTGTCAGCCGGGTTTTCTGGTCCAGGGTGGCTTGCAACCGGTGGAGGTAGTTTTCGCGGACATGCTGGTCGAATTCGTTTTCACGGGCTTGCAGCCGCTGGGCAAGCTCCCTGATTTCGGCCAGCGCCGGGCCGCGTGCCGGATGTTTGTCCTCCAGCCCGGCAATGGACTGGTTGAGTTGTTCGGTGCGTTTGGTGACCTCGTTACGGAGGGCTTGCAGGCCGTTGTCCTGCAAACGCATTTCCAGCAGTGAGCGTCCCATGTCGGTCGGTATTTCGCCACGCTCGTTAAAAGCCTGGAGGGCAGCTTCTGCCCGCCAGCGTTCGATTTCGGCCTGCTGGTATTTTTCACGTGTCTGTACCAGTAATGCGTCGTACGGATTTTCGGTGTGCTCGCTGAAAGTGGTCAGCCCCAGCTTGTCGGCCAGAGCCAGGCGCCCGGTTTCCAGGCTGGCGATCTGGCTGCGCAACCTGTCTGCACTGTTGCCCAGGGTGTCGAGGCGTTCGGCAGAACCATAGATCTGCTCGGATCTGGTCGTCTGCAAAAACGCCGACATGACTGCATTGACGAGCTGGTCTAGGTGGGCTTTGTTGGTGCTTTCAATGCCGATTCTGACCATGTAGGTGTCTGCGACCGGCCTGACATAAATCTTTTTTTGCAGCTGCTCGATGTATTTGCGCTCATTCAGGCCCGCTGGTTGCAGGTTGACGCCTTTGGCCTTTAGCAGGGCCAGTGCCCGCTTCAGGACATCGAAGCGGGTGACGGTACTGGAGAGCTGGTTGACGAATTCCCGGTATTGCGAATTGGACTGGAATTCGACTTCCTTGTCCGATTGCAGGGTTTTCATGTAGTTCGGCGAGACCTGGAACACCGCTTCGGCCGTATAGCTGCTCTGTCCGAAAATCCAGACCAGCGGCAAACCCAGCATCAACACCAGCAGCCCGGCAATCAGGCCGGCACGGGCATGCCGCTGGAAGCTGAGGAGTGGCTTGATGCCGATGCCCGGCAATGACTGGATTTCCATCTCATGACGATCATGTAGCAGAGACATGCTAAAAGGATAGATGACGGTGTGGCTTGTGTCCGGTATGGCTGGCTGAACCGGAGTCTTCGTTCCGGCAAGGAAAGTCGCGGGTTTGAACAGGGCAGGTTCAATGATCGAACTATTTCTGGCATTACTGGTTTTTCCGCTGCTGCTGCCTGCATTTTCCTTGTTGCTGCTGACACTGGCAGCACTGGGTGCGCGATATCCGGCCAGGCCGGATATCTCCTTGGCCTCAGGCCCTTTGCCCCGGGTGGCCGTGCTGGTACCTGCGCATGACGAATCAGTCCATGTGCTGCCGACCCTTGCCTGCTTGCAGGCCCAGCTGGGCCCGGCAGACCGTCTGGTGGTGGTGGCCGACAACTGCCGTGACGATACGGCGGAGCTGGCCCGTCAGGCTGGAGCCGAAGTGGTGGAGCGGCAAGACGAAAAACTGCGCGGAAAGGGCTACGCACTGGCTTGCGGGATTGAGTGGCTGCGGGCTGATCCGCCGGATGTGGTGCTGGTGATCGACGCCGATTGCGTGGTGTCTGACCATGCCGTGGCGGCCATTGCGGTCGAATGCCAGCGCAGCCGCTTGCCGGTCCAGATGCTGGATCTCATGCAGGCCGGACCTCAGGCCGGACTGAAACTGCGGATTCTGGAATTTGCCATGCTGATGAAAAACCTGGTGCGTCCGCTGGGAACCTTCCGGCTGGGGCGGGCCTGTCACCTGATGGGAACCGGCATGGCGTTTCCCTGGCCGCTGATTGCAAATGCCCGGCTGGCAGACGGTCATCTTGCCGAGGACATGAAGCTGGGTGTTGCCCTGACCAGGGCTGGCTTGCCGCCACGTTTTTTGGCCGGGGTACAAGTCAGCAGTGCCTTTGTGCGGGACAGTGCTGCGGCGAAAGTACAGAAATCCCGTTGGGAACACGGGCATCTGGCCACCATGCAGGAGGAACTGCCCGGTTTGCTGGCTGCTACCCTGCGCCAGCGCACGCCGGAATTGCTGGTATTGCTGCTGGATCTGCTCATTCCGCCGCTGGCGCTGTACCTGCTGTTGCTGGCCGGAGTGCTGCCATTGCTGGTGGTCATGGCCTGGTACCACGCTGCCTGGATTCCCGCTGCCATGCTGGGCGGGCTGGGCGGGCTGGCATTCATGCTGGCCGTTGGCCTGAGCTGGCTGTATTTCGGCCGCCAGCTGCTCAGCTGGCGCGAGCTGCTGCTTACGCCGCTTTATGCTGTATGGAAATTGCCGGTGTATGCCGCTTTTGCCATCCGGCGGCGATCAGCCTGGATTCGTACCCGGCGCAACGGGGAATGAAGAAAGGGATTCTGGTGGCCTGGGCCGGCGCGGCTTGATGACTGCCGGGACGCCAACGGCGATGGAGTTGTCGGGGACATCGCAAACCACCACGGCATTGGCCCCGATGCGTACATGGTTGCCGATGCGGATATTGCCAAGCAGTACGGCTCCTGCACCGATGTCGACATCGTTGCCGATCTGCGGAGCGCAGGGTTCTTCCGCCCTGGCAAGTCCGACCACCACGCCGTTGCGGATGCGGCAATCATCGCCAAAACGGGCAAAACCGCTGATGACGATACCGCCCGAATGTTCGATGACAAAGCGCTTTCCGACCGGTACTTCGCACGGCAATTCGATGCCGGTGATGATCTGTACCAGTTTGAACGCCACCTTGTAGAGCAGGGAAAAGGGCTTGCGGAGCAGGCCGGGCCGGATCGTGTAGCGCCAGCGGCCAAAACGGTATACCAGCAATGCCCAGAACCCTTGTGCTGCCCAGTTGCCCCGGTGTGCAGCAAGGTCGTGCCGGATGTTGTGGAACATGCAGGAGTCCTTGGTAGAGCAGCAGGGAAATTGCCTGGTTCGTTCATGTCATTCGTATCTGGTCTTTTTATACGATAACAGTCTGGTGTGTAGTACTTGGCCGACAGGGATGTCTCTTGATGAAATTCTCCGTTCTGTGCGCAGGCATGGCCGACCCTCATGCCGGGTGGGCTGCAATTGATGAGCTGGCAGAGCTGCTGGTGCATTACTTTGATGCCGAACTGCTGTCTCCGAAGCCATGGCCGTCTGGCTGGGGTTCTCGCTGGCTGGAGCGTATCCGTTCCCGCTATCAGCCTGTTGATACGGCGGGAGGGGATGTCTTGATGGTTGTGTGCCGCGGACCTGCCGACCTGGCGCTGATCAGTGCGGTTCCCGGTTGCCGGCGTCGTTTCCAGCGTATTCATGCATGGGTGACGGACAGCTATTTCCAGGCTGGTTTCGGACGGGATGCTGCGCTGTACGATGGCATCAGCGTGACTGCTGTGGAGGATGCGGCATTTCCACATGACCGTTTTGGCATTCCGGTTGTCCAGATATATCAGGGGGCCGATTGTCTGAAATGGGCGCCACGCCACATGCACGTACGGGACATTGACTTGATTGGTTATGGCCGTACGCCTCCCGGATACCAGACATGTTTTGCTCGTCGGTTTCATTCTGCGGCCTCGCCCTACCTGTATTTGCACTCTCCTGTCGGTCATGTCACGGGCAGCAGTGTCCATCTGGAGCGCGGGATGTTGTTCAAACTGTTGCAGCGCACCCGTATTTCGCTGGCATTTCACCTGTATGTAGAGCCACAAGGCCAGCGTCCGCGCTCAATGATGGTGACCAGTCGCTGGCTGGAATCCTTGCTGGCCGGCTGTATTGTGGCGGGCAGGCGGCCCGTGTCGCGTATGGCGGATGAAATGCTCTTCTGGCCGGGAGCGACTCTTGAACTGGCGGAGGAGCCTGAGCAGGCTGCGGATCAAGTGCAGTCTTGGTTGCAACATGACGATGACTGGCAAGCTCAACGCCGCTGCAATATCCACCACATGCTGTTGCATCACGACTGGCGCTGGAGATTGATGCAGATGTGTCAGCAATTCGGCTGGCCGGTGCCACAGGCATTACATGACGACATTGCCGGCATTCGAGAATTGGCCAAGCAATTTGCTTGAGCAAACTGGCTGCCTTGGCTCCTGAAACTGATGCTCTCCATGAGGTGAGCTGACCCGGATCTTCTTGGGCAATCCGGTCGGAGTAACCCGGCGTGACTCGGGTGGCAAGGCCCGGCTATTCAGCAAGGATCGGCTATCTCCACAGCCGCTCTGGCAACAGCACCCTGATGCACAGAACAATACGTACGGAAGATTCTGTAATCCTGAGGGGCTGCTCTGGCGCTCCTCTTCAGGCTGACGCTGCCGGATTGACGAGTTTCAGCTTTTTCATTCTGACCATCAGCGTGGTACGCGGAATCCCGAGTTCGCGGGCCGCTGCGGCGACATTGCCATTGAGGCGTTCAAGCACTTCGCTGATCAGCCGGGCTTCGACCTGGGCCAGCTGCAGTTTGAGCGGACGTCCGTCAGCCAGCGCCGAAGGACCGGCCCGGGGCACTTCCAGCGGCCCGGTACAAAAGTTGATGGACGAGAGCAAACCGCTGTCCTGCGACAGCAGCAGGCTGCGGCGGATGACGTTTTCCAGTTCGCGCACATTGCCCGGCCAGTCGTGCTGCATCAGCTGGGCGAGTGCCGCGTCGGCGATGCCGGTGATGGCACTGTTCAGCTCGCACGCGTCGCGGGCCACAAACCGCCGGGCCAGCAGGGCAATGTCGCTGGGGCGCTCGCGCAGCGCCGGGATGGTGATGACACCCACGTTCAGCCGGTAATACAGGTCTTCCCGCAGGCGGCCGTCACGGATGGCTTCCAGCGGGTTCTGGTTCAGGGCGGCCACCAGGCGAACATCTGCCTTGAGGGGGCGTTCGGCCCCCAGCGGCAGATAGGTGCCATCCTGCAAGACCCGCAGCAGCTTGCTTTGCAGAGCCATGGGCATGGAGTTGAGCTCATCAAGAAACAGCGTGCCGCCGTGCGCCAGAGCGAACAGGCCTTTCTTGTTTTCGGCACCGGTGAATGCGCCGCGGGTCGTGCCGAACAAGGTGCTTTCCAGCAGGTTTTCCGGAATGGCCGCACAGTTCAGGCACAGCATGGGCTGGCCGGCGCGCGGGCTCATGGCATGGGCACGGCGGGCAAACAGCTCCTTGCCGGTGCCGGTTTCACCCTGGATCAGCACCGGCAGCATGCTGCGGGCAAAACGGTCGACAGCGGTGATCTGGGCCAGCAGCGCAGGATGCTCCCCTACGATGTCCGGCGGCGCGGCATGGTGGCCAAGGTGGGCTGGCGCGGCCGTGAGCATCTTGCCGATTTCGATGGCGCCGATCAGGTCGCCCTTCTGTCCGTACAGCGGAATCGCACTGTGCAGGTAATGCAGTTTTTCGCCACCGGTGCCGCTGTAGGCCTGATAGCTGTCCACAAACCGGACGCCATCCCGTATGCAGCGCAACAGCGTGCTGTCTTCCTCCGTGAGCCACGGATTGATCTCCAGCACATGCCTGCCGAGGATCTTGTCTGCATCCTGGCCATCCATCCGGGCGCTGGCCCGGTTGTAGTAAACGAAGCGGCCGGCCTTGTCGACGATGGTGATCGCCTGATCCAGCGTATTCAGTGCTTCACCAAGGTTGCGAGCGAACCAGTCAATCTCTTTCATGGCACGACCTGTCCTTTTTTTGACATGTGGCCTGAGCACACTTTGTGAACCGGCATGTCCGTTTTTTGACGCCTGTCAGGAAACTGACATGCTCATCATGGATTTACGCTTGTTTGGCGTCTTAAACGCCATGGTTTGATGATTTTATCGATAAAACTGCCGGTTTTTTTCTGGTTGAAAGAATAAAAACCGGAAAAAGCTGGCACGCTTATCGCTATGTGGTGTGGGCAAGCAGTTCACTCTGACATCTAAAGGAGCCACACCATGTTCAAGCACATCATCGCCCGTACCCCTTGCCGTGCCCTCGTTGACGGCCTGTCTGCCTCCAACCTCGGCAAGCCGATCTACGAAAAGGCACTCGAGCAGCACAACACCTATATCCGTGCATTGCAGACCTGCGGTGTCGACATCACCATCCTGCCTCCGGCCGAGGAGTTTCCGGACTCGGTTTTTGTCGAAGATCCGGCCCTGTGCACGCCGCACTGCGCCATCGTCACCCGCCCGGGAGCCGACAGCCGCCGTGGTGAAGCAGCCCTGATGGAGCCGGTACTGAAACGCTTCTACGAGCATGTGGAGCGCATCGAGGCACCGGGAACGCTGGATGCCGGTGACGTGATGATGGTGGGCAACCACTACTACATCGGTAACTCGGCCCGCACCAATGCCGAAGGCGCCCGCCAGCTGATCGCCATTCTGGAGAAGTACGGCATGACCGGTTCGGTGGTCGAGATGGAGGAGGTGCTGCACCTCAAGACCGGTCTGGCCTATCTGGAAAACAACAACCTGATGTGCGCCGGTGAATTCCTGACCAAGCCGGAATTCCAGAAGTACAACATCATCGAATTGCCGGAAGACGAGATTTATGCAGCCAACTGCATCTGGGTCAACGGCAAGGTGATCATGCCCTCCGGCTACCCGAAGACAGCCGCCAAGATCGCCGCCCTCGGCTACGAGGTGATCGAGGTCGATACCTCGGAATACCGCAAGGTGGACGGTGGTGTGAGCTGCATGTCGCTGCGTTTCTGACGAGGCGCGACCGACACCATCCGTGAGTGACTGGGGCCGCCTTGGCGAGCAAGCCGGGCGGCCCTTTTTTTGTTCAAGGGGAATGAACGATGAGCGGGTCACAACAGAAGAAACTGGGCACCGTTGCGATGACTGCACTGGTGGTCGGCGCCGTGGTGGGCAGCGGCATTTTCAGCCTGCCGCAAAACATGGCCGAAGGGGCGGGGGCCGGTGCGATCCTGATCGCCTGGGCAATCACCTTTGTCGGCATGCTGGCCTTGACTCGGATTTTCCAGTGGTTGTCCGTCAACCGGCCGGATATCGGTGACGGCGTCTATGGCTATGCCCGCAACGGGTTTGGCGATTACATGGGCTTCAATGCGGCCTGGGGATACTGGATTTCGGTCTGGGTGGGCAATGTCGGCTATCTGGTGGTGATGTTCAGCGCGCTGGGATCGTTTCAGGCGCTGGGATTTTTCGGCAGCGGCAGCACCTTGCCGGCCTTGCTGTGCGGCCTGACCGTGCTGGCAGTCATGCATGGTTTCGTGCTGCGAGGTGTGCAGTCGGCGGCATTTCTCAACATTGTGGTGACCATTGCCAAGATCGTGCCGCTGGGGCTGTTCATCCTCTGCGTGCTGCTGGCCTTCAAGGTCGAGAGTTTCCGGACGGATTTCTGGGGCAGTCCGGAGCTGGGCAGCGTGGGCGATCAGGTGAAAAACACCATGCTGTATACCGTGTGGGTGTTCCTTGGCATCGAGTGTGCAACCGTGTACGCCAGCCGTGCGCGTGACATGGCCACGGTGAGCCGCGCCACGATCCTCGGGTTTTTAATCACCATCCTGCTGCTGGTCTGCGTGTCGGTGCTGTCGCTGGGGGTGGTGCCGCAAGAACAGCTGGCGCAGATGAAAAATCCGTCAGCCGCAGCGGTCATGGCCATGGCGGTGGGGCCGTGGGGCGCCGTCCTGATCAATGTCGGGCTGATCCTGTCCGTAGGCGGAGCCTTGCTGGCCTGGACGCTGATTTCCAGCGAAATGCTGTATCTGGCATCCCGCGGCGAGCACAACACTGCGCCGCGCTGTTTTGGCAAGCTGAACGCCAACGGTACGCCGGCCAATGCCCTGTGGTTGACCAACAGCCTGATTGCACTGTTTCTGGTCATCAACCACCTGAACGATGCCGGCTACAACATCCTGATCCAGCTGGCTTCGTCGATGGCCCTGATTCCGTATCTCCTGTGCGCGGCCTTCGGCCTCAAGCTGGCGATCAAGGCCGAGGTGCGCAACACGACCCTGATTGCGCTGACGGCACTGGGTACCGGCTACGGCCTGTGGCTGATCTATGCCGGGGGCCTGTCGTTCCTGTTGCTGTCGATGATCCTGTATGCGCTGGGGCTGGGTTTCTACGCCAAGGCCCGTCTGGAGCGTGGCAAGCCGGTTTTTGAGGGCATGGCCGACAGGATCTGCGCCGGCGCGGTGGTGACGCTGGCAGCCTGTGCCCTCTATCTGGTAGCGCACGGCAACTTCAGTCTCTAGACATCATTTGCCCGGCCCGCCTGATGATGTGCCCTTGGCCGGTATCTGGTCCGGGGCACGTCATCCCGGGTGGGGCTGGAGCCGGGCAAGCGTGGTCCGGCGTGAGGATGGACGGTCGTGTCAATCCAGGCGCAGCCTGCGGCACAATCGCAGACGGATTTTTCCGGTACCTAGCAGAAGGATTGATGCACACTTGCCGGCGTCCGGAGGAGGGCAGGAACAGGGTGCGTCCCCGGTTTTCCCTAGACGCACGGTGCCGGGTCACGGAGGGATGCCGGAACGAAGCAAGGGCATGTGTGTTGCCCGTGCAGCAGATTGTCCTGACAGCTGCGAAATTTTGCAGCTTACTGTTGACATGACATGCAACGAAGCACATAATTCGCCTCCTCGCTGATCTGCGCTTTGTCGGATTGATTGACCGGGCGGTTGGTCGGTGGGTAAAACAACATCGTTGATGTTTGTTCGCACCCGTAGCTCAGTTGGATAGAGTATCTGGCTACGAACCAGAGGGTCGGGCGTTCGAATCGCTCCGGGTGCGCCAGCTGTCCCCATCGTCTA
>NZ_AUHR01000021.1 GCF_000423285.1 Laribacter hongkongensis DSM 14985
TTGATAGGTCGGGTGTGGAAGCGCAGTAATGCGTTAAGCTAACCGATACTAATTACCCGTGAGGCTTGATCCTATAAGTTGAAGCATTCAGTGAATGCGACGATCGATCTGACCTGTCACTTCTTTGACCGTTTGATGAGGCGGCGTGTTGCGAAAGCAGCACGACGGCTCGACAGTTTATGCCTGGTGGCCATAGCGAGTGGGTCCCACCCCTTCCCATCCCGAACAGGACCGTGAAACCACTTAGCGCCGATGATAGTACGGATACCCGTGCGAAAGTAGGACACCGCCAGGCTCCCCATCAAGGCCCCCAGCACACGCTGGGGGCCTTTGCTTTTTCCTTTCCGGAAAGCGGGAAGGCGTCTTTGCCTTTGCTATTTTCCCGCTACTCCACATGACGGAGACCCTGACATGCAATCAAGATACGTGTTGCTTGTTCTCTCTTGCTGTCTTGCGGTACTGACTGGCTGCCAGATTACCACTGCGCGAGATGTGACCATGTCAGCTGCTAGTGTTGCTTCAATTCCAGACAACGAACCATTGGCTGTCGTATCGGATTCGCACCGCCTCCCGTTGGATACCCGGCTGGTGATGCCCAAAAGCGAAGATGAACTGCTTCAAGTCTTGGTCGCCCGTCACCAGTCCGTACTGGATGCCTCGATTGCACTGTTTCCACGAGTCAGGAATTCCGCCTGGAAACGCTATCTGAGCATGGTTATCCAGAGTAATGCTAAAGAACTGGCACAATTGCGACAGCAGTTGCGGGTCAGCAATGGTGAAATGCCTGTGCCATATGCTGTCGAGGCATTTCCGGACCTGCATGGTGGCAGTGTCGCTGCCGCGCAGGCACAGTATCGCGAGGTCAAGGCGGATTACGACGAAATCCTCGCCCGTTTGCTGTCCTCCAGCCAGGCCCTGTCCGTATCGGCCTCTACCCGGCAGCTACTCCGGCAGTTGGAGCTGCGTCTTGCCACGACCCGATCACAACTCGATGCCTTGCCGGGCTGACTCCGGCTTGCCTGAATGCACGTTCCTGTCGTGAAGTTCTCTTTCAGGGCTAGGCGATCCTGTCATCCGGTGGCCGGATGATCAGGGTACCAGCATGAACATTCACCCACAGGGCCCTCTGGCCAGCTGGATATTTCCTCAGGAACGGATGAGGCAGAGCATATCTCTGGATATTTCGTCCTGATCTGGACTCTGGTGAATAAAGTTTACTGGTTCGGGGCCTTGTTGCAGAAGTCCTGCCGAGCTACCTAGGTAGTGCGAGGTAGACATGGTCCCATGAACCCGCACAAGCTCCGCTATCGCACCCCCTCTGGCCTGAATACAACCGCAGCCTGCAGAACCGCGGCAATTTGACGGTGTGGCTGTCACCCAACATGCCTTGGCTGGGTAGGCGTACCGGGGCTAACGGGCGGCCAGCGGTTTACACCGATGCCGCGATTCAAACGGTGCTGACACTGAAGGTCTTGTTCAGGCCTCGCCTTGCGGCACGCGTGAGGCCTGGTCTGCAGCCTGTTGAAGCTGCCCGGACTCGACTGGCCAGTACCCTGTTTCAGCACCGTCACTATTCCGGTGCGGCGGCGGACTGAACCCTTGCATCCGCTGGTCGACAGCACAGGGCTCAATATCTGTGGCGAAGGCGAATGGAAGGTCAAAAAGCATGGCACCGAATACCGCCGGACCTGGCGCAAGGTCCATCTGGCCATTGATGCTGAGACGCTGGATGTCCGGGCAGTGGAGATGACCGGCCACCGACAGGGAGACACCACACAAGCGGCAGAACTGTTGTCGCAGCTGGACCCGGCAGAGCTGCTGGCGAGCGTCAGCGGTGACGGCGCTTACGATACCCGGGGCTTCTTCTATCGTGAGGTTCACTCACGGGGGCCACGGTCATCGTGCCACCACGACGGAACGGCAAGCCGTGGAAAGACCGGGCCGATTTCGCTCAAGCCCGGAATGCCCTCCTGGCTGCAGCCCGGCATCCAGGGGGCGGTTATGGAAGAAGTGGAGCGGTTACCACCGGCGAAGCCTGGTCGAGACCACCATGGGACGTTTCAAATTGTTGGGTGAACGATTGGCCGCCGGCTGGCCGGAACGACAGGTCGCCGAGGTACATGTATGTTGCGCGATTCTGAACACCTTCAACTGGCTCGGCATGCCGGTGACGGTCGCGCTCGCCTGAAATCCAGCTGGGGTAGGAATTCAGCTGGGGTAGGGGTTGCCTACTCTCAATCAAAGTTCTGCAACAAGGGCTGGTTCGGGACAAGATCCATGCTGGTTCAGCCTGCAACCATGTGATCCAGTTATGAGGTAGTGGGTTTGACCGGTGTTTCGCCGTTTGAGCTGCATCTGGTTGTTGCCTGTGCCGGTACAATCTTTCCGGTTCAGTATCCAGGGATTGAAGCACCGGTCCGGATCCGTAGCTGTGCATGGCTCGTGGCTTGTCCGTTATGGGGTTCCGAGCCGGGACATATGTCCGCAAACGACGGGATGCTGCATGGCCGTCGGCATGATGTGACTGAAGAAATTACCAGGCCACGAGACCCGGATGGACATTGCCGGTGTCTTGCAGATCTCGTCATTGGCAATGCAGTCGCCAGTCTTGATCCACGGGTCTCCAACCGGCTTGCCACACAGCGGGAGCCGGGAAATTTCCTGATTCCAGGCTGTGAACGGCCGGTTCATGACCAGTGCTTCAGGTGCTACTTGTGGCAGCTGACCTCGTCGATCTCGATGCCGGAATCTGCCTGACGGGCCATCTGGCGCACGGTGTCGGCCTCCTGGGCCGACAGGCGGGCGAGCTTGAGGGTATGCCGCGGCGCCGGTGCTCCACGCTGCTGCACTTGCACGCCCTTGATGCCGGCGGCGGCCAGCTTGCTGGCCAGGGTCCGGGCGCCGCTTTCCTGACTGAACAGCCCCAGTGACAGCGCATTGCGGAATGCTCCGTCGTTGCTGACCACATAGTTGTCAAAGCCGCGGGCTTTCAGGTCGGCTGATTTCTGGTTGGCAGCTTCACGCCCTTCGCTGGTGGGCAGGTAAACCCAGTATTTGCTGCCGGGTCTGGCTTCGACCGGTTCGGCCAGGTCACGGTAACGGAACTTGCGTTTGTCGAAATGCGTCTTGAGCGTCTGCGCGCTGGCGTCGTCAAGATGTTGCAGGCGCAGGCATACCTGTCTGGACTCGGCTTTGGCTTCTGCCGCATGGGCTGCCGCTGGTTCCGCCGGATGACTGGCCGGCACCGGTTTGGCCGGCGTCGTCGCCAGTGCTGCACTCTGGGTGGTTGGCGGCAAGGGAGTCGGCGCCGTTGCTGCGGCAGCCGTCTTGCCGGCTGCGGCTTCTGCCGGGGTCTCCGGAGCTGTCGGGGCGGCAGCTGCGGCGTCGGCCGCCGGCGTATCGGTCCCGGTGGATGCCGGTGATGCGGTTTCCGGTTGCAGCACTTCGTCGGGTCCGACCAGGCGGACACGCTGGGCATTGAGTTCGTAGGTCGCCAGATCGACCTTGTGCGGGGTTTGCAGGGAAATCACCACTGCCGCGCCTGCATTGGCAAGCAACAAGGCTGCAAAAATCCACTTCAGCATGACATTCGTGCCAGATGAGCCAGACCGGAAAGAACGAGATTATCCACAATCGTTCCGTCGATAGCGAGATGCTGTGCCAGAAGTGACGCATCGCCACCCGCCAGTGTCAGCCGTACCGGCCGGCCGAGCTGGCTGCCAAAGCGGGCGACTTGTGCCTCGATCGGGGCAGTCAGGGCGTTCAGACAGCCGGAAAAGATGGCATCCGCGCTGTTGTCCGGGTATTCCTGCCAGCTGCCGTCAGGCAGGCCGAGGCGGGCCGTACCCTCTGCCAGACTGTGGCGCAGCAGGCCCAAGCCGGGCGCAATGGTGCCGCCCCAGAAGCGGCCCTCGCGGTCCAGGCAGTCAATGGTCAAGGCCGTACCGGCACTGACCAGCACCTGGTCACCCGGCTGTTCGTGGTGGGCGCCGATCATCTGGGCCCAGCGGTCGGCTCCCAGCCGGTCCGGATCACGGTAGGCGTTGGTGACGCCGGCGCAGCTGGCGGCCGGCACCAGCCATTCCACCGGGCGGCCGACAGCCGCCATGATGGCTGAGTTGCGTTCACTGGACGTGACACTGGCGCCCAGCACCCGGCGTGGTGGCGTGATCCGGCAGGCCTGCTCCAGTGCCGTGAGGTCATGGTGCGGACTGGCATGCACCGTGTGGCGTGCCGGGCCTTCTGCCAGCCAGGCCCATTTGAGCCGGGTGTTGCCGGCATCCAGCAACAGGATCATGCCCGGCTCCGCAGGCTGACGTCGCCGGAGTGAAAGCGCTGTACGCCATCGGATGTTTCCAGCAGGAGCGCACCGAGGCTGTCGACGCCACGGGCGATGCCGGTGATGCGCAGTCCGTCGGCGTGGATCAGCTCTACCGGCTGGTCCTGCCACAGATGATGTTGCTGCCAGTCCTGGCGCAGGCCGGCAAAGCCGCCCTGGGCAAATTCGTCCAGCACCTGGGCCAGCTCGGTCAGCAGGGCACCGGCCAGCTCGTTGCGCGACAGCTCGGGGCGGATGTCGCGCACGCCCGCGGTCGGCTGGTCCACCTCGGGCGATTGCAGGTTGATGCCCACACCGATCACCACTGATGTCGGGCCGAGCGTGTCGCCAGCCAGTTCGACCAGGATACCGGCCAGCTTGCGGCCTTGCAGCAGCACGTCGTTGGGCCACTTGAGCGCCACCGGCAGGCCGAAGCCCGCCAGCGCCCGCACGATGGCGAGGCCGACCGCCAGGCTCAGGCCGGACAGGCGGGCCACACCGCCATCAACCTGCCAGAGCACCGAAAAGGTCAGCGCTTCGCCCAGCCGGGTGTGCCACTGGCGGCCGCGACGGCCGCGGCCGGCCATCTGGTGTTCGGCAAACAGGGCCAGCGGGCCGGCATGGCTGCTGCTGCGTGCCAGCAGGCGGGTATTGGTCGAATCCACCCGCTCGGCCACTTCCACCTCCCAGCGGCCACCGGAACGGGCCCGGATGGTGGCCGCATCCAGCCAGTCGATCGGCCGCACCAGCCGGTAGCCCCGGCCGCGCACATGCTGGATCGTCAGCCCGAATTCGGATTCGATCAGCTGGATCTGTTGCCAGACATGGCTGCGTGAGCAGCCCAGTGTCTGGGCCAGTACCTCGCCGGAGTGGAAACGTCCGTCGGACAGGGCGTGCAGCAAGGCAAACATGGTCGGTCAGTTCCCGGCGCAGATCTTGCGCAGCGTGGCAGTCGTCGAGGTGTCGTAGAGGAACGGGACCGAATGGACCTGGCCGCCCCGTGCCAGCGTGGCTTCGCTGCCGACGATGCGCTCGACGGGCCAGTCGCCGCCCTTGACCAGCACGTCGGGCCGGACCAGCTCGATCAGCGCGGCTGGCGTGTCGTCGTCAAACCAGGTGACCAGGTCGACATCTGCCAGCGCCGCCATGACGGCAGCCCGGTATTCCAGCGGATTGACCGGCCGGTCGTCTCCCTTGCCCTGCCGGCGTACCGATGCATCGGTATTGAGTGCCAGCACCAGGGCGGCGCCAAGGGCGCGGGCCTGCGCCAGGTAGGTCACGTGGCCGCGGTGCACGATGTCAAAGCAGCCGTTGGTAAAGACCAGCGGCCGGGGCAGGCCGGCCAGCCGCTGTGGCAGCTGGTCGGGCGGACAGATTTTTTGTTCGAAGGCAGGACGCGGGTAGTTCATGCAGGCTGGGCGGGAGCGAGCGATTTGCGGTAGCGGTTGAGTGCCTGCAGCGAATCCAGCTCGACCCCGAATAGGCTCGAAAGATTGCGCAGGATACCACCGACCACGCGTGCCTCCCATTCGGCGCCAAAGCGGATTTTTCCGGTCAGCCATGCCTCCAGCCAGTCGGGGTCGGGCAGGCGGCTTTGCACCGTATCGTTGGGGAACAGCGCCTGGCTGACGTGCAGGTTGGTCGGGTGCAGGGGCTTGCCCGAGCGGCCGGACGAGGCCATCAGGAAGCCCAGCTTGGCAAAGGCCCGGCGGGCTTCGTCGCCGTAGCGGGCGATGGCCTGCTTCATGTACTTGAGGTAGGCGCCGCCATGACGGGCTTCGTCGTGCGACAGGGTCTTGTAGATGGCCTTGATGACCGGCTCGGTGTGCCATTCGCTGGCGCAGCGGTACCACTGGGTCAGGCGCAGTTCGCCGCAGAAATGCAGCATCAGCGTTTCCAGCGGCGGGGCCGGGTCGAACTCGAAGCGCACGGCGTGCAGTTCGTCTTCGCTGGGCAGCAGGTCGGGACGGAAGCGGCGCAGGTATTCCATCAGCACCAGCGAATGTTTCTGCTCCTCGTAGAACCAGATCGACATGAAGGCGGAAAAGTCGCTGTCGTGCCGGAAGTCGCGCAGGAACATTTCGGTGGCCGGCAGCGCCGACCATTCGGTTATGGCATTCATCTTGACTGTCTCGGCCTGCTCGTCGGTCAGCAGCGAGACATCGAATTGGTCCCAGGGAATGTCGGTCGCCATGTTCCAGCGTGCCTTTTCCAGTTGGGCAAACAGCTCCGGGTACAGCATTGCGATGTCCTCCAGCATGAAAGCATGGAGCCATTCTAACGATTACGGCAAACATTTGATATGGATCAAATAATTTGGCGCTCCTGACGCTGGTCCGGCCGGCCTGCGCGGTCATTCCGACGAATGGAGCCCGTCTGGCCGTGAATGGCGGCAACGGTGGTCTAGAACAGGGGGTAAGGAAAACGCAAGAGAGCGGCACCTTGACCCTTCCATCGGGCTGCCTGACGTGGTGTCGCCATCAAGGGCTGTTACCGCTGTCCGGGGTTTTTGCGCCCAAGCCGGAGCTGCCGGCTTGTCCGGCATGAACAAGGGGTCGCAACGCGTGGCACCGGCATGGCCGCCAACGGACCGGTCCGGTGCGATCAGGGCACACTCAGGAGACTTTCATGTTGGCAATCAACACGGGCGATACCGCCTTCATCATCTTGTGCACTGCACTCGTCGCGCTGATGACGCCGGGGCTGGCACTGTTCTACGGCGGTCTGGTCCGCAGCCGCGACATGCTGACCATCATGATGCAGAACTTCATCTCGATGGGAATCGTCACGCTGGTCTGGGTGCTGGGCGGCTTCAGCCTCGCCTTCGGCAAGGACATCTCCGGCCTGATCGGCGACTTCCGCTATTTCGCCATGATCGGCATCGGCATGGCGCCACACCCGGTTTACGCACCCAGCATCCCCTTCATCATGGTGTTCGCCTACCAGATGATGTTCGCCATCATCACGCCGGCGCTGATCACCGGTGCCTTTGCCGGGCGCTTCCGCTTTTCGTCCTACCTGTGGTTCATCGCCCTGTGGACGCTGGTGGTCTACATTCCGGTCGCGCACTGGATCTGGGGTGGCGGTTTCCTCGGCAAGCTTGGCGTGATCGACTTTGCCGGTGGCATCGTCGTGCATACCACTGCCGGTTTTGCCGCGCTGGCCACCGCCATTTTCCTGGGGCGTCGAACCCTGTCGCCGAACGATCCGCCGCGCCCGGCCAACATCCCGCTGGTGGCAGTCGGCACCGGCCTGCTGTGGTTCGGCTGGTTCGGCTTCAACGCCGGCGGTGCCTATGCCGCCAACCAGCTGGCTGCCTACGCCTTCGTCAACACGGCCATTGCCGGCGGTATCGCCATGGTGGTGTGGCTGTTCTGGTCGGCCATCTTTGAAGACAAGCCGAGCTTTTCCGGCGTGATGGTGGGCGGTGTGGCCGGTCTGGCCACTATCACCCCCACGGCGGGCTACATCGAGCCGTGGGCTGCCATCATCGTGGGGGCACTGGGTGCCACCATCTGCTACTTCGCCAAGGGCATCCAGGAAAAGTTCAAGTACGACGACGCGCTGGAAGTGTTCCGTGCCCACGGCATCGGCGGCATCACCGGTTCGCTGCTGGTCGGTTTCTTTGCCGAGCGGGTGATTGACGGCGTCAGCGGTGGCTGGGAGCAGTTCTTCATCCAGCTCCTGGGCGTGGCGGTGGTGGCGGTCTACAGCTTCGTCGTGACCTGGATCCTGATGATGGTGCTGCACAAGCCGCGTGTCAGCCCCGAGCAGGAACGCGAAGGGCTCGACAAGAGCGAGTTTGGCGAAGAGGCCTACTACTTCGACAAGAACTGACGCCCAGGCAGGCAACAACAGGGCAGACCCGTGCGGGTCTGCCCTGTTTGCGTGTCCGGCCGGTCAGAAGCGGTTGTGCCGATAGTCGTCGATGGCCGTTTCGATTTCCTCGCGGGTATTCATGACAAACGGTCCCCACTGGGCGATCGGCTGCCGCAGCGGCTGGCCGCTGACCAGGATCAGGCGGACCGGCGTGGTGGCAGAGAGGCGGACTCCGTCGCCATCCGGCGTCAGGATCGCCATCTCCTGCTGTGACAGCGGTCGTTCGCTGGCCCCGATGTGTACCTGGCCACGGTAGACGTACACGAAGGCGTTGTGTCCTTCCGGTACCGGGATGCTCACTTCTGCACCGGCCGGCAGCCCGATGTCGGCAAACAGCGGCTCGGTGTCCGGGCGCTGCATGGCGCCGGTGGCCATACCGATCCGGCCGCCCAGCAGCCGCAGCGTGCCGCCACCGGGCAGGCCGAATTCCGGAATGCCGTCAGCCTGGATGTCCTGGTAGTGCGGGGCATCCATCTTGCGGGCCGCCGGCAGATTGACCCACAGCTGGAATCCTTCCATCCGGCCTTCGGTCTGCTCGGGCATTTCGCTGTGGACAATGCCGCGACCGGCCGTCATCCACTGCATGCCGCCGGTTTCCAGCAGGCCTTCGTGACCGGCATTGTCGCGGTGGCGCATGCGGCCGGCGATCATGTAGGTGACGGTTTCAAAGCCGCGGTGCGGGTGATCGGGGAAACCGGCGATATAGTCACCGGCCTCGTCTGAGCCAAACGCATCCAGCATCAGGAACGGGTCGAGCCGCTGTTGCAGGTCGGCGGTCAGGACGCGGGTCAGCTTGACGCCGGCGCCATCCCGGGTCGGTACGCCGGTGACGACGCGTTCGATGGAACGGCTGTGTGCCACGACGGGCAGTTGCATGGTTTGCATGATGAATCTCCTGTGCCAGGCGCCGGAGGCCGGCGCCGTCTGCTCCGGCGCAGCGGAGCGTGGTCAGACCAGGGTGGCGATGTCGGCTTCGGCCGCTGCCAGTGCCTGGCTGCGACGGTCGGCACCCTGGTTGACGCCTTCGGCCCGCACGATGCGGACATTGTCGATACCCATGAAGCCCAGCACGGTACGCAGGTAGCTTTCCTGGTGGTCCAGGGCGCGTAGGGCTTCGCTGGTCGAATACACGCCGCCACGGCTCGAGGCGACGATCACGGTCTTGTTGCCGGCCAGTCCGACCGGACCGGTTTCGGTGTACTTGAAGGTCCGGCCGGCCTGGGCGATGCAGTCGATCCAGTTTTTGAGCTGGCTGGGAATGGAAAAGTTGTACATCGGTGCGCCGACCACGATGACATTCGCCGCCAGGAACTGCTGGAGGAAAGCCTCGGTACGGGCCGCAGCGGCCGTCTGTTCTGCCGAACGGCTGTCTGCCGGCGTCATGCGGGCGGCCAGCTCGGCGCCCGACAGGGTGGCCGGTGTGTCCTGTGCCAGATCGAGGTATTCCACTGCGGTGCCGGGATGGGTGGCCTGCCATTCGGTCACGATGCGGGCGGTCAGCTGGCGCGAGACCGAATGTTCGGCCAGTACGCTGGAATCGATGTGCAACAGTTTCATGGAAGTCTCCGTCAAGTGCCGCAACGGGCGGCGGTTGGACGGTATTGTGCGCAGCAGACCGGTGGCTGATAAGCCGCTAGAATTGCACATGATTGTTCCATCGGCGAGACAATGAGGGCGGCCATGCAGGATCTCAACGACATGCGCTACTTTGCCGAAGTGGTCGAACGCGGCAGCTTCAGCGCGGCCAGCCGGGCGCTGGGCCTGCCCAAATCACGCCTGTCGCGCCGGATTGCCGGGCTGGAAAGCCGACTGGGCGTGCGGCTGATGCAGCGCACCACGCGCAGGCTGGCGCTGACTGAGGTGGGCGAACTGTTCTACCGGCACTGCGCCGTGGTACGTGACGAAGCGGACATGGCCGCCGAGACCGTGGCGCGCCTGCAGGCCGAGCCGCGTGGCGTGGTACGGGTCAGTTGTCCGGTCACGCTGGCGCAGACCATGCTCGGACCGCATCTGCCGGCCTTTCTGGCCGCTTATCCACAGGTGCGGCTGGACATGCGTGTCAGCAACCGGGCCGTCGACCTGGTGGAGGAGGGGCTGGATGTGGCCCTGCGCGTGCGGCCGACGCTGGCCGACAGCGGCAGCCTGGTGGTCAAGCGGCTGGGCGTGGCGTATACGGTGCTGGTGGCCAGTCCGGAGCAATTGACGCGGCAGGGCCGTCCCCGCAGCCCGGACGAGCTGGTGCGACTGGACACGGTGGCCATGTCGGCAGTGGACGGGCGTACCACCTGGCTGTTGCAGGGGCCGGACGGGCAGGATTATCCGTTCCAGCACACGCCGCGCCTGCTGGCCGATGACCTGCTGTCACTGCGTTTTGCCGTGCTGGCCGGGGTCGGAGCGACCTACCTGCCGGATTACCTGTGCCGTGAGGACGTGATGGCGGGCCGGCTGGAGTTGGTGCTGCCCGGCTGGGCTCCTTGCCCCGGCATCATCCATGCCGTATTCCCCTCGCGACGTGGCCAGGTGCCGGCCGTGCGGGTGTTTCTGGATTTTCTGGAAACCGCATTGCAGTCACCGGCAGCCGGTTGACCGGAGCATGCGCCTCCGGTGGCGGGGCGGTGTTTCGGGCGGGCTGGCGCCTGTCGCCTGAAGCCTGCAAGCGCTGTCCGGCGGACCGCTGCTGCGCGCATGAATGAAGCGGTCTGGCGTGCCTCCCGGCACGGCATTGCAAGGCCGGGCAGCACAAGGGCGGAGACAGGTTCTGTCCGGCCGAACGGCTGCATGGTATCTGCGACCGGAGCGGCATTCATGCCTGCTGGCAGCGGTTGCCGGTTATCCGGTGCGGGTGTCGCTGCCACAGGGCTGTTCCGGCGGGGCTGACCTGTCCGGCGCTGCGGCAGGGAGCGGTCTGGCTGTACACGACCTGGCCGGGTTGTCCCGTGCTGCCGGGTTGGCCCGTGCCGTGGCATGGCTGGCAGAACAGCCTGGATCGGGTGTTTCTCCCGACGTTACAATGGAAGCATTACAGGACGTAATGTCCTTTTTCTGACCCAGAGAATCGTTCATGAATGCTTCCATGCGGCTGGATGTGCAATCCGTCCTGGCCGAAGTCCGTCGTTTTCACACCCAGGCCGATATTGCCAAGGCGCTGTCGATTGATGTCCGCACGGTCCGGCGCTGGCAGGCCGGTGACTGCCTGCCGCCCTCCTATGTCGTGCACGCGCTGCGGCAACTGCTACCGCAGGAACTGCCGTTTGACGGCGAGCCGGCCGACTTCACCTTCATCGACCTGTTTGCCGGCATCGGCGGTATCCGGCAGGCCTTTGAGGACGTGGGGGGCCGGTGTGTCTTTACCAGCGAATGGGACAGTTATGCCCAGAAAACCTACGCGGAGAACCATCGCCGCGATGCCCACGCGCTGAACGGCGACATCACCCAGGTGGGCGCCGCTGACATTCCTGCGCATGACGTGTTGCTGGCCGGTTTTCCGTGCCAGCCGTTTTCGATTGCCGGGGTGTCGAAAAAGAACGCGCTGGGCCGGGCGCACGGCTTTCAGGATGCGACCCAGGGCACGCTGTTTTTCGACGTGGCCCGCATCATTGACGAAAAACGGCCACGGGCATTCCTGCTGGAAAACGTGAAGAACCTGCTGTCGCATGACAAGGGCCGCACGTTCGACGTGATCCGCCGCACCCTGACCGAAGAGCTGGGTTACCACATCCACTGGCGTGTCATCGACGGCGCCCATTTCACGCCCCAGCACCGCGAACGCATCCTGATCGCCGGTTTCCGCGAGCCGGTGGCCTTCGACTGGGACGCCATTCCCCTGCCACCCAAGGGCAGTCGCACCCTCAGGACCGTCCTGCACCGCACGGACGGCAGCGAACCCGTGCTGCCCTGGGACGGCGACCGTTTCTTCGACCACCAGGCGCGGTGCGTGCAGGACAAATACACCCTGACCCCGAAACTGTGGGACTACCTGCAGGCCTACGCCGAAAAGCACCGGGCCAAGGGCAATGGCTTCGGCTTTGGCCTGGTCGGGCCGGACAGCGTGACCCGCACCCTGTCGGCGCGCTATTACAAGGATGGCTCGGAAATCCTCGTGTACCAGGGCGAAAACCGGCGTCCCCGGCGGTTGACCCCGCGCGAATGCGCCCGGTTGATGGGGTTTGACGACACGTTCCGGATTCCGGTTTCGGATACCCGCGCCTACAAGCAGTTCGGCAATTCGGTGGTGGTGGACGTGATGGCCCATGCCGCGAGGCTGATGCACCGGTTTCTGGTGCCGGACGCCACCCGGCCGGAACCGCCGCCGGTATCCGGATGAGGCGCTGGAGCGTGACTGACATTGTCGACCCGGCCACGCGCAGCCGGATGATGTCGGGTATTCGCGGCAAGGATACCCGGCCGGAAATGCTGGTCCGCAAAGCCCTGCACGCACGGGGATTCCGGTTCCGGCTGCATGTGAAGGACCTGCCGGGCAGGCCGGACATCGTGTTGCCGAAGTTCAGGGCCGTGATCTTTGTGCATGGCTGTTTCTGGCACGGGCACGACTGCCGCTACTTCAAGGTGCCGCAGACCCGGACCGGATTCTGGCTGGACAAGATCGGCAAGAACCAGGAGCGCGACCGGCAACAGCTCGAAAAGCTGGGGCAGCAGGGCTGGCGGGTACTGGTGGTGTGGGAATGCGCGACCCGGGGACATGGTCATGCCGGTGTTGGAATGACTGTCGACCGGATTGCGGACTGGCTGCGGCAGGGGGCAGGGCCGGCGCAGATGGATGAAGCCGGTATTGAGCCGCTTTGATCGCAAAAAAACAGCCGCTCGGATGAGCGGCTGTTCTTGTCGGAGCTGCACTGGCATGTGCCGGGGTGTGCTCGGTGGTGCAGAGACCTTCATCCGGCATGCAGGGCCGTAAGCATCAGATGTCGATGTTCCGGGCGATCAGTGCGTTGCTTTCGATGAAATGACGGCGGGGTTCCACCTGGTCTCCCATCAGGGTGGTGAAGACATCGTCGGCGGCCATGGCATCTTCGATGCGGACCTTCAGCAGGCGCCGTACCGACGGGTCCATGGTGGTTTCCCACAGCTGGCCGGGGTTCATTTCGCCCAGCCCCTTGTAGCGCTGGATCGACATGCCGCGGCGCACTTCACCCATCAGCCAGTCCAGTGCCATGCCGAACTCGCTGACGGTACGGCCGTTGCTCTCGCCACGGCGGATGACGGCGCCGGGACCGATCAGGCCGTCGAGCAGGTCGCTGGTCTGGCGCAGGACGGTGTAGTCGGCCGACTCCAGGAAATCCTGGTCCAGGTAAGTGGTGGTGGCGTTGCCGTGCAGGTGGTGCACGATCCGTACCAGCCAGCCGTCGTTCTTTTCGTCGTGCACCGGTTCCAGCGTGACGGGAGCCTGCTGCAAGGCGTGCTCCAGCACGGCAACGGTCTGGCGGGCACCGGCTTCGCTTTCCAGGCTGAGTGCCGGCACGCGCATCATGGCATCGAGGGCCAGGGGATCAATCACGCGGCTTTCGCGCTCGATGACGGCCCGTGCGGCAAGGTACTGCCGTGCCAGCGTCCCCAGGGTGTCTCCGCTGATCGGGTCGGCGCCTTCGCGCGGGATCAGGCGGGCGTTGTCGAGCGCCAGTTCCAGCAGGTACTGGTTGAGCTCGCTGTCGTCCTTGAGGTAGCGCTCCTGCTTGCCGTGCTTGAGCTTGTAGAGCGGCGGCTGGGCGATGTAGATGTGGCCACGCTCGACCAGCTCCGGCATCTGCCGGTAGAAGAAGGTCAGCAGCAGGGTGCGGATGTGTGCGCCGTCGACGTCGGCGTCGGTCATGATGATGATGCGGTGGTAGCGCAGCTTGTCCGGGTTGTAGTCGTCCTTGCCGATCGAGGTGCCCATGGCGGTGATCAGTGTGGCGACTTCCTGGCTGGCGATCATCTTGTCAAAGCGGGCGCGTTCGACGTTGAGGATCTTGCCCTTGAGCGGCAGGATGGCCTGGAACTTGCGGTCACGACCCTGCTTGGCCGAGCCGCCGGCGGAGTCACCCTCCACGAGGTAAAGCTCGCACAGCGCCGGGTCCTTTTCCTGGCAGTCGGCCAGTTTGCCCGGCAGGCCCAGTCCGTCCATCACGCCCTTGCGGCGGGTGATTTCGCGGGCCTTGCGGGCGGCTTCGCGGGCACGGGCGGCTTCGACGATCTTGCCGGTGATGGTCTTGGCATCGACCGGGTTTTCCAGCAGGAAGGTTTTCAGGGCTTCGCTGATGATTTCGTTGACCACCGGGCCGATTTCGCTGGAAACCAGTTTGTCCTTGGTCTGCGAGCTGAATTTCGGATCGGGCAGCTTGACCGACAGCACGCAGGTCAGGCCTTCGCGCATGTCGTCGCCGGTGGTTTCGACCTTGGCCTTCTTGGCGATGTCGTTTTCTTCGATGTACTGGTTGAGCGTGCGCGTCATCACCTGGCGCAGGGCGGTGAGGTGGGTGCCGCCGTCACGCTGGGGGATGTTGTTGGTGAAGCACTGGACGTTTTCCTGGTAGGAGTCGTTCCACTGCATGGCCACTTCGACCGTCATGCCTTCCTTGTCGCCGATGGTGTGGAACACCTTCGGGTGCAGCACGGTCTTGTTGCGGTTCATGTATTCGACAAAGCCGGCCACGCCGCCGGAGAAGGCGAAGTTTTCTTCCTTGCCGTGCAGGCGGTCTGCCAGCGTGATGCCGACACCATTGTTGAGGAACGACAGCTCGCGGATGCGCTTGGCGAGGATGTCGTAGTGGTATTCGATGGTGCCGAAGGTTTCGGTGCTGGCCATGAAGGTGACTTCGGTGCCGCGGTGCGTGGTCTGGCCGGTGACCTTCAGCGGAGCCACGGGCTCGCCGCGGCGGAATTCCATTTCGTGCACCTTGCCGTCTCGCCAGATCTTCAGGCGCAGCCAGTCCGACAGGGCGTTGACCACCGAGACGCCGACGCCGTGCAGGCCGCCGGAGATCTTGTAGCTGTTGTTGTCGAATTTGCCGCCGGCGTGAAGGATGGTCATGATCACTTCGGCTGCCGAACGGCCTTCTTCCGGGTGGATGTCGGTCGGAATGCCGCGGCCGTTGTCCTCGACCGATACCGAGTTGTCCGGGTTGATGGTGACGCGCACGGTGTCGGCATGGCCGGCCAGTGCTTCGTCGATCGAGTTGTCGAGCACTTCGAACACCATGTGATGCAGGCCGGTGCCGTCGGAGGTGTCACCGATATACATGCCCGGGCGCTTGCGGACTGCGTCGAGTCCCTTCAGTACCTTGATACTGTCTGCACCGTATTCCTGTTCGCTCATTGCACTACTCTATGTTCGGATCGATCGGAGGCCCGGCAGCAGCAGGCTGCCGGACGAGGTCGGGACCGTCAGCCGGCCCGGGCCTGAGGCCGCGCTAGATTCGCATCGGCATCACGATGTACTTGAAGTTCGGATTGTCGGGGATGGTGACCAGCGCACTGCGGTTGGCATCTCCGAACGCCAGCTGCAGCGTGTCGACGTGCAGCGCCGCCAGCACGTCTTGCAGATAGGTGATGTTGAAGCCGATTTCCAGGCCGGAGCCGCCGTAGGCGATTTCCAGTTCTTCTTCGGCTTCTTCCTGTTCGCTGTTGTTGCACTGGATGCGCAGGCGGCCGGCCTCGATGGCCAGGCGCACGCCGCGGAACTTTTCATTGGCGAGGATCGCTGCGCGGGCCAGCGCCTGTTGCAGGGCCTGGCGCCCGATCAGGAACAGCTTGTCGTTGTCGAGCGGGATCACGCGGTTGTAGTCAGGAAACTTGCCGTCCACCACCTTGCTGACGATGACGCTGCCGCCAAAGGCAAAGCGCACCTGGTTGTTCATCAGCGTGATGTCGATGGTGTCGTCGCTGTCGGCCAGCAGCTTGTAAAGCTCGGTGATGGTCTTGCGCGGCAGGATCACTTCGGCGGCGGGCAGCGGGGTGTCCAGCGTCATCTGGGCGAAGGCCAGCCGGTGGCCGTCGGTGGCCACCAGCTTGACCTGGTTGCCGTCGGTGACCAGCAGCAGGCCGTTGAGGTAGTAACGGATGTCCTGCACTGCCATGGCGTACTGCACCTGCGACAGCAGGGCCTTGAAGTCGCGCTGCGGCAGGGCAAAGCCGGCCTGGGCATCGAGCGACTGCGTCAGCAGCGGGAAGTCATCGGCTGGCAGGCTTTGCAGGTTGAAGCGGCTCTTGCCGGCCTTGACGGTCAAGCGGCCGTCTTCGTGGTCCAGCGTGACGGTGGTGCGGTCCGGGATGGCGCGCAGGATGTCGGAAAACTTCTTGGCCGAGGTGGTCAGGCGGAAGTCCGGTCCGGCAATCGGTTCCGGGCTGGCGTGGGTGATCTGGATCTCGAGGTCGGTGGCGAGGAAGGTCAGCGTATCGCCGGACTTTTCGATCAGCACGTTGGCCAGGATCGGCAGGGTATGGCGGCGCTCGACGATACCGGTGACGGCCTGGAGCGGTTTGAGCAGGGCGTCGCGGTCGGCTTGCAGGATCTGCATCGTGGGTGACTCCTCGTCAGGGTTCTCGTGAATAACGGTGTGACAACTCAGTTGCGCAGCATTTGCTGCAATGCGGCGTAGTCGCGCGAAATGTCCGGATCGGACTCGCGCATTTCGGCGATGGTCTTGCAGGCGTGCAGCACCGTGGTGTGGTCACGCCCGCCGAACGCATCGCCGATGTTGGGCAGCGACATGCTGGTCAGTTCCTTGGCCAGGGCCATGGCAACCTGGCGCGGCCGTGCAATGTCGCGGCTGCGCTTTTTGCTGTGCATGTCGGACAGCTTGATCTTGTAGTAGTCGGCAACGGTTTTCTGGATGTTGTCGACCGAAATCTGCCGGTTGCCGGCCGCCAGGATGTCTTTCAGGGCTTCCTTGACCAGGTCGAGCGAGATCGGCTGGTTGGAAAAACGCGAATACGCTACCACGCGTTTCAGCGCGCCTTCGAGTTCGCGCACGTTGGAGCGCACGTTCTGGGCGATGAAAAAGGCAACGTCGTTGCCGAGCTTGAGGTTGTCGGCCTCGGCTTTCTTCATCAGGATCGCTACGCGCATTTCCAGTTCGGGCGGCTGGATTTCCACCGTTAGGCCCCAGCTGAAGCGCGAGATCAGGCGTTCGTCCATGCCTTCGATCTGCTTGGGGTAGCTGTCGCAGGTCATGATCACCTGCTTGCCGCCTTCCAGCAGCGCATTGAAGGCGTAGAAAAACTCCTCCATGGTGCGGTTCTTGCCGGCGAAAAACTGGATGTCGTCGATCAGCAACAGGTCCAGTGAATGATAGTAGCGCTTGAACTCGTCGAACGCCTTGTGCTGGTAGGCGCGCATGATGTCGGCCACGTAGCGTTCGGCATGGATGTAGCGGATCTTGGCCTGCGGGTTCTTCTGGTAGACGTGGTTGCCGATGGCCTGGATCAAGTGGGTCTTGCCCAAGCCGACTCCGCCGTAGACAAAGAACGGGTTATAGGTCGAATCGCCGGGATTGTCGGCAATCTGCAAGGCGGCGGCGCGGGCCAGCTGGTTGCCCTTGCCGGTGACCAGGCTTTCGAAAGTGAAGGCCGGGTTGAGGCGGGTGCTCTCGTGGCCGCCGCCGATGGCCGGCTTGGGGGCGGTGAGCTTGACGTTGGGCAGCGGCACGTCGCTGACGATGCTGTCGGCCAGCGAGCCGGTGGTCGGCGTGGCCGCAACCGGTGCGGGAGCCGGCCTGCCTTGGCTGCGCGGGCTGGCTGCTGCCGGCGCGCTGGCGCCGGCCTGTGCGCCGCCGATGCGCAGCTCGATGGTGACGGGGCGCCCGAGGATGTCTTCGGCAAAGGTCTCGATGCGCGACAGGAAGCGTTCCTTGACGAAGCCGAGCGAAAAGCGGTTGGCTGCGTACAGGGCAATGGCGTCCTCGCCGGCCACGCAGACGAGGGGCTTGATCCAGGTGTTGAACTGTTGTGCCGACAGCTCGGCCTCGAAGCGGGCCAGGCACTGCGGCCAGAAGGCAGAGAGATCGGTCATGGGCTCAAATGGAATCAAGGCGGCGGATGCGCCGGTCCCGGAGGTTCCGGAATCGGCAAGGCCGGGTATTCTACCGTGTATCCAGAGACTTATCCACAGCCTGCATGATTTCAGTGGTTGACAAAGAGCCGAACAGACGCTGTAATCTCGCGTTTATTTTTCCGTTTCGAAATAGGGAATTAAGATGAAGCGCACTTTTCAACCTTCCGTCGTGAAGCGCAAGCGCACTCACGGTTTCCGTGCCCGCATGAAGACCCGCGGTGGCCGTGCCGTGATCGCTGCCCGTCGCTCCAAGGGCCGTGCCCGTCTGTCCGCCTAAGGCAGGCCAGTGGCTTTCTGCTTTCGCCGCGCGCAGCGAATACTGAAAACGGATGAATTTTCATCCGTTTTTCGTTTGCGCCGCGTTCGCAGCAACGCCTGGTTTCAGGTCTATGTTGCACCCAACCAGCTCGGGCACGCCCGGCTGGGGCTGGTGGTCAGCAAAAAGACTGCGAAGCGCGCCAACCGCCGCAACTACATGAAGCGCGTGATCCGAGACACGTTCCGCCAGCATCCTGACCGGGTTGCGGGCGTCGACTTTGTCGTGCGGGTGCGTGCTCCGTTTGACCGGGCCGGTCGTCCCGAGGCTGTCGAAGCCTTGCGGGCCCTGTTTGCCAGGCTGTCGTCATGTCGCGTATCGTCCTCGCGCTGATCCGCTTCTACCAGCTGGCCATCAGTCCGTGGCTGCCGCCGCGCTGCCGCTACCAGCCGACCTGCTCGCAGTATGCGATCGAGGCCGTGCAGAAGCATGGTGCGCTCAAGGGCGGCTGGCTGGCGCTCAGGCGCATCGGCCGCTGCCACCCCTGGGGCAGCAGTGGCTACGACCCGGTTCCCTGACATTCCACCGGATACGAGATGGATACCAAACGTCTGATCGTTTTCATCGTGCTGTCCTTCGGCCTGCTGTTCGTCTGGCAGGAATACTTTGCTCCGAAGCCGCAGCCGAAACCCGTGGCCGCTGCCGTCCAGCCGGACGGAACGCCCGCACCTGCCACCGCCCGGCCGGCCGACAGTCCTGCCACCGGCAAGCTGGCCAGCGCCCAGACCATTACCGTGACCACGGACCTGGTCAAGGCGCAGATCAACACTGCCGGCGGTGACATCCGCAGCCTTGAGCTTCTGACCCAGGGGGCCATCGACAATCCGGACAAGCCGTTCATGCTGATGACCGAGCAGGGCGGACGCACCTACGTGGCCCAAAGCGGTCTCCTGTCGTCGGACGCCTCGCTGCCGACGCACAAGACGCTGTATGCCGCCGACAAGACCGCCTACACGCTGTCGCCGGACCAGAACACCCTGACGGTGACGCTGGCCGCCGCACCGGTCAACGGTGTCGAAGTGAAGAAGATCTTCACGTTCAAGCGCGACAGCTACGTGATCGACGTGCGCTACGACATCATCAACCACAGCGACAAGCCGGTGGATGCCACCGCCTACTACCGCCTGCTGCGTGACGGCAAGGCACCGGAAGGCGAAAGCAGCATGGCGCACACCTTCACCGGTCCGGCCGTGTACACCGAAACGGGCAAGTTCCAGAAGGTGAGCTTCGAGGACCTGGCCAAGGGCAAGGGCGACTACGTGCGCCAGGCCGACAACGGCTGGGTGGCCATGGTGCAGCACTACTTCGTCAGCGCCTGGATCCTCAAGACCAATGACGGCAAGTCGGTATGCAGCAGCGCCGAGGCCTGCCAGTTCGAGCTCAAGCCGGCTGCGGGCGACCTCTACTCCGCCGGCGTACTGGTCAAGCTGCCGGTCGTGGCCGCCGGCCAGCAGTACAGCATCGACATGCCGCTGTATGCCGGTCCGGAAGACACCCGCCGCATGGCCACCGTCGCACCGGGTCTGGTGCTGACCAAGGACTACGGCTGGGTCACCATCATCGCCACGCCGCTGTTCTGGCTGCTCGACAAGCTGTACGGCCTCGTGCACAACTGGGGCTGGGCAATCGTGCTGCTGACCGTGCTGGTGAAAGCCGCCTTCTATCCCCTGTCGGCGGCCAGCTACCGCTCGATGGCCAAGATGAAGGCCCTGGCACCGCGCATGCAGCGCCTGAAGGAACAGTACGGCGACGACCGCCAGAAGTTCCAGCAGGCCACGATGGAGATGTACAAGACCGAAAAGGTCAATCCGCTGGGCGGCTGCCTGCCGATCGTGGTGCAGATTCCGGTGTTCATCGGTCTCTACTGGGCCCTGCTGGCCTCGGTCGAACTGCGGCAGGCTCCGTGGATCCTGTGGATCCATGACCTGGCCAAGCCGGACCCTTACTACATCCTGCCGGCCCTGATGGCGGCCACCATGTACCTGCAGACCTTCCTCAACCCGCCGCCGGCCGACCCGCTGCAGGCGAAGATGATGAAGATCATGCCGCTGGCCTTCTCGGTGATGTTCTTCTTCTTCCCGGCCGGTCTGGTGCTGTACTGGCTGGTCAACAACATCCTGTCCATTGCCCAGCAATGGTGGGTGAACAAGCAGATCGAAAAGGACGCCGCCAAGGCGAAGAGCTCCTGACCGCTGCCGGTTGACCCCGTGCCCGCTCCTGACCGGAGCGGGCATTTTTCATGGTGCCGCGCTAGCATGCGGACACCTTGCGCTCCCTTTTCCGGAATTGCTCATGAACTATCTTGCCGACACCATTGCCGCCATCGCCACGGCACCCGGACGTGGAGGCGTCGGGGTGATCCGTCTGTCCGGCCGCAACCTGCTGCCGCTGGCAGGCCAGCTCAGCGGCGGTCGCCAGCCAAGGCCGCGCTACGCGCTCTATACCGATTTTGTCGCCGCTGACGGTCAGGCCATCGACAGCGGGCTGCTGCTGTACTTTCCGGCGCCACACTCGTTTACCGGCGAAGATGTGCTGGAACTCCAGGGCCACGGCGGGCCGGTCATCCTGCGCATGCTGCTGGCCCGCTGCCTGGAGCTGGGGGCGCGGCTGGCCGAGCCGGGCGAATTCACCAAGCGTGCCTTCCTGAACGACAAGATGGACCTGGTCGAGGCCGAAAGCGTGGCTGACCTGATCGATGCCCAGAGCGAAACTGCGGCCCGCAGCGCACTCAAGTCGCTCAAGGGCGCGTTCTCGGCAGAAATCCACCGCCTCGTCGACACATTGATCGACCTGCGCATGCTGACCGAGGCAACGCTGGATTTCCCGGAAGAGGACGACGTCGAATGGCTGGAAAAGGCCGATGCGCTGGGCCGGCTGGCTGCCGTCCGCCGGCAGCTGGCCACCGTGCTGGCCACCGCCCGTCAGGGCGCCATCCTGCGTGAAGGCATGCACGTGGTGCTGGTCGGCCAGCCGAACGTGGGCAAGTCCAGCCTGATGAATGCACTGGCCGGCGACGAGATTGCCATCGTGACCGACATTGCCGGCACCACTCGCGATACCGTGCGCGAACAGATCGTGCTCGACGGCGTGCCGCTGCATATCATCGACACGGCCGGCCTGCGCGAAACCACCGATACCGTGGAGCGCATCGGGATCGAGCGGACCTGGCAGGCCGTGGAGCGGGCGGACGTGGTGCTGCTGCTGGTTGATGGCCGCGATGGCGTCACCGCAGCGGACGCGGCGATCCTGGCGCGGTTGCCCGAGCGGCTGCCACGGGTGTTCGTCCACAACAAGATTGACCTGACCGGCGAAACGGCTGGCGTCAGCGAAGAGGACGGACATGTCGTGGTGCGCCTGTCGGCCCGGGGTGGTGCCGGCGTGGACGCCCTGCGGCAGGTCCTGCTGGAAGCGGTTGGCTGGCAGGGTGAAAGCGAGGGACTGTTTCTGGCGCGGGAGCGCCATCTGGACGCCATCCGTCGGGCCGAAGCCGAGCTGGAGGCCGCCGGACAGGCCTATGGCCTGGCAGCCGAGCTGTTTGCCGAGCACTTGCGGCAGGCGCAGGCCTGCCTGTCCGAGATCACCGGGGAGTTCAGTGCCGACGACCTGCTGGGGGTGATTTTCAGCCGGTTCTGCATCGGCAAGTGACGGGCGGATTGCCGGGAAACTGTCGTTTTTTCAGCGTAATACAGTTGCCGGACGGTGCGGCGTCAGGCTGTCGGCCTGTCTGTCCTTGCCTTTTCGACGGGGGGTGTTAGTACTTCTTAAGAGGTCCTGATTCTGTGTGCCGGGCTGTGCGGAGGACAAACCTTCCTGGGCGTGGCATCGGTCAGTTGGGCTGGCAGGCATGGTGCCGTCGGTATTCAGACCTCGTTTCCTTTAGGAGAACCCGCGATGTTTCTGAAACCTTCCCTTGGCTTGATGGGTGCGGTGGTGGCACTGGGGCTGAGCGCATGTGCATCGACTACGCCGGAAATCGAACGTGCCCAGGCTACGGCCGACAAGGCTCTGGCAACCGCCAACCAGGCGATGCAGCAGGCCAACAATGCCGGTGCCGTGGCATCGCAAGCGTTGCAGCAGTCGAACCAGAATACGGCCGTTCTCGAGCGCATGATGCAAAAGGGTGTGTCGAAGTAAGCCGTACGTTCGCCGAAACCATCGGGCCATGCATGTAAAGCATGGCCCGATGGTTTTTGTGGTGACGCCGGATGGTTCACGCCGGTGCGTCGTCTCCGGCCGGGGTGTCCGGCTTGCCGACCGGTGTGGCGTTGTTGGCATCGCTGCCGTAGGGCGGGCGGTCGTAGGGCTGGGCCCGGACGCGGGACAGCTGTTCGCCGGGCATGGGCGTATCCGGGTCAAGGGAAACCGGCAGGCTGCTGTGGCTGTCGAGCACCGACTGGGCGCGCAGCCAGTCGAGGCGGTCAAGGTCGGCTGCTGCTGTCTTCGGTGCAGGCTTGCCGGCTGGCGGCAGGGCCCGGATGGTGTCCTTGAGCTGGTCGAGCGAAGGCTCCTGCTGCCGGTATTCGTCCAGTGCCGGATAGGCGGCCATGACCACTTCGCCGTTCAGGCGGCCGACCACCACCGGTTCGTGCACGATGCGGACCGGCGTGTTTTTCGGCAGGGTGTCGAACAGCAGTTTGGCATTTTCCGGATAAAGCTGGATGCAGCCGTGACTCTGGCGCATGCCGACGCCCCAGGGCTTGTTGGTGGCATGGATGAAGATGCTGGGGAAACCCGTGCCGATCGCCAGCATGCCCATCGGATTGTCCGGTCCGGGCGGGACGTAATCCGGAAACGGCAGGCCGTTTTCCGCCTCTTTTTCGGCCTTGATGCTGCGTGGCACCGACCAGCCCGGATCGCGCAGTTTTGACGTGACCCGTGTCGAGCCCAGCGGGGTGGACCAGCCTTCCTTGGCCACGCCGACCGGGAAGGTGATGACCTTGCGCGGTTCACCTTCCCGGGCCGGCGGGAAATAGAACAGCCGGCGCTGGGCGACGTTCACCACCACGCCCTGCCACGGTCCCTTGGGCAGGATGTACTGGGTCGGGATGATGATGCGCTGGTTCTTGCCCGGCACCCACGGATGCACGCCGGGATTGGCCAGCTTGATGTCAAGAATGCCTGTGTCGTAATAACGCGCCAGGTCATAAAGGGAATTTTCCGGGGTCGGAATGACCACCGAGGGCGATCCCACCACGGTGTCGCCGTTGGTGGGCAGGTCGAATTCCAGCGCCTGGGCCGGAGCGGAGTGCAGGGCGATCCCTGCGATTCCGAGAGCGGCCAGACGGTGTAAGGGCATGATCCGTCGCACGGCATGGACTCCAGAAAGAAAAACGGCGAAGCATCCGGGCTTCGCCGTCAGCGTGGCGGCTTGCCACGCTTTGTACGGTAGAACTTCTGGCCGGAATTCTCGCCTCGTTCGTCTGCTGGCGGCCAGCGCGGGCGATGGGCGGCGGATGCCTGGCCGGTTAAACGACAAGTGTTTTGACGTCCGGGTGGACAAGCCGCTAGTCTCGCGCTCTTGTGCTGAACGCCGGCCTGCATGCCGTGGAGACATCGTGATTGAAGAGTTGTTGTTTTTGGGGGCCATGGCGTTTGTCGCCGGGCTGATCGACTCGGCCGTCGGCGGAGGCGGGCTGATCCAGATTCCGGCGTTGTTCAACGCGCTGCCCGAGGTCAATACCGCCACCCTGTTCGGCACCAACAAGTTTTCGTCCATCTTCGGTACGGCCAGTGCCGCCCGCAGCTTCATGCGTCGCGTGCGCCTGCCGTGGGCGCTGATCCTGCCGGCAGCCGGCTGTGCCTTTGTGTTTTCGTTTGCCGGCGCCGCAGCCGTGAGCCTGATTCCCAAAGAGGTGATGAAGCCGGCCGTGCTGGTGCTGCTGGTCGGCATGGCGATCTACACCTTGTGGAAAAAGGACTTCGGCAAGCTGCACAAGCCGGCCGTGATCGGCCAGCGCGAACGCTGGCTGGCAGCACTGATCGGCGGGGCGATCGGGTTTTACGACGGCATTTTCGGGCCGGGTACCGGCAGCTTCCTGATTTTCCTGTTCATCCGCTTTTTTGCCTTCGATTTCCTGCACGCCTCGGCTTCGGCCAAGTTCGTCAACTTTGCGACCAACCTGGCCGCGCTGGTGTTTTTTGTCCCGGCCGGCCACATCCTGCTGAAGTTTGCCGTGCCGATGGCGGTCTGCAACGTGGCCGGGTCGCTGGTGGGGGCACGGCTGGCGCTGCGTGGCGGGGCCGGTTTCGTACGGGTATTGTTCCTGATGTTGCTGGCGGTCCTGATCGGCAAATTTGCTTACGATATGTGGGGTGCAGCTTAGGGCGTCATGCCGGCTGGACCGGACCGGACGGGCAGGCAAAATCCATCCTGATCAATGGTTTGGTGCAGCAGCCCTGGGTGAAGGCTGCGGCCCGGCCGGCAAGGGAAATGCGACACGGCCGGGCGAATGCCTGTGACAGGAGGTTGTCTCGCCAGGCGATTTGAGTGATAACCCTGTCTCACAGCGAAGAAATGCTTCACAGCGACGAAAAAATGCGCTTGAATGCCAAAAGAATTTTAAACGACCGTTTGATCGAGGCGGTCGTTGCAGGTTGTGCTGAGCGCCCGCGCGAGCTGCCGGCAACCTGCGGTAACGGTTCCATTCCAACCATCCCTCAATGAGGTAACCATGCAAATCGTGATTCCCGCCGAAAGGGCGGGCGAGACGCGGGTCGCCGCCACGCCGGAAACGGTCAAGAAGCTCGTGCAACTGGGCTGCTCGGTGGCGGTACAAAGCGGAGCCGGGCTGAATGCCGCGATGCCGGATGCGGCCTATGCCGATGCCGGCGCCGAAGTGGTGGCCGACCGGGCGGCGCTGCTGGCCCGGGGCGACATCGTGCTGACCGTGCGTCCGCTGGAAGAGGCCTGCATCGCCGGCCTGAAGGAAGGCGCCGTGCTGGTCGGCATGATGGCACCGTACGCCAACACCACTTTCCCGCAGATGGCGGCGAAGAAGGTGTCGGGCTTTGCCATGGAACTGCTACCGCGCACCACGCGCGCGCAGAGCATGGACGTGCTCTCCAGCCAGAACAACATTGCCGGTTACAAGGCGGTGCTGCTGGCGACGCATTACTACCCGCGCTTCATGCCGATGCTGATGACGGCTGCCGGGACGGTGAAGCCGGCCCGTGTGCTGATCATGGGGGTCGGTGTGGCCGGTCTTCAGGCCATCGCCACGGCCAAGCGTCTGGGAGCGGTGGTGGAAGCCACCGACGTGCGTGCGTCGACCAAGGAGCAGGTGGAATCGCTGGGCGGCAAGTTCATCGAAGTGCCGATGACCGACGAGGAAAAAGCCGCCAACGACGGCGTGTACGCCAAGGAAATGTCTGACGACTACAAGCGTCGCCAGGCAGAACTGGTCGCCAAGCACGCCAGGGCTGCCGACATCATCATTACCACGGCGCTGATCCCGGGACGGCCCGCGCCGCGCCTGATCGCCGCTGATGTGGTGGCGGAGATGAAGCCGGGCAGCGTGATCATCGACATTGCCGCCGAAGCCGGTGGCAACTGCGAGCTGACCCGCGCAGGCGAGGTATACACCACCGACAACGGCGTGACCGTGGTGGGCCTGCCCAACCTGCCGGGCATGGTGGCTTTCGATGCTTCCAGCCTGTATGCCAAGAACCTGCTCACCTTCCTCGGCCTGATGCTGACCAAGGAAGGCTTCAAGCTCAATCTGGAAGACGACCTGCTGGCGGCCACCCTGGTGACCCACGAAGGCCAGGTGCGTTTCCCTGCTGCCCAATAAGGAGAGAAACATGGTCGATCCCTTCGTCACCAGTTTCACCATTTTCGTGCTGGCCGTTTTCGTGGGTTACCACGTGGTGTGGAACGTCACGCCGGCCCTGCATACCCCGCTGATGGCGGTGACCAATGCCATTTCCGGCATCATCATCGTCGGTGCCCTGTTGCAGGTCGTGGACATCAACGGTGAGTCCATCACCCTGACTTCGGTCCTGGGCGCCATCGGCATTTTCCTGGCGAGCATCAACATCTTCGGTGGTTTTCTGGTCACCCAGCGCATGCTCGACATGTTCAAGAAAAAGAAGAGATAAGGGCTGAACGAACATGGAAAACCTGTCTGCCATTCTTTACCTGGTCGCGGCGGTGCTGTTCATCCTCGCGCTCAAGGGGCTGTCCAGCCCGACAACCGCCCTGCGCGGCAACCTCTACGGCATCATCGGCATGCTGGTCGCCGTGCTGACCACCTTTGCCATCATGGACAAGCCGGTGCTGGGCCTGATCGGCGTGGCGATCGTGGCCGGTGGTGCCATCGGCGCCTGGAAGGCCAAGACCGTCCAGATGACCGGCATGCCGGAGCTGGTGGCGGCCATGCACTCGCTGGTCGGCCTGTCGGCCGTGCTGATTGCCGTGGCGGCCATCTTCCACAGCGGCGTCGAACATACGCCGGTACAGAAGATCGAGCTGTTCATCGGTGCCTTTATCGGTGCCATCACCTTTACCGCTTCGGTGATTGCCTACGGCAAGCTGTCCGGCAAGTTCGGTTCCAGGGCCGTGGTGTTCAACGGCCAGCACCTGCTGAACCTGCTGCTGGCGATCGCCATGGTCGGCTTTGGCGTGCTGTACTTCATGACTGACGCACACGCGGCCTTCCTCGCGATGGTCGCCATTGCCCTGGTGCTGGGCGTGACGCTGATCATCCCGATCGGTGGCGCGGACATGCCGGTGGTGGTGTCGATGCTCAACTCGTACTCGGGCTGGGCGGCAGCGGGTATCGGCTTTACGCTGAACAACCCGGTGCTGATCATTGCCGGTGCCTGCGTCGGCTCGTCCGGTGCCATCCTGTCGTACATCATGTGCAAGGCGATGAACCGTTCGATCGTGTCGGTGCTGCTGGGCGGCTTTGGTGCCGAAGCCGGCAGTGGCGGCGCGGCCGGAGCCGCGGGCCCGAAGAACTACAAGTCGGGCTCGGCCGAGGATGCATCCTTCCTGATGAGCAACGCTGACAGCGTGATCATCGTGCCGGGCTACGGTCTGGCCGTGTCACGGGCCCAGCATGCGTTGCAGGAATACGCCAGGCTGCTGACCGAAAAAGGCGTGAACGTGCGCTACGCCATTCACCCGGTGGCCGGCCGCATGCCGGGCCACATGAACGTGTTGCTGGCCGAAGCCGAGGTGCCGTACGAGCAGGTGCTGGAGATGGAGGAGATCAACTCCGACTTTGCCAACACCGACGTGGTGCTGGTGATCGGTGCCAACGACGTGGTGAACCCGGCAGCCCAGAAGGATTCGAGCAGCCCGATTTACGGCATGCCGATCCTTGAGGCTTACAAGGCCCGCACGGTGATCGTGGTCAAGCGCTCGATGAGTGTGGGTTACGCCGGCCTCGACAACGATCTCTTCTACATGGACAAGACCATGATGGTGTTTGGAGACGCCAAAAAGGTGGTGGAAGAGCTGGTGAAGGCTGCGGAGCTCTGATCCCTTGCGCATGCAGACAAGACCCCGGGCAAGGATGTCCGGGGTTTTTTACATGGAAATCTTTCAAAAACAGTGATTTGTGGAAAATGCAGTCATGTTTTGCGGATTTTTGGCAAAGAAGTGTTGACGGTGCGTGGAGAGGTGGGTATAGTTCGCCACCTCGCTGCACGACGCAGCGCCGGCTGGTCCGGAAAGCTCTTTAACAAACGAACAACCGATAAGTGTGAGCGCTTGTGGAAACCCACAGGCTCGCACTTCAAATAGACGCAAGGAAAAACATTTTCTTGTCGTTTCTTTGAGCAAGCCAAGTACTTAGCTGAGATTGAACGAAAGAGTTTGATCCTGGCTCAGATTGAACGCTGGCGGCATGCTTTACACATGCAAGTCGAACGGTAACAGGGACTTCGGTCTGCTGACGAGTGGCGAACGGGTGAGTAATGCATCGGAACGTACCGAGTA
>NZ_AUHR01000022.1 GCF_000423285.1 Laribacter hongkongensis DSM 14985
TGGCGATCTGCCGTCACCCATTGCTCATTCGGCACGGCACCAGCGAGCAATACGTCACGGATGTCCTGCAGTGCCAGCGGAGTGGTCAGCCAGCGCTGGCCGGCATGTTCGATGCCGGCTGTACGCTCGGATTCCTCCCATTGGGGAAGCTTGTCCAACGCATGCCAACGCAAGCCATCCAGATACTGGGGTGTTTCCATATAAGGCAAAGGTTGCGATGCAATAAATGCATCAAATATTTCGTCCATTTCCTGAGAGATTCCTCGAATTGCCGTATAGGGTATCCAGCCATATAGTGGGTGTTGAATATCACCAGTAATACTGTTTTCCTGGCGGTTATCGAACCTTGCATTCCTGACATTCATATAACACCTATGGTTTCAAGCTATTCGCTGGGCCAACGTAACCCCACCAAAATTTCCGGATGAAAAAGTACCCGGTGCATAGCCATGTGATCTCCATGAGCCAATATTTACGGCACTCGAAAGATACTGACAGGTAACGGTGGATGAACTGGTAAAGCCAGCGAGACCGAGATCGCTTCCGCTGACTATTGCGCCGGCCGTCATCTGCCCGCTTCTGATACGCACCAATGCATAAGCACCAATTGCCAAATGACTGGATTGCGGACTGTCGTAATTAACACCAGGTATATTGACGGCAACATTACCGGAAGCATCCGGACCCACTCCGTTGACCGTGGCCACTTTTGACTGGGCAATGGATATTGCACTCTGGACTGAACCAGACAATGACTGGGACAGGGCCGACAATTCCGTATCCGTTGCGTATTGTGGATGCGGATCCGGTTTGGCTTCATGAGCATCAATCGGAGCACTGGCGGTCGCTGCGCTTTCAGCCGCCTGCCGGGCACTTTCCGCTGCATGATTTTCTGACCGGGCAGCCGAAGCAGCGGATTCACCGGCATGTTGCTCACTGCTGGCCGCAGCGGCTGCACTGTTGGCTGCCGCTGTCTTGCTGTCCATCGCACTGCCGGCGCTGGCCGCTGCCTCGGTGGCCTTGCTGCTGGCGGTTGCAGCACTGCCAGCAGCAGATGCCGCACTGGAAGCTGCCGAAGCTGCATGCCCGGCTGCCGCTTCCACGCTGCCGTGAATGGATGCAGCATCAGCCGCCGCACTGGTCGCACTCTGGCCTGCCGAAGCCGCAGATTCACTGGCATGCCGCTCACTGTCGGCAGCGGCAGCCGCGCTGCCGGCTGCGGCATTGGCAGCCGTCACGGCTGTTGCGGCATTGCTCGCAGCCTGGTCGGCACTGGCGAACAGGGAATTCACCAGCTCGGCTGGATCCTGGCTGGACGAAATGTTGACCTTGATGGCCCGCCCGATCTGTTCCGCTATCTGCTGTACGAGGATGGTCAGCCGGTCGAGGCCGGCATTGATGATCTCAGGATAGAAACCGCCCTGGTTCGTCAGGGTGATCGGCTGCAGGTTGGCCATACTGCTGGTGATTGCCAGTCGCTCTCCGATCGGCAGCGGGATGTTCAACACCACCGATCCGCCAGGCGCAGATTCCTGCTCCGGATTGAGCGTAACGCTGTAATCAACCCCCGGTGTCAGGGTTGTTTCCACCCCGCCTGCGTCGGCCTGGACCACCTTGACATCATCCGCTTCAAACACCTTGAAGCCGAACGGAAACGAGGCCGCCGTTCCATTCCCGAGGAATGGCCCGGCTTTGCGTATCTCACTCGAAATCGCCATCACGACTCCCTCTATTGATGGCTTGAGGCTATCAATCAGGAGCCGAGATACGTGTACGGTCAGGCGGCTTGGCGTCTGGTGAAAACCAGGTTCCGCAGAAACTCAAAGGGATCGGCAGGATCCTCCTGATCGGTTGCCAGGTCATAGAGATACGACCCGGTAATCCATGCCTGACTGGACGGTAAGGCCATCCATGTTCCGGCCAAGTCAACGGCCAGCTTCACGTCAGACCGCTTGAGATCCCGCTCCCCTGTTGCCATGTCCGCCGCACGGTTGACCAGTTCAGGAACCGCTTCCAGTGCCCGGGCCACCGGGCTGATTTCATAGCCAAAGGGAGAGTTGATTGCGCCGATGATGTCCCGCAATCCAACGACCGTCTGGGCCGGGTAGGTCGCAATTTTCCACCAGTTGTCAGCAAACCAATCGTTCCAGTCCTCATCCTCACCCGGGCCCCGCCCTGCGACCAGCTCGCCCAGAATGGCCGGCACAAACCACAGCAACATCTGGTCCGCCACGAACCGGGGCATGTCCTGGATCGATTTGACTCTCCGGAAACTGCGCTTTTCCATCTGATAGAGCGCAGAGAAATACGAATAGAACATGGTGAACATGCGCCGCAGCTCACTGCCGCCCTGAATACGGGCCAGATCCTTCGCGTAGCCGCTGGACTGGGTGAAGCGGACAGTGTGGTCGGCGGCCTCAATGGCTTCGCGTTCCGTCGCACCGTCTTCCAGAATGGCCTTGCGGTAGGCACCCATCCAGGTGGGAATCGCAACGGCCATGTCCATCATCCCGGTAAAGTAGAACGCGGTCTTTCTGACCGGATCCAGCGCATCATGCTTGCCGGCCAGCCTTGAGAGCTGATCATGAACATCACGATCAAAACCGGTCTGACGGTTCCGCATCATGGAAGAACGGGCATAGACAAAATCCCGGGTCGCCTGCATCTTTTCCGGCGAACCAATGAATTCCCGCAGCCCTCGAGCCGCCCACTTGCGCCCCAGCAGGTGAACACTGGAGAGATAGCCCAACGGCTGTACAATGGCTGTTGTCACCTTCCAGCCCATTGCCATCAGGGTCGTGCCTGCTCTCACGCGCCCGATGATTTTTTCCGTCGGGCTGGGCTGCTCCACGGTTTTCTCATTGGCAATGCGCTTCAGCCACGGCAGGAGTGCCCGGTAGATTTCGCGGTTTGTCGCGCCCTCAATCGCCTCTCGCACCCGTTCATTGGCCAGCAACCGGTTAACGTCGATGATGGCCTCACGGAAAGCGAGGTCGTGAATGACCTGCTGCAGATGATCCCCCAGCACTGACAGATCAAGGCGCACCGGCTGGCCAGCCGATCCGACACGCTCAATCGTGTGCCCTCGCCGGGTAGCGGCCCGGCCCACATGGTTTTCAAAGAGCCGGGCACCGGCATCCTCGCCGCGCTTGAAGGCACGATAGCTTCGCTGGGCATCGTACTTCAGCGGGTAGTAGCCGCCCCGCAGCTCGACACCATTCACGACAAACGGAGTTGCCTCCACTTTCTCCGGCGCAAGCCCTGTCAGCCGCTTCTGCATGGCTTCGATCTGCGGCCAGAAGCGGCCGACTTCATCCCAGATCATCTGTACCGTTTCCAGGTCTTTGGCAGACAGCAGGCTGATGATCGCCTCAATACTTTCAGGCTTGTCCTTGAGCCGGTCATTACCCTTCAGGACGGCCTGACGGTTGCCGGCATTCCCCCAGTTGAGGGCCAGGGACATAATCTGGGCCTTCGTCATGGAATCCCCCTGCAATGCCGGAATCTGATGCTTGCGGCCATACAGTTCAGCCAGCTCCTTGCGCGAATATCGCCCCCAGATGGCCTGCAGGTTCCTGGCGGTTTCTTCCCACATCACGGACTCTGCATTCTGGGCATCCTCCAGTGGCTGGAACAGGGAGCGGTGAGCCTCGCCCAACTGGTCACCATCCAGTTGCCGGAACAAGGCTTCCGGCTTGATGTGCCAGGCATCAACCGATTCAAGCTGCTGCCGGATCCGCTCCAGCCTTGTCGGATTCAACGGCAGGTAGCCGTCTTTCATGGCATTGTTGGCATGAATGGATCCGACAATGGCCTCGACGGTTGCCTCGTAATCCCGCTTGTCGCGGACCTTCAGCAGCTTGTTCTTGGTACCGGCCAGATGCTCGATCATCTTCGCTGTGTCATGAACGGCTTCCAGCTCATCCAGCGGGACATCGCGGTAGTTGACGACACGGGTTCTCGCCGCCACTTCAGCCGGCACGGCAGCATCAAATCCGGCCTCTGCCTGCTTTTCCAGCCACGCGGCCAGATTTTCCCTTCGCTGCACCTCTCTTGCCGACACAGGGCGAAATTCATACAGCTCCAGCAAGGCATCCAGCTGGTCCAGATAGTCTCCGCCCGCATTGCCGATCCGCTGCCGGACTTTGGTCTGGCCGAGTTTTGCCATATGCCGCTGGATGCGCTCCACCCGCTCAGTAGCCGCAACGGCCGCCCGGTACAGCTCGTGATTCATGATCTGTCGCTGCTTGGCATCAACGGCAGCTGCCAGATCACCTTTGGCGGCGGCCTGCATGGCTTCGTTGGCCGCCCGCCGCTCTGCCTGCAACCAGACATGCGGTCGAACCTGCCGGGCGGTTTTCTGGCCTATCGTACGCTCGGCCATTTGCCGGAACAGTTCGCGAGGCGTCACGACGAACCCTGCGGGCAATACCCCCTCCGCACGACGCGACAAGGCACGCAGTTCGGCCAGCATCAGGTCCAGCTGCCTGTTCCCGTGCAGCGCCTCCGTGGCCCTTTCTGCCAGCGTGCCATCCGTCATCATGTCGCCATAACGCTGCCGCATCCTGACATCGGTTTCCGCTTCAATCGCTTTGGAAGGGCTGGGCGCATCTGCAAGCCGGTACACCAGTTCATCACCCGAAGCAAAGCCGAACAGTTCCGCGACTTCATCAGGGGATACGCCCCCCTCCCGGGTATAGAGGTAAGGGCGGGGCAGGCGTTTCAGAAAGGCTTCGCCATATCGCTCCACCAGC
Organism: Laribacter hongkongensis DSM 14985; assembly: GCF_000423285.1. Lineage (NCBI taxonomy): Bacteria > Pseudomonadati > Pseudomonadota > Betaproteobacteria > Neisseriales > Aquaspirillaceae > Laribacter > Laribacter hongkongensis. Next base: position 4,755 of record NZ_AUHR01000022.1, read on the forward strand.
ACCTGCCTCGACAGTTTGGCGGGCTTCACCAGTTCATGAATCGTGGTGCCGTTCGGCAACCGGCCGTCCCGCAGGAATGCCATGGCCTGAACCAGTGGAGATGAAGATGCCTCCTCGGCCACTTCGCTCCGGACCTTTTGCCGGGCCTCTTTCCACCATGCCAGATGCTCGCGATGCTGTTCAGCCATCATGCGGGCCGTGAGCGCCGAGTCAGCCTCCTCGCGGGCGTCATCCCGCATCTGCCGGTAAACGTCCCATTCAGCTTCCGTCATGCCGGCCTCGGCCGCATCCGACCACATGGGCTCACCCAGCCCGGTTGTCTCCCTGACCTGCCGGATTTGCTCATCCGTAGCCAGCAGGCGGTCATAGACACCGCGCACCTCATCGCTCAACGTGACATTGAGATCGCCACGCAACCGACCGTATAGCAAACGCAGCCATGCCTTGAACCTGGCGAACACGCCCTGCAGCTCGGCACTGGGAGCCTTGCCCTCTTTCAGGTACTGCTCAAACCCGCGGGCCCACTGTTCATGCTGCTCCACCTGGATGCGGATGCGCCCGCGAGGCTGGCTGCCGGCCTGTGACAGGACCGTATCGTTGTTGACAAGCTCGCTGCGCAGCAGTACATTTTGCATAGAGCCTTGACGCGCTTCTTCCATGGGGAATTGTACCCCGGCGGATCGAAGCAAATCAGGGCTTTTGTCATTTACATACAGTAGCTTGCCGTCCTTCTCCCAGGCAGCAAATGCTGTTTTCGCATTGCTCCTTCCGTAGATACTGGCAACCTTGTTTATCTGGTGGTTCTTCGCAGAAACATTAAGGTGAACAGCGGTAATTACCGGATTGCCTTTCCCGTCCTTGAGTTCTGTCACTACAACCAGCGCATTCTCGTGCGTGGCTGATGCAAAGACCGCCAGAGGGTCATGCAGGGCATAGGGAATCTGTGACAACACGTCCGCAGACAGGCCGTGCCCGTCCTCCCGCTGCCCCTCGCTTTTCACGATCTGCAGCAGCTTTTTCGGGTCACGCATTTCCAGCGGCAAGGCCTTGGCACCGAGCTTTTGCAGGATGTATGGGGTCTCGCCAAAATCTATCGGCTGGTTGGAGATCGGAACACCGTTGGTGATGTTCTCTGCCGCACGCCGGAGCCGGCCAGCCGCATCCTTCAGCTTGTCGTAGGACTGGTTGAATACCCGCTCGGCCTGGTTCTGTACCGTTTGTTCCGTTGGCAATTCACCCTGCAGGGCCGCCTTGACGGCTGCATTGTCCAGAGCGGAAAAATCCACACCCAGCTGATCCAGATAGTTGCCTAACTGCATCAGGGTATCCCGGGTAGCCTGCATGGCTGCATCGGTCTGCTGCACGGAATAGATCGGATTGGTCTCGTCCTCCAGCAGGGCATTCAGTAAATCCGCGACCGAAACCTCACCGATCTCCTGTCCCGGGAAAAACCCTGCCTCTACGGCACGCTCGACAGCCTGATCCAGCGAAATGCCGTCATCCCTGACCAGCCGGCGCTGGAAGGCTTTCAACCCCTTGTCCAGATCGCGCCCGGCCAGTTCACCAGCAGGATCCGAGATGCCAAACTCCCGCAAAAATCCGGTCAACGACTGGCCAAATACGTCAGCTTGCGAGGGAATCTCCCCTGCCCGCAAACGATCAAGCAAAGGATCCAGTTCATCAGTGTCGACACGCTGCCGAAGCGCATCCGGAACCGTCCGGGTGACACCACCAAAATAACGCTGGAACAGGTCGGCCGGGCCTTGCCCTGTCCGCTCGCCCATCGTCATGAAAAAGGCCGTTGTTACGGCCGCTTGCTGGCGGGCCGTATCCGGTTCAAACCCGGCAGCCTCCAGTTGCTGCACCAGATCGGCCTGAATGGTGTCAGCCACGCTCATGCCCTGCTCATCCCGAACAGTATCCGGGCCTTCGCTGGCCATTCGCCCACTCGCGCGCCAGATCATCCAGCCGGGCCTGCTGCTCCTGTAGCTCACGTCCGGTCAGGTCTGCTGGAGACAGGCGCAGGTCGGGTGCCAGACCGGTGAAATGTTCCGAACCAGCCAGCTTTTCTGCGAAATGGCTGGTCGGAATGGACAGGTCGCCCCCCAGGGCCAGTGCCTCGGCATAATCCTTGGCTCCCACCTCTTTGGCGACCACAGCAGGATCAAGGCCGGCATCCTGAAAATATTGCCTGAAGCGACGGGCATCCATGAACACGGTCGACACCGGGCCGTCTGCCGTCAGTTTGTCCATCAAGTCACGGAAACTTTCCGGCATGCGCTCCCGCAGCCTGGACTGTCTGGCGGTATCGGCCAGCCCCTCGAAAAAGGCCTGGCTTTCCTGTTGCCGTCGCACCCGCTCACCGTTCAATGCCCGGTCAGCACCCTTGATGACCGCAGTTTGCGCCCCGGCCGCTACGATGGAAGCCACGAGGGTCTGATAGGCAGCCGCAGGCCGATCCGCCAGATACTCGGCAAAGGGCCGGTCAGGGTTGAGAACCGCCCACTCGTTCAGGTCCTGAGCAACCGTTGCCACCTGTTCCGTCCATGCCTCATGGCCTAGCTGGCCAGCCAGCATTTTTTTCCAGTCGATGCCTTTTTGCAGGTCACCCAACAGCTTGCCGGCCGAAATTTTCTCGGTCAGGTACTCCACGGCACCATCCGAGAAGCCGTACATGGTCGCCACGGCAGGCGTTCGTCCCGCATCGCGGGCCTTGCCGTAGGAGCGCCCGCCGGCAATCCCTGCAAGTGGTGCCAGCATCAGTGCGGAGTTACCGGTCATGATGGCAGCGGGAGCCATGGCAAGGGTCTGGGTAACAGACTGCACGCCAGAGTAGACGCCATTCAGCGTCAACCCGTCGTCGTTCCTCATCAGGGTATCGGTCTGGTCATCCTGGATCCGGCGCATCCGGGAAAACGACTCGGCCATCCGGCCACCCACGTCCTCCGGCAAAACACCCAGACCGGCCAGTGCGCCTGTAACAGGCTTCACCAGCAGTTCTGTTCCGGCCTGTGCCATCCCCCACAGAGCGGCATTGGCGGCGGTCAGACCCGCCCCGGCAGACCGGGCCAGCTTTTCCAGCACCGACAGGTTTGCCACATCATCATGAGCCAGCCTGGCATTCCTGGCATCGCTCAGGAATTCAGCGGTCTTCGGTGAGTCTTTCCAGAGGGTGCGAAACCCGATCCCCTCCAGATAGTGGGCTTCCTGTGCCACATCGGCGTAAAGAGGTACGGCCTCAACCTCGACGCCGGCAGCCTTGGCCAGCCTGACGGTTTTGGCGTAGTCATCAGGATTGACCTGCAGGGCATCACGCAAGGAGCCGGCCAGCTGGTCGTTACGCTGCTGGCCCAGGGTGTTCAGGTAATTGTCCAGACCGCTCATTTTCATTGTTCTTCTTCCATCGACAGATAGGCATTCAGCATTTCCCGCTCACTCAGGCCGGCAATGCCCGCCGCACGGGCCCGGGCACTGATCAGCTTCCTTGCCTTGTCCGGAATGAGGATGTTCCCGGGGGACTGCACCTCGTAGACGTGTTTTTCCATGGAAGAGTCCTGACGGAGAAGTCCGCCAAGATTCGTGTAAATAGCCTTGACCTTGACCGGCTTGAGCAGTCTGGCCAGCAGGGTTTCCTGTTCTTCCAGGGACAGGGCTCGCCCTTTGGCCTGCTGCTGGGCCTCGATCTCGCGCTTGAACGCCATCGTCAGCTCGAGCTTTTGATCCCGCTCCCGGTCGGACAGCCTGGATTTGGTCAGCTTTTCCAGTCCGGCATTGACGAGGCCACGATTGAATACCGTCGCGTCGTAGCTGGCCTTGCGGATTTTCTGGTCAGCTCCCGGACCATTGCCCTGCGTGAAATAGCGCCGGTAGTCAGCCTCTGAGAGCTGATAGCGGAACTGTTCGATCTTGCCGGATACCCACAGGTCCGGACGGTTTTCGAGCAACAGCAGGATGTCCGGACTGGACTCTTTGGGAACGCCCCCCTGAAGTTTGGCCCGGTCCTCATGGGTCAGCCTTCCCCAGTCGGCCGGAGCGATGTCCTTCCAGCCACCGGGCTTGGCATAGGCAATCTCCTGAACGCGCAGGAACAGGGCGTCATACTCCTCTTTCTTCCGGGCCTGCTCGAACGAATACAACTCCTTGATATGCTGTTTCGCCACCCGTTTCTGATCCTCGTCGGCAATCAGGTCTGCCCTGTCCAGCATGCCTGTCAGGCTGCTGAACGTGCCGTTCTCGCTGTTGGCCAGATGCTGACGCAGCGTGGCAATCCTGTTGGCCCATGCCTGCTGTACGTTTTCTCCAAACCGGTTGGGCTCCTTGCTGGCCAGCTGTGCGTAGCGCTCTTCACGCAGGTTCAGCAATCTGGCCGGATCACCACCCGATGCGGCAATCAGCTTGTTGGCGGCACCCGGCCCCATGTTGACCGCCGTGTCGAAGGCGATCATGCGAATGGCCGGGGGCAGGTCATCTGCACCAATGGCATTCCAGTAGCGCTCCTTGTAGAGCGCTGCGGCCTTGGCTGGCGTCAGGTTCCTGATGTCGACATCGGGATTGGCTGTTTTGTTGATGCCGTAGTTGGTTTCCCCTCTTCCGGCATCATCCCTGGTGTACCCACCCTCGAATTTCAGCACCATGCTGACCGCGTCATCGAATGACGTCGGCAGCAGGCTGCCTTCGGAGAAGATGGCCTCTCCGAGCTTTAACCCTTCCGACCGTGCGAGCGCCGGACGAATTGACCGGTTCAGACGATCTACATCACCAGCAGTCATGTCCGCCTGATGGGCATTCAGATACCGGTTTGCCTCGGCCGGATCATCGTCCAGCAACCGGCTGGCCACGCCCGCATGAGCCTGGCTGACGGCTTTTCGTTGCTGCTGCAAATGCGTGGGCTCATCCCAGCCATTCAGCCGGGCAAGCTCGGCCACAGCCTGCACGATGCCCTTTTGCAGCACCTCACCCTCGTCGTCGACTTGGCCATGGATGGCAGACTGGATAGCCGAATCATCCCGGTATCCCTGAATGGCAATCTCCACCTGATTGTCAATGATCGACTGGTTGGTCTGGATCTGGGTTGTCCGCTTTTCAGACAGGACATGATGCTGGATCGAACCGGTCAGCCCGGCTCGCAAACGGGCTGCTGTCGCGGCAAAGCGCTGCCGCTGGATATCGTTGCCAAGCCCGCCGGCAATCGCCTGCAACTCGGCGTCAAAGCGTTCTCCGTATTCGTCCCACAACGATTTGCCATCCGGACGATCCAGGGCATTGCGTCCCTTGATGGACTGGTAACCGGATTCCGGGTCATAGGTCAGCCTGGCCAGTGCTTCCCGCGCCCGGATTTGTGCCTCGTCCAGACGCAGCTGATTGGCCTCTTCCTGCATGTGCATGGCCATCCGGCTCATCTGCACACCGCCCCCCTGCATCGAGCGACCAAGCAATTCAGCCTGGCGGGCTGCCACGTTCTCCATCCGGGGCGTCGCCAGCTGGCCGGCAGGCGCAATGGCCGGCATGACCTGAAAACCATCTTGGACTGGAACTTTCATGGGCTGCCCCTCAACCCGAAATCCGGGCGTTCTGGCCCATCATCCATTGACCTGCGGATGCCCCGCTCCCGCCAATTGCCCCTACCTTGCTCAGGCCATACCAGCTATTGGCTACCTGACCTGCCCCCGTCAACAGCGAAGAAGCGGCAGCACCAAACGGGCTGATACTCCTTGCCTGAGTACGAGCCATCAGTGCCTGATTTCGGGAGTTGACGCCCTGCATGCGGTAACCCCAAGCGGCCTGCAGGGCATTCAGTTCTGCCGTGCTGGCATCCGCAGCCTTCATGATGTCAGTCGAGGCTTGCAGCTCGGCCGCACTGCCTGTACCCAGATCCACGCCATTGGCTGCCAGCGCAGCCCGCTGGGCGCTCTTGAGGTGACCGGCCTTCAGCGTGACGGCTGCGACCTGTCGTTGTCCCTGCTGCAAGGCAGATTGCGCCTGCTGTTCGGACTGGCGGGCATTGAGCTCGGCCATGGTGGCATTGAACTGGGCTGCACTTTTCTGGGATTTTGCTGCGTAATACCCACCCACCGTGGAAGCAGCCACGCCACCGATCTGGGATATAAGCGAGGCTTGGGCAAGCGCCCCGCTCGAAGCGGAAAAAGTCATACGGCCATACTCCGGAAATATGGCCGTACGGTAGATCAGTGAATGCCGGATACGCGCACGGGCCCAATGCCAGCCTGTGCATTTGACTTCGTAAACTGTTGCTATACACTACACGAATGATTACTTCGTTCTGTCACAAGGGACTCGAGTCGTTCTTCCTGACGGGCAGCAAGGCGGGTATCCGGCCTGACCACGCAGGAAAACTTCAAAAGCAGCTGACCGCACTCGACTCGGCCAGACAACCAGACGATATGGCGGTTCCAAGCTGGAAACTCCACCTACTAAAAGGGGATCTGGCCGGACACTACGCTGTTACCGTCAATGCTAACTGGCGACTGACCTTCAGGTTTTTGCCCACTGGCGATGTGGAGTTGGTTGACTATCAGGATTATCACTAGGAGTACGCTATGAGCCGCATGCACAACCCGGCACACCCTGGAACCGTGCTGGCTGACTGGCTGGATGGAATCAGCGTTACCGACGCAGCCAGGAAACTTGGTATTACACGGACGGCTTTATCCCGCATTCTGCACGGCCATGCCGGTATCAGTGCAGACATGGCCATTCGTCTCTCGGAGGCACTGGGTACAACGCCAGAACTATGGCTTGGCATGCAGTCAGCCTACGATTTGTGGCAGGCCGGTCAGCGCCCGCGCCCACACGTCGAGCGCATGTTCTTCGCATCACAGGCAACCTGACAGAAAAACCCGCACAGTTCTTGACCGTGCGGGTTTTCGAATCATGACTACTCAACGATGACCGGTCTGCAATCGACGCGAAGCCCCGCTTGGAGGGGCTTGTCGTGTGCAGGGTCAGATCGTTGCGAGTCGCTGTACGGTATCCGGATAACGCTCCACCATCCGGATCAGGAGAGCGGCCTGGGCATTAGGCTTGGCCCGTCCTTGCTCCCAGTTTTCCAGCGTCCGTTCGTTCGTACGCAGATAGCGTGCAAATACCGGGCGAGAGAGATGTAACCGGGTACGCAGGGCCAGAACCTCTTGCGCGCTCACTGTCGGGGCTTCTTTACGCTCTGCCGTGTGCTGGCGTAACGTCACTTTGCCTTCGCGCTCATCACGGAGCGCATCCATGCCTTCGGTAAGTTCTGCAAACAGATTGCGCTTCATGTCTGACTCCTTGCATTGATTTCGCGTTCCAGCATAGCCTTGATTGCTTTGCGCTCATCGTGGCTCAGGTCACCTGCTTCATCCTTGTCATAGAGCGTAAACAGCCAGAACTGATTCCCGCCAAGCCACCAATAGTAAATGACCCTGATACCGCCACGCTTGCCTTTGCCACGCCGGGCATCAGCAAACCTTACTTTGCGCAGGCCACCTGTTCCCTGTATGACATCTCCTGCATCCGGCCGATCAAGCAAGTACTGCTGCAACTCACGAAACGCATCATCGTCAAGATAGCCCTGACGATAACGTGCAAATGCCGGTAACTCGATGAATGAAGCTTTCACTCATAAAAATATACGCAACTTGCGTTTGGTTTTCAACCCGTGTCCAAGCGATTTCGAGTGAAGTCACCATCGGAATCATCATTCGGGTATCCGGTTTTACTCACCCTCCCATCACGATTTCGGCCGTCATCGACACCACGGTCAAAGGCAGCGGGTCGACCTGTCGCACATAAACCTGCCCGCTGTCGGCCCATGAAGGCGTAATGTTCAGCGGGATTTCTTCGCTCTTGAGAGCCGGAGGATTCATTCTTCCGCTGCTTGGCCTCGGTCAACCGGTTAACATCAGGCCCGGCCCAGATGCCGCTGGAACGATAGACGCGCAACCAGACCTTGTTGACGTTCTTGAAGCGCCCCTGCCCAAACGCTCCGTCGACCTGTGCCGCAATCGGCAGGGTTTGCAGGTCGGCCGTAATCGGCAACCCGATCTGCACCTTGCTGGCCTCAACATCGAGTGTGATGGTTCCATCGGTCACCACACGCTGAGGATGCACTGCGCCATCGGCCAGGATACTGACGGTTTTACCTTCAAGATGATACAGCCCGCTGATGCGGTCAGCCGACTCACCAGTGTATGTCGCTCCGCAGTCCACAAAAAATGCATCGGCCTGATGAGTGAACTTCCGCGAGGCCATTCGCTCGACGTAGCGCCGAGAGCAGCCGTTTACGGTTCTGCGGATGACGCAATACAGTACATCTTCAGCCCCTTCTGCCACGGCTGCGCAGGACTCGAATACACCGTCCGTGTCATGCCAGTGCCACGCCCCGACCTGCTGTTCAGGTACGTACGTCAGCCCGATCAGGCACCCGGAACTGGACACGAACCAGACCACCGGCTGGGGTGACTTGCCGAATGCCATGTCGACAATTTCAAAATCATCGAACAGGTGTGGAGCACGGATGGACAGGTCTCCGGTCACAAAACCACCGGCTTGCCAGTTGTAGGCCAGCTCACGCACATGCCCGCCCCGGGCTGAAGCGTAGATCAGCGTGTTGTTGATGATGACCGGCTGGACATTGGAAGCCCCGATATAGGATTGTGGCCGCACACTGATGCTTCTGGGAGTGATGGCATCGCTGTTGACTGACGTAACACGCCACTCTGCCGAGCTGGTCAGCAGCAGCAGCTGGGCCAGCGGCACGATGTGGCGGATGGTGTTGGCTTCACGCGCAGATACCCGGAAGGCAATCCGGTCATCGTCCCGCACAGGTAATGAATAGCCCATGTTCGATTCGGTACCGGATTTGGTCATCCAGATGTTCTGGGGCTTGCGCGTGGTGCCGGCAAAGCAGCGTCGCTGCTCGAAATAGCTCACGGCACCTGGATAGTCGCCCGAAGATTTCACCACCGGCTGGCCAAATGTTGCGCCACTGCCGCCCCCGGCGTAGGAAACGGAAACCACCGGCGCAAAATAGCCGGAGCCTCCGTTGATGACGTTCACCGCCGTAATGGCTCCATCAATGATCACCGGCTCCAGGGCAGCACCACTGCCGCCACCGGAGTCCGTGACGGCAAGCTGGACGGTATTGGGTGACGTGGACACGCTGTAGGTTGCATGAATCGGACCCCACCCCGTTATGGGCCGCCCGTCCTGCTTGACCACCGTGACGATACTGGGCGAGGTATATCCCTTGCCGCCGTCGATTACCGTGACTGTCTTGATTGCCGTGACCGAGTATCCATCGCACGCAACAGATCCAACGGTGGCAGACAACCGGGCGCCTGATCCCGTCGGATCGGAAACGGACAGCTCGATCGTGATCTTTCCTGCCGCAATAGCGCCTTCAAACGAAATGTACTTGAACAGCACACCGTTCAGGACGGTCACGGACTGGATAATCCCGGTATGCGTGCCATAAAACGAGCCGCCCGCGGTCACCGGTACCGACTCGATCTGGCCGGCTACCGAAAACACGTTGTCGTAAATCGGCGGCGTCTTGCTCAGGTCCGGGCTGATGTTGTCATCGACCAGCGACAAGCCGGCCGTCTGCCCGATGTAGCCATACACGCCCCCTTCCTTCTTGTAGACGTTGTAGCGATAGGCGCCGGCCGACGCGCTCCAGGAAATGGTATTGGTGCATCCGGTCTCATACACGTTGCTGCGGACAGTGGCCACGTTGGAGGCGGCCGACTCGTTCACCAGATCGACCATGACCGCAGTCACGACATATTCGTAGTCGTACTTGGCCTCCGAGCAGCCTGCCGTAGACGCGGCGGCATTTTCTGGCGGAGCAATGACAGGTTGCAGGGAAACCGGCTTCAGTTCCCAGTTCGTTGCCCCAAGCCGCCGAAGTTCCTGAGGTGGATGATTGGGATGAACCAGCGTCATGACGTCTGCGGACTGGACGTAATGCAGGTCAAACAACTCGTCCTCCCGATAGGGATTGCTGACCTCATAGGGAGAATCCGGTGCATCGGGCTGCATGAGGGTGGCACCCTGGGTATGGAAGCGGAAATATCCAGCTCCCAGCTCGATGACCATCGTTTGCGTCGTGGAATATGTGAAGGGGATCAGCCTCACCTTGAGATTGGAGTCCTTCACCTCGCGTACGAATGCAAAGCCTGCACGGTTCATGGCCGGGCCGTGTGGTGCCAGGACAAAATTCCGGCACACAGCCAGACCGGACTGGTATTTGGCATCGTCGATCCGGCCAAAAAACTCCGGCGTGACTTCACCCCCTGCAAAGGAGCGTTGCAGTAACTTGACCGTAGCCATCAGCGTGCCCCCATCCAGTCAGGAACATGGCTCGGTTCAACATGGCGCTGGTTCGCATTCGACACCACGGCCTGCGAGAACACCGTACGGAAATTGGCATAGCACTGCTGCGCCATTTTGGCTCCTTCCGCCCCCTTGATCAGCGGCCCGGCCAGATGCGAGGCCAATAACCAACCCAAAGCATCCACGAACAGAGGCGAAAACCGCGAGGCATCGGTGACGCGCGCGGTATATCGCAGCTTGGCGGCGGCCTGATCAGTACGGATCAGGATAGCGCCGCTGTCATCGCTCTCGGTCTCGAATGATTCGGTTTCATCATCACTGGCTGCGGCTTCAGGCAACACCCCCAGCAACTGCAAGGCGTTATTGGGCGCGGCATAGACATGGCGCCAGTTCCACGTCGGCAGGCTCAATTGGGCGAGCCTGACGCGGCGAACCGCAAATTGCCATGGATGGGCTTCCAGCAGGGCATCCCGCGCAACCGGATAGAACCGGGCGCATTGCTCTGCCTGCGGAGAGCCTTCGGGTGGGTCAATGCTGGCCACCGTGGCGTCATCCCCCAGCCGGGCCAGCGCAAGATTGCAGATATCAACAACAGAAGCCATGACAGTTTCCAGCTCCAGCAAAAACGGGGGCACCAAGCCCCCGGATGTCCTGAATATGGCCAGCCATCAGGGCGTGGCCGGCACATCACCCGGCGGGAGGGTATCCGCATCGCTCCGGGCTATTTCCCCCAGGGTTTCCGGATCCGCCTGATTTTTACGTCCGCCCTTTCTCGGTGGCGCGGGCGTCTTGCCGGCTGCGGCTTCAACAAACCAGCTGCCCTGCTCTTCGTCCGACACGGAAAAAGCCTCACCGGGACGGATCCGGCATCCACCATGAAAGCCGGGGGCTGTAGCAATCACATTCTTCATGACTCCCCCATGTCAGGATTGCGACGGGGAGTCATATGCCTTCCAGCGGGCCACATCGGGCGTCAGGAATGCATTGATCTTGCCGGCTGTCACGGCGGCCGTCCCAGTCACCTGCTGAATCCCGATGAAACGCTCATAGGGTTTGCTGCCTTCCATTGGCAACTGCACCGCGGCCAGCACCGTCCCGGCAGGAATCCCCGCACCCACTGTCCGGGCTCCCGTGCTGAAATGCACGGACTGCGAACCATCCGTTTCCAGAGCACTGCCCGCATCCGACACCAGCTGGAATGCCACCGTGCCGGAGGCGCCGGCCGTGATGGTGCTGTCAGCCTGAATGACCAGATAGAGCGCACCATCGCCCCCGAGGTCATTGGCAACCGACAGGTCGATCACATCCCCCACGTTGTAGGTGCCCGCCCCTCCGGTATTCAGTGCCGTGGCCGAGGCAAATTCATTGCGCTTGTCGATAATCATGACGGCTCCTTGATTCAGGCGACACGCGCCTCAGAGTTGAGAAGAGCATCCACGCGGCGCACCGGAATGTCGTCAAACGTCATGACGCGCTTGCCGGATACGGTTTCCCACGACAGGTTGCTGGCGGTTTTTTCCAGGATGCCCAGACGAAGTGCCTCGCGGATCGTGCGGTTGACGTACCAGACCGCCCGTCCCTTGCCGAAACTCGGAATCCGCTCAGTGGCCTGCACCATCAGCTGAATCAGCTTTTTCTGGGCTGCTGGGCCGTTGGCGGAATCCTTCAGTTCGGACACATCGATGTTCGGAATGCGCACGAAATAGCGCCAGTCACGGATGCTCAGGCCCATGTCCCAGCGGTAATGGGTGCGGTAGCCTTCCATGCGCCCGCCCTGACCATCCACGTTTTCGATGGTCACCTGTCCTTTGTCCTCCATGGACAGGCCCGCCTTGGAACCCTTCGGGTAGATGCCATGGCCGGTATTGGTGCCCCAGACACAAAGCCAGATCGACGTGTTGTCGGTCTGCCCGGCAACCGAGCCACCACTGATGATGTTGTCCGCGTTTTCTGCCGTCAGGCTGTTGAAGCGCGGAGCCAGACCGGTAAAGGCCGCCGGCTCGGCGCTTTCATTGCCGTAGAACAGCGTCGACGCCATTTCCTGCGACATGCCTTCGATGTGGGCAGAATCCTCCGACAACCGGAAAGCTGCGGTATTGCCGTTGAGGTCGGCCAGCGCCTTGTCGATTTCGGCATAGGCCTCGAGCATGCCGCACGAATCGGTTACCTGCGTGGTCTTGCTCTTGGTCGGCTGCACACCGCCGTAGAGCTTGCGCCACGTCGGCACCGGCAGGCCCACGCGCACCGTGGTCTTGTGGCCGGTCGGCAGATTGCCTTCGACAAAGGTCAGATCGTCGAGGACTTCATTGGTCTGGTTCAGCAACTCGACAATCGTGTCGATCTTGCCGTTCGGGTCCAGCCGCTTGGCCACATCCAGCAAAGTCGGATGGGTGGTTGCGAGAACGGTCATGGGTGAAACTCCTTGCTGTTACGCATGATTGGGAAAGAGGCGTTTGGCGGGGTCATCCCCTGGCCCGGATGCGCCACGGGTACCGGCCACGAAACGGTCCTCGCTGATGGCCTTGCCGGCCCGGACCATGAAGCGAATGACTTCGGGGTGATTGCCCAGGCCGGAATCGTTCAACAGGCTTTTCAACTCGGTCGTCCCGAACTGGTCCAGCGCGCGCCGGGCATGCCCGAGGTTTTCAGCCAGCTGCTCGCCACCAAATTCCTGATCGGCTTTGGCGGCAGTGACCCATTGCTCGCTGGCCGCTGCCAGCTGTTCGCTCTGGCGGGCCTGTAGCACCGGGGCCATCCTGTCGAGCATCTGCTGTGCGACGTCCTGCGGCAGGTTCAGCTCACGGGCGACACCTGAAAACTGCTCGATCACCGCCGCATCGAACTGCATGCCTTCGGGTGCCCTGAAGTCATAGTGCTCAGGAGCCCCGGCTGTTTTCTGTTCCTGCTGCTGCCCTTCTGCCGCCTGAGCCGCATTCGTCTGCTGGCCTTGATCGGCTTGTGCTTCGGGTGCTTGCTGCTGGCTGCCATCAGCCCCGCCAGTCTGTTGCTGGCTCTGGTCGCCGGCATCCGCATTGGCCTGCTGGCCAGCGGATTCGTCAGTCATCAGGGTGTCCATCGGTTTGCTCCTTGATCATCGTTGGGTATTTCTCCGGGCAATGGGCATGAACCAGTGCCAGAACACGGTTGCCAAAATTCCGGTTGCCTTCGTTGAACGCCATCTGCAGCGGGTCGGTGCTGAACGAGAGCCGGAACACCCCGGAATCCTCCAGCAGCCGCCATGCAATCCGCCGCCCGCGCTTGCTGCCCATCAACCATTTGAAATCCTCGGCTTCGGCATCCCGATCAAGCTGCTTGCGCGCTTTCCTTTCGGCGTCGTCCTGCAACTGGCGGTCAATGTCGGTCGGGTCGTATGTGCTCATGGAGCAAATCTACGCAGTGGCAATCCGGATACGCGCACGGCTCAGGTGTAGCCACTGAAAGCGCGGGTCACATCGGTCAGCGCACTGGGCTGGCTGGTATCAACGCTGCCCAGCTTTTGCGCGGCATCAGCCCCCATCTGGAGCATTGCGGCCTGCTGTTGTGCCTGTTGCGCCTGCGCCCGCTGCTGACGGATCAGGGCTACCTGATCTCCCGGGACAATCAGCTCAGGGTCGATCCCCAGCATGTCGGCGTAGGCATCGGCCCAGCGGTCGGCGTCGAACTTGTCGAGTACTTCCGGCTTGATGCCGGCGACCGCTCCCAGATTGCCGACAAACCGGTCCACGGAATTGGTGGCGATGGCACGCTGGGCCTGGGCAAGCATGCTGACAAACTCGACATTCAGGTCCACGCCCTGCAGCTCCTCTGGAGGTGGCGGCACGATGCCGGCCTCGACCATGCGGGAAAACGTCATCTCGATCAGGGGATCAAGGATTTCGTTGTGCAGGCGCTCCAGCACCGGGCCCAGCATCAGCAGCTTTTCTTCGTGCCGCTCGGCCACCTCGGTTGCTGTCATTTGCGGATTGGAGCCATTGGCCAGCATCAGAAACAGGTCGGCATAGAAACTGCCCTTGATGCGCTCTCGCACGTCCTGAATGTCGGCCAGCAGGTGAGACAGGTCGATCCCCACCTCGAAAGCCGAGCGGATGCCACCATTGGGCGTGCCCGCATCCACAAAACTCACCCCACCGGGCAGCGTGTCGATGTCACGGGCGCGCATGCTGGATGGCACCTGCAAGGGCGGCTTGGTCTTGTAGTCGATCCCCTGAGCCTTACGCAGCTGTTCATGCTGCAACTGCTTGATGTCACCCAATGACTCCATGGCCGGGCTATTGCCATAGATGTCTCCGCCCGAGGTCGACCAGCGCGGGCACAAGGCCGGAAACTCGCGAAAGCCGGACTCACGCAACACATGCCCTTCACGGTTGCCGGGCTCGAAATACACGGAGCGCCAAGCCATGTTACGGGCGTCCATCCGGTCACGGCGGCGTTCAGCCCGCGGTTCAATGGCATGAATGACAGTGACCCACTCATCCAGACACCACCGCTCATGCAGTTTCTGGACTGTGGCACTACAGGCTGACAAGCCGAATTCCTCGACCATCTGCCCGACCGTCATCTGAAACTCGCGATACAGGGTATTCACCTGCCCCCGATAATCTGCCGCAATGGCAAATTCGCCAGCCGTCAGGACGTGATGGTGAATGACCCCGTTGAAATCCGGCAGGACAATGGTGCAGGCCGTTCCGAATGCCCCCAGCTCCTCATAGCAGGAATGCAGGGCACGATAGGTATTGGACTTGGCAAACACCATCTGCATGATGCGCGTCACGTCAGCAAGCCATGCCTTGACGGCTGCGGACTCATCCAGCTGAGGATCAGACGTGGTGAGGCGAAACCACGGGCGAGCCGGACTGGTCATGCCGGCCATCATTCCAGCCGCCAGCACACGTAATGCCCGGGTGCCGGTATTGTCGTGGATGTTCTTGTGCCGCTTGTTGCCCTTGTTGCGATCCTCGACAAAGAAACGGCCAGAGCGTGGCAACAGATAGTCGCTAATCTCGGACCAGTGAGACATCCAGCTGGAGCGCTCTTTCTTCAGTGCCTCCCAGCGCGCACTGACCCGCTTCTGAATGGATGGCCCGTCCATATCAACCACCCAGCAAGGTATTTTTGCCCAGGGTCAGCGCAGACGGATCAATCCCTTCCGGCCCTGTCAGCATGGTTCCGGATGCACCGGATTTCCCTGCCTGGGCAGCAGCATCCAGCGCGGCACCGGGATCGGCCCGCTTCTGGTTGGCGCGGTTATTCGCCTCGTCAGCGGCCTTCTGCTGTTTTCTGGCGTTGGCCTCGGCCTGCCTTTGGGCATTGGCCTGAGCCTTGGCAGAACGCTCACCTGAGTACATTGAATAGGCCGTTCCGGCGACAGCGGCTACAGCAGCAACGATAGGGGCGGCGGGCATGGTCAAAACTCCTTACGGTAAACAATTTCCTCCACCGCATAACCGGTGCGAGACACGATGGATTCCAGCCTGGAGCCAGGTTTGACGTGCCATGTGACGCATCTGGCCCCGCGCGCCCTTGATTCGGCTTCGGTAGCCCGCATCAGTCGCAGGCCGACCGTTCCCTTGCGGGCATCCGGACGCACATACAGGACGTCGTGGTGAGCGTAGAGATAGCCGTAATGCAGGTGCGGACCAATGATCGCCACCGAATAGCCAACCAGCTCATCGCCGTCAAAAGCACCAAAGGCCACCACGCTGCCCGCCTGCTCCAGCGCGGCATAAACGTGGCTCAGCGGATGCGGGCCATCGCTCGACATGCCCGGCTCGGTTTCCCTCTGGTGTGCCTGCATCAATCCGGCAGCCGCCTCCAGATAGGCCACTACCGAAATGGGACGAATCTCAGGCATGAAAAACCCTCCAGGCAACGAATGCATGGAGGGTAGGGAAAACCGGCATCGATACGCGCACGGCTCAGGCGTAGGGATCGTACTCCCGCCGCTCACTGTGATTGCGCAATGCGTCCAGAGGATCGCGCCGGGTCACCGGATAGGCAAACGACAGGATCAGCGCATCAGCCCGATTCGGGGACGGCACGCCGCGCGCCTTCATTTCCTTTTTCGACTCGATCTGGATCTTGCCATCCAGGCGCGGCACGATTTCCGGGGCCTGCAGCTCGTCACGCAATACCGGATCATCCGGAATCGCCCCGCCGCTCTTGAGCCAGTCGCGCGCGTCACGCCACATTTCTGCCCGCTTGTTGAGACAACCTGCATCCATGCTGTTCCCGGCAAACCAGACCAGCGTCCAGTCCCGCCCCATGCTCTTGCCGGCCGACACGATCCCGGTACCGAAACCGGCATCCACAAAGACGGCATCAGCGCCTTCCTCATCCTCGTACCGGGCAATGACCTGTGCAGCGACCAGATCGTTGTCGTTCTTGGCCATGGTGTGCAGGACACGGAATGACAGCCCTTGCCGCAGGCCAATTACAAATTCATCGTCACCTTCCCATGCCGGATCAACGGTCAGGATCTTCGGCGCGTACTGGTACTGCTCGGGCCTTAATGCGCGACCATAGGCAGCACTCACGTCCGTTTCGCTGATGAACTGGCGAGCCGACATTGACGGGAACATGCCGCGCACCCGCACTTTGAAAAAGTCCGATTCCTCGCCGTAGTCCTCCGCCCACTTGGCAATCTGTTCCTTGTTGGTGCCTTCAACGGTCCGGCTGTCGATCTGGCGGGCAACCCAGCGATGGCGGAAGCGTCGTCCGCATTTTTGGGCCGTCATGACACGACATGAAACGAAAAATACCCATCGTAAGTATTTGTATTTTCAGGGTTTATTGAATCTTGTCGTATCATGACGGGTGATGACAGCCCGCGCCAAATGTGGGGCGGAAATGTGGGGTAAACGCACCTAATGTGGGGCGGAAATGTGGTGCGGATTTGGGAGGGAAAGCAGGTGGCAGTACTGACGGACAGACAGGCGGCAAACATCAGGCCGACTGACAAGGCAAAGGCTCATGGCGGTGTGGTTGGACTGTGGCTGATACCACTCAAGGAAAAGGGCACGGGCAGATGGATATTCCGGTTCACCTCGCCCACATCGAAAAAGCGGCGAGACCTCGGGCTGGGCAAATACCCGGCCATCACGATCAAACAGGCAGGAGAGCTTGGCGAGGCTGCCCGGTTGCTGGTGCTACAGGGCATTGACCCCATTGACCACAAACGGGAGCAGGAAGCCGCTGCCGAGGCTGCCAACGAGCGCATCACGTTTGAGCAGGCCGCTATCCATACCCATGAAACGCTGTCGCCCGGCTGGTCGAACCGGCACGCCAGCGCAGACTGGATCAACTCGCTACGCCGTCACGTCTTCCCGAAGATCGGGGACAAACCCGTCGCTGATCTGGTTAGGCGCGACTTTGCTGCCGTGCTGCTGCCAATCTGGCTGGTGCTGCCTGAAACCGCTGCCCGTGTGCGCCAGCGCATGCAAACCGTAATGGAATGGTGTCTGGCCCGCGACCTGATCGCCGCCAATCAATGCGATAGCGCCCTGAGCCGGCTGCTGCCCAAGCAACCGAGCAAGGCCGAGCGGGAAGAGCATCACCCGGCAATGCCGTGGCGCTTGCTACCCGCCTTTGTGGCTGCGCACCTTGGCGAAGGCAGGCCAGTCAGCGTCGCACGGCCAATGCTGGAATTTCTGATCCTCACGGCTGCCCGGTCTGGTGAGGTGCGCGGTATGGGATGAGGTCGATCTTTCAGCCAAAGTCTGGACGATTCCGGGCGAACGGATGAAGGCAGGCGCGACCCATCAAGTGCCGTTGTCTGATCGTGCCATGGCTATCCTGCGCCAGCAGCGCGAACGGCACCCGTTTTCTGCGATGGTATTCCCCCCGAACCGGGGTCGCGTGGTCTCTGACATGACGCTGACCAGATACTTGCATGAGGTGGATGCCCCCAGCGATACCGAAGGCCGCCATGCAACCGTCCACGGCTTTCGCAGCACATTCAAGGATTGGGCAATCGAACACGGCTATCCGGGCGAGCTATCTGAAAAGGCGCTGGCGCACATGATCAAAAACAAGGTAGAGGCTGCCTATCATCGCTCCAGCCAACTGGAGCAGCGCCGCGCACTGATGCAGGCATGGGCGGATTACGTGGAAAGCGGACGGGACGGCGGGATAACCAACATTCGCATGATTGCCTGAGCCCGGTATTTCGGCGCGCTCTCACGTGTAGGTAAAAATCGGGTGGGACAGGTGGGACAGTGGGACAAGTTGGCTGAAAGCCTTATTTGGCAAGGGTTTTGGCTGTCCCACCTTTGTCCCACCTGTCCCACCTTTTTTGCGCTTTTCTCCCTGATTTGACCGGGAAAACACAACCCGGCGATTGGCCCGGATAGCCTGGCCTGAATCAGAAGGGAACTGTCCGCCTGCCAGATTGGCAGATCGTGGCAATGGCTGGACTACGGCTGCCAGCCAGATCAAGGCATTTCCGTTCGGGAAAGCCCCAGCCGTGCGCGTATCTCGAATTTGATGCGGTTTCATTGGCCAACTTTCAATGTAGGCCGAAGGAGGCCGAATCATGCAACACCAGACCTTCGATATTCCCCAGACCGGTTACGTTCGCCAGATCCAGCTGGTTGGCGATTACCGCACGGGTGCCCGTGGCGTCCTGCCGTTCTCGGCAACCACCCTTTGGCGTCGTGTCCGCGCCGGAACCTTCCCCGCTCCGATCAAGCTGTCCAGGCGGATCACCTGCTGGCGGGCCGAGGATGTCCGGGCATGGATTGAATCTGCCGGGGAGGCTACCAAATGAAATGCGCCCGACCAGTCGAAACCGGTACGGGCGCAGGGGTGCGTCAGCATTCTACCTCGGAAGCACCAGCCGTGACCGGCCAATGTGCCCAAGTGCTCAACATCCTGCGCCAGCACCCGGAAGGTGTCCTGTCATTGGAGCTGACCGCCAATGCCGCCATTCCCGAAGCAGCCGCCCGCATCCATAACCTGCGGCACAAGGGATTCAACGTCATTACCCGCATTGAGCCGGAGATTCGTTTCCGGGGAGCGACGCGGCGCAATGTCGCCCGCTACTCGCTGGGAGTGCCTGCATGGCCGGCACCAGGATTTTTCTCTGACACGGAGGGGCGGCAATGACCAGGCAAACCATTCATCGGCCAGAAAACGGATTGCCCGTGGTGATTGTCAGGGACGAACCGCGCATTGACTCGCGCATCGTGGCCGAGGAACTTGGCATCCAGCACGACAACCTCGTTCAGAACCTTGAGCGTTACCGGAACAAGCTGGAGCGGCTAGGAATTTTTCGGTTTCAAACAGAGAAATTGACCGCAGGCCGTGGCCAATCTGTGCGCTTCGCTCTGCTGAACGAGGACCAGGCCTATTTCGCCGCCACGCTGTCACGGAACACCGAACGGGCTGTCGAGGTGAAATTCCGTCTGGTGCAAGCATTCAGCGAGGCCCGCAAGCATCAGGACGCCCGCCATAACCAATACCTGCCGTTCTACCACCTAGCCCATGATGCCGCCCGCAACATGGCAGATACGGCCAGAAAGCTCGGCAGCGAAGCACCGGAGCAGGTATTCCACTCCAACGTCGAGAAACTGATAAACCGGGCGTTCGGCCTTGAGAAGGGACAACGGGCCAACCTGTCACCTTCCATGCAGAACG
>NZ_AUHR01000023.1 GCF_000423285.1 Laribacter hongkongensis DSM 14985
CGCTCCGGGTGCGCCAGCTGTCCCCATCGTCTAGAGGCCTAGGACACCGCCCTTTCACGGCGATAACCGGGGTTCGAATCCCCGTGGGGACGCCAATTCGGCAAAAAGCCATCCTTTTCAGGGTGGCTTTTTCCATTTTCACCATACGTATTTATCCCGAATGATCACCCGTGATCAGGCCCGGTCGATCCGCTCCGCCGGACGGGCTGCTCCGGTGGAGTACCCGGTGCAGCCTGTTCCCGGCATGTCCGGTCCTTGTCAGCCAGTAACCCCGATGGCCGGAACCGTTCCGGACGCACGGCCGGCCAGCCACTGGCGGGCCACGCAAGCCTGTCCCAGACTCAGGGCACCCGCTCCGGAAGGCAGTTGCCGCGATTCCAGCAGCGTCAGTCCGGCTTGCAGCAGATGCCGGTGCAAGGCCTGTTGCAGGACCCGGTTGCTGCAACTGCTGCCTGCCAGCACCACATGGTCAATCTGTTGTTGCCGGGCATGCCGGATCACCCACTCTGCCACCGCCGCCGCACAGCTGGCGTGCCAGAGGCTGGCGATTTCTTCCGCATCCGTCAGGGTCAGCAGGTGATGCACCACCGGAGACCAGTCCAGCTGGCCGTTGTCGTCCAGTCGCCAGCCACCGGCCAGCGGTGCCACAGGGCGGGCCAGCGCTTCCAGCCGCAGACGGGCTTCGCTGGAAAAACTCTGGCGCGAACACAGCCCGGCCAGACTGGCAATGGCGTCAAACCAGCGTGACGAGCTGCTGCTGTCCGGGCAGCGCAGCCGGTGTGTCACCTGTTCCGACAGCTCGACAAAACTCGGCTCGCGGCCATAACGCCGGGCCGCTTCGTCCCCCAGTCCGTTCCGGATCAGCCAGCCGGCCGCCACGCGCCACGGCTCGCGCGAGGCCCGTTCGCCGCCGGGCAGCGGGATGTGCGGCAAGTGCGCCAGCCGCTCCATGCTGACTCCGTGTACCCGCAGCAGTTCTCCGCCCCATTCATTGCCATCCGCTCCCGTGCCGCCACCGTCCATGACCAGCCCCAGCACCGGAACATCGACATCGTGTTCGGCAAGGACCGCACTGACCAGGGCATGGTGGCGCTGGATGCGCAGCAAGGGCAGCTGGCGCAGGCCGGCCAGCTGCTCGGCATGCTGGCTGGCGTGGTTGTCCGGGTCGAGATCACAGGCAATGCAGCCCGGCTCGGCATTGGCCCAGCGTTCCAGATGCCGGATGGCCGAATTGTGCGTTTCACAGGTCAGGGGATGGTCCAGCCCGCCGATATGCGGCGACACCAGCGCCTGGGTGCCGCGCAGCAGGGTCACGGTATTCTTGTCCGGTCCGCCGACAGCCAGCACGGTAGCGCCGTCGTGGCGCAGTGCCAGCGGTGCCGGGGCAAATCCGCGCGCCCGGCGCAGCAGGTGCGGCTCATGGTCGATCATCATCATCAGGCTGTCGTCGCAACGGGCGGCCACCTGACGGTTGTGGATCAGGAAGGCGTCGGCCACCGTGTTCAGGCGGTGACGGGCATCGTCGTTGTCGGTCACGATCGGCTCGCCCGACAGGTTGGCACTGGTCATGACCCAGACATCGGCACAAGGCGCCTCCATCCAGTCCATTCCGGCCGGCCGGCGCAAGGATTCGTGAAACATCAGCCAGTGGATCGGTGTGTAGGGCAGCATCACGCCGACGGTATTCATGCCCGGGGCAATGCCGGGCAGGTACTGGTCGGCCTCGGCACGCTTTTGCAGCAGCACGATCGGACGCTTCGGGCTTTGCAGCAGGGCCGCTTCTTCCGGACTGACATGGCAGAAGGCTTCCACCGAAGCCAGATTGAGCGCCATGACTGCCAGTGGCCGGCTCGGGCGGTGCTTGAGCATGCGCAGCCGGGCCACGGCTTCGGCGCTGCGGGCATTGCAGGCAAGGTGGAATCCCCCCAGGCCCTTGATGGCCACGCAGCGGCCCATGCGCAGGAATTGCAGGGTGCCGGTGACCGGGTCGCCTTTCAGCGGCACGGCAAAACGGTCGGTCAGCCGCAGCTGCGGACCGCAGACCGGACAGGCAATCGGCTCGGCATGAAAGCGCCGCGAGGACGGATCGAGGTATTCGTGCTGGCACAGCGGGCACAGGCCGAATGCTGCCATGCTGGTCTGGGCCCGGTCGTAGGGCAGCTGGCGGGTAATGGTGTAGCGCGGCCCGCAGTGCGTACAATTGATGAACGGATAGCGGTGACGCCGGTCAGCCGGCGTGAAGAGTTCGCGCAGGCACTCGGGACAGGTGGCAATGTCCGGCGGAATCGTGGCGCCATGACCTGATTCC
Organism: Laribacter hongkongensis DSM 14985; assembly: GCF_000423285.1. Classification (NCBI taxonomy): domain Bacteria; kingdom Pseudomonadati; phylum Pseudomonadota; class Betaproteobacteria; order Neisseriales; family Aquaspirillaceae; genus Laribacter; species Laribacter hongkongensis. The sequence goes on from NZ_AUHR01000023.1 coordinate 2,309, forward strand.
TGGCTGCTGCCAATGCGGAAATCCCCGAGGGCCGGATCGGCCGGCAGCGACTGGCGGGCTGTCAGCTCGAATTCTGCCAGTGGCGGCCGCTCTTCATGCAGGGCACGCTCAAAGGCCGCCAGCCGTGCGGGTTGTCCCTGCGCCAGGATCTCGACCCCTTCGCCGGTATTGCGGATCTGCCCCTGAATGCCCAGCCGGCGGGCCAGCTGCCAGACAAAAGGTCGGAATCCCACACCCTGCACCAGCCCGCGCAGCAGCCATTGCTCGCAATGCACCGCCTCCTCGTGGCTGGTCAGGTCAGGGACCTCAAAGGACGGGGCAGAGGCTGCCGGCATGATCACACTCCTTTTTCTGTGCAGAGCGACTAAAAGGTGTGAAACATTTAACGGTTTATGCTAATAAACTCAATAGCTATGAAGGGGGTGACTTGTGTTTAGACAAGCTATTGTCCTTGCAGCGCAGCAAAATCCCCTGTCAGCGCCGGGCCAGGCAGCTGCGATAGCGTCCGTCCACCCGGTTGGCAAACCACTCGGTCGTCAGCTTGCGCTGGATTTTCGGGCCCGACAGGTCAATCTGCGGCATGGCCTCGCGCGGCTGGTGGCCAAAGCGGCGGTCTGCCAGGGCAAACACCTGTTTCCAGGTGGCGGTACTGGTAAAGGCCGCCCGTTTTTCCAGCCGCAGGTCCCGGTTGATGTCCGCAGATGATAGCCCGAGCGTGCCGGCCATGGCCAGGACTGCCCGCTGCGTCTGGCTGCCATTGACGGCGTCACCGCCCGAGTAGCGCATCAGGTCACCATCGGGCGCAATGCGCTCGCCGGCCAGCCTGCCCAGCGCCAGCTGGAAGGCGGCATTGCGGCTGGCGTAGCGGCCGGCGTTGAAGTCGGCAAAGCGGTAGCGCATGTCGCTGTAGGGCGCCGGGTAGTCCAGCAGGATGGCAATGCCGAAATACAGGCCGCCGCGGCGGGAGAACACCTCGTCGCGGATCGGACCTTTTTTCGGATACGGATACGGCTTTTCCCGGATCTGCTCCTCGGCAAAGGCCACACTGACCTGCATCGGCCCGCCGGTACGGATCGGATTCTTGTCGGCGAGCAGGGTGCGGCCAAACGGCAGCTCGTCGATCATGTCGCCAAACAGCGCATTCATCTCGCGCTCGGTTTTCAGCGCGTCGATCCGCTCGCGGTAGCTGCGGCCGTCCGGCGAACTTTTCAGCATGGCCGCGTCCACCACCAGTTTCGGGATGGCGTATTTTTCCCGGCGCTTGTCGATTTCCTTCCACACCATCTTGCCCAGCCCCGGCACCACCGGATCGGCCTGCCAGAGCGATTCCTGCTCGATGATGGCCATCGCCGCACAAAAATAGTCCGGCCGGTACGGCAGCCGCAGCGCGGTAAAGGCACCCACGATGTCCTGCGTCCAGCCGGCGCGGTCGCGCACCTTGGCCGGCAGCAGGCGGCTGACGGCTGCGCGTGCTGCCGCCTCGTTCGGGTAGGGCGCGTAGCCCGGCATGACAGCCGCAGGCCTGGGCGGCGCCACCGGTTCTGCTGCGGGTGGAGGTACCGGTGCCGGGGATGGCATGACCGGTTGCAGCACCGGTGCCGGCACGGGGGCTGGCGCCGCCGGCAGCACCGGCGCCGGCGTCTGGGTGGCACAGCCCGCCAGCAAGGCGAGCACGAAAGAGAGCGGCAACAGGCGCGAGGTCATGAAAATCGCGATCGGATCAAAACGCGCGCATTGTAATGACGTACGCGCAGAAGGGCTACGAACCTGCGGCATGCGGATGACCGGCAGGCAGCAGGGTAGGCAGGTTCAGGCAGCGGCGTGCTGCCGACAGGCCCACCGGACAGTCGGGCAGGTCCACGGCCACCGGGTGGGCCGCCGTGGTGAACCAGACGCCGATTTCCACGCCCAGCTCTGCCGCCAGCGCGGCCAGTGCCTCGGGAGACTGCTTGAGTGCGTCGTCCGGCGGCAGCACCGGAAAGCGCAGCCACACCGGTTCGTTGTCCGGCTGTGGATCAGCCACCTGCCAGCCCCTCGCCAGCGCCCAGTCGCGCCAGTACGCTGCCTGCGCCTGGCGGCGCGCCAGGATCTCCGGCAGGCGTGCGAACTGCTGGCCGGCCAGATCGGCAAGCGACGACGGCATGCGCTGGCCATAGCGTTCCAGCCAGACGCCCTCGAATTCTTCCGGCCACATCTGCGGCAGTACCGCGGCCGGCAGGCCCGGCAAGACCTCTGCGGCCGGCCGGCGCTCGGGCGCTGCCCGCACCCAGTAATCGTGCACGACGCTGGCCAGCTGCCCGCGCAGGCTGTCATCGTCCGGCAGCGGCGCACGCTCGGCCAGCCGTGCCAGCTGGTCGGCCGCATACGGATCGTGCACCACGGCCATGCCGCCGTGGATGCAGGTAATGATCTTGCTGCGCTCGAAACTGAACACCGCGGCATCGCCGAGCGTGCCGAGCAGCCGGCCCTGCCAGCGGGCGCCCAGCGCATGGGCGCAGTCCTCGATCACCCACAGGCCGCGCTCGTGCGCCAGTTGCAGCAGCCCGGCCGTATCGCGGCTGGGCAGACCGAACGTATGCTGCAACAGGATGACACGGGTGGCCGGCCCGAGGGCGGCGCGGGTAGCATCAAGATCAAGGCCGAAGCTGTCGGTCTCGATGTCGGCGTAGCGCACGCTGGCACCGGCAAAGCGGATGGCGTTGGCCACACACTGGCAGGAAAACGCCGGCACGATCACCTCGTCGCCCTGGCCGAGGCCGAGGGCACGGACCACGGCCAGCAGGGCGGCGCGCCCACCCATGAAGGCACGGGCAGTGCCGCCGCCCAGCCACCGGGCAAAGCGGCTTTCCCAGTCGCCGGTCAGGCGGGTGTCGTTGCCGAGCTGCAGATCGGCCAGCCAGCGTTCGGCCGTTTCCAGATCGTGGTGGTCCAGCGTGGCAGACAGCAAAGGGGCGGGCAGGGTGGTCATGGCTTATTTTCCGCCGTCCACGGCCAGCGTCTGGCCGCTGATCCAGCCGGCAAACGGCGAAGCGAAGAACAGCACCGCATGGGCAATGTCCTGTGGTGTGCCGAGCCGGCGCAGGGCGATGTTGTCGAGCAGGCGCTGCTGGCCGTCGGTGCCGTAGGCCTGCCACTGGCGCTCGGTGCTGGGATTGGAGCGCACGAAGCCCGGCGCAATGCTGTTGACCGTGATGCCCCACGGACCCAGCTCGTGTGCCAGCTGGCGCGTTAGGCCGATCTGGGCGGCCTTGGCTGCGGCATAGGCCTGGATGCCGGTCAGGCTCACGCCCAGTCCGGCACCGCTGGAAATCATGATGATGCGTCCGGCACCACGGGCCTTCATGGCCGGTGCCACCGCCTGGCTGCACCAGAAAGCGCCGTCGGCATTCACGGCAAAGATGGCGCGCCATTCGTCCGGCTTGATCTCTTCCAGCGGCCGGCCCGCCTGGCCGCACACGCCGCCGGCGCAGTTCACCAGCACGTCGATCCGGCCAAGCCCGGCCAGCTGGTCGTGCACGCTGACCGGGTCGCTGACATCCAGCGCCAGCGTTTCGCAGCGGCCGTCGCAGGCGGCCACGGTGTCGTCCAGCGAACCGATGTCGGCGGCGATCACGCGGGCACCGGCCACGGCAAACTGGCGCACGATTTCGCGGCCGATGCCCTGGGCGGCTCCCGTCACCAGCACCGTCTGGCCATCGAAGCAAAAGCCTGGCACCGGAGCCGGTGCCAGGGCGGCGCGCACGCGGTCGAGCAGGCCCAGTCCCTGCGGTACACCGCCTTCGGCGACGTGCATGGCCTCGATCAGTGCATCGGTCAGCGGCGTGGGCACGCCATGCTGGCGGCCGGTGGCGGCGATCGGAGCGATGATTTCGTCTACCTCGGTCTTGCGGTGGTGGATGGCCAGGTCGCGCCAGATGCCGGCGTGGAACTTGGCCGACTTGCGGTTGTGCGCGGCCAGCTGGTCCAGCGAGGCCATGCCGGCCTCGGCCGGTGCGTCCTGCATGAAGGCCGCCGGGTCAAAGCCGTCAAATCCTTCGAGCCTGAGGCCGGCGGCGCTGGCGACGGTACAGACTTCGCGCGCGAGGGCGGCCAGCACCGGGCGGTAGACCGGGTTTTCCAGCAGCGGATAGATGCCTTCGTTGGTCAGCGCGGTGGCAAACAGCATGGAGCCGTACACCAGCTTGCCCCACAGGTAGCCCCAGATGTTCGGGGTCAGCACGGCGTTCGGGTTGAATTCGCACATCAGTCCGTGCAGGGCACGGATGCGCGGCGTGTCACTGCCGTCCAGTTCGCCGACCACCGTGGCGCCCCAGCCGCCGAAGTGGATCACGCCGGGGGCCACGATGTCGGCGCCGAAGTTGACGAAGCAGCCGATGGTGCGGCCGGCACCGGCGATGTCGGCGATCACCTGTTCGTTCAGGCCGTTCTGCACGCTGACCACTGCGCCGTCGCGGCTCAGGAACGGCAGCAGTTGCCGGCAGGCCGCGCGGGTGTGCACGGCCTTGGTGGCCAGCAGGACCAGGGGGTAGCTGCCGGTCAGGGTGTCGGGCGTGCAGATGTCGACCGGCACGGTGTCTTCGAGGATCGGCCCGGTCAGCCGCAGGCCGTGGGCGCGAATGGCGGCCACGTGCTGCGGGTCGGTGTCCACCAGCCGTACGGCATGGCCTGCGCGGGCAAGATAGACGGCCAGGGTGCCGCCGATGGCGCCGGCACCCCAGATCAGGATCGGTGCGTTTTTCATGACCACGGTCCTTCCAGCAGGGCACGGGTTTCGTCCACGGCGACCTGCCACATGGCCTGCACGTCGGCTTCGTCGCGCTGGTAGTCACCGCCAAAGCTGCCGTCGCCGGTATAGGCACGCACTTCGGCCGGGTTCATCACGGCGTAGCGGGTGTAGTCGATCAGCGGCTTGTGTTCGCGCGGCATGTCCACGCCGGCCAGCCGGGTCCACGGCAGGTTTTCCATCCACGAGGCATGCGAAGCATCCGGGTCGATGCCCTTGACGCAGGCCAGCGTCCGCGGTGCGTTCCACCAGTTGTGAAAGCGCACCTTGTAGTGCGGGTTGGCCGCCATCCATTCACCGGTCAGGCCCATGGCCGGCGAATTGCCGCCGTGGCCGTTGACGATCAGGATGCGGCGGAAGCCCTGCTTGGCCAGCCCGTCGAGCAGGTCGCGGATCACGGCCAGATAGGTCTCCACCCGCAGGGTGACCGTGCCGGGGAACGCCGTGAAGTAGGGGGTGATGCCGTAGGACACGGCCGGAAACACCGGCACGCCCAGCGGCTCGGCTGCATCGACAGCCACCCGCTCGGCCAGCAGGACATCGGTGGCCAGCGACAGATAGGCGTGCTGCTCGGTGCTGCCCAGCGGCAGGACGCAGCGGTCGTCGTGTTGCAGGTACTGTTCGACCTGCATCCAGTTCATGTTGGCGATGCGCATGGCGGGTTCCTTTAATCGCGGTAGATGTCGACGCAGGCACGGCCGTCGGGGCCGATCCGGCCGCGGTACATGCCTTCGGTGTTGAAGGGCAGGCTGACGTTGCCCTGGCGGTCCAGCACGATCAGGCCGCCGTGGCCGCCCATGGTGCCGAGCTTGTCCATGACGCTGGCTGCGGCCGTCCGGCTGTCTTCGTGCAGGTAGCGCATGCGTGCCGCCACGTCGTAGGTGGCGCAGGCGCGCAGGAACACTTCGCCGGTGCCGGTGGCCGACACGGCCACTTCTTCGTCGGCCCAGGTGCCGGCACCGACCACCGGGCTGTCGCCCACGCGGCCCCAGCGCTTGTTGGTCAGGCCGCCGGTGGAGGTGGCGGCAGCCAGCCGGCCGTCGCGGTCCAGCGCCACGGCGCCGACGGTGCCGAATTTCTTGTCGGCAAAGGCGAGCTTGTGCGCGCCGTCGTGGTCGAGCACCGAGGCGTCGGTATCACGCACGGCCAGCAGTTGCTGCCAGCGTGCGTCGGTGTGGAAGTATTCCGGAGGGGCGGTTTCGAGTCCGACCGACCGGGCAAAGGCGCTGGCGCCGTCGCCGGCCAGCATGACGTGATTGGACGACTCCATCACCGCCCGTGCGGCCAGCACCGGGTTGCGGATGCCGCGCAGCTGCGCCACGGCACCGGCCTGGCCGTCGTGGCCGGTCATCACGGCTGCGTCGAGCTCGTTGTGGCCTTCGTGGGTGAATACGGCGCCCCGGCCGGCGTTGAAGAGCGGGCTGTCTTCCATGACCTGGACGGCGGCACACACGGCATCAAGGGCGCTGCCGCCGGCAGCCAGGCAGGTGTGGCCGGCCAGAAGCGAGGCGGCCAGCGTGGCACGGTAGGCGGCTTCCTGGTCGGTGGTCATCATGTTGCGGGTCAGGGTGCCGGCGCCGCCGTGAATGGCGAGGGTGATCGGATGGCTCATGCGGGTATCGGGTATCAGGTCGGGAAAACGCCCGGTCAGTCAGACCGGGCGTACGGGAGGGACGGGGCGTCAGGCGCGGGCCGGTTCGGGCAGGGTGTCCGGCCGGGAGCCGGCATCCTTGCCGAAGTGGCGCTCGAGCACGCTGGCGTCCACCGGCTTGTCGAACAGGCTGATCACGACCATCAGCACGACGGTCAGTGTCCAGGTGGGGATCAGCGGGTCAAAGCCGAAGGTCAGTCCCTGGCCCCACAGGGCGGTCGAGACATACAGCACTTCGCCGATGATCACCGAGATGAAGGCGGCCTTGAGGCTGGCGCGCTTCCAGTACATGCCCAGCAGCACCGGGGCCACCCAGATGCCCAGTCCGCCGAAAGAGAAGCGGATCAGTTCGAAGATCGAGGCCGGCTTCATGATGCCGACGATGATCCCGGCAATGCCGATCAGGACGGTGACGATGCGAGACAGGCGGAACACCTGTTCGTCGGTGGCCTGCGGGTTGATGCCGTGCTGGTAGATGTCGCGGCAGATGCCGCCGGTGGCAACCACCAGCAGGGCGTCGATGGTCGACATGCCGGCCGACACGATGCCGGCGATCAGGATGGCGGCGACGTACGGGTTGAGGTTCTGCTGCAGGAGCATCGGTACGATGAAGTCGGTTTCCTTGCCGGTGAGGCCCGGCAGGCTGACGATGCCCATGACGCCCGACCATTCGATCATGGTGGCGGCCAGCAGCATGCCCAGCGTGCCGAGGATCACGGCCTTGAACATGGTGCGGTAGTCGCGCATGGCGTAGAACTTGGTGAACAGCGTCGGCTGGCCGATGGTGAAGAAGCTCCACATCACGATCATCGACACGTAGGCCGTCCACGGGTACTTGCCGGCGGCACCAGGGTGCGACAGGAACTGCTCGCCCTTGGCCAGCAGGGCTGCGTTGATTTCGGAGAGGCCGCCACCGGCATGTACGGACACGGCAAAGGTGACGACGGCGGTGGTGACCATCAGGCCGCCTTGCAGCACGTCGGTGAGCATGGCGCCCTTCATGCCGCCGGTCATGCAGTACAGGATCACGATGATGCCCATGCCGACCACGCCGACCCATTCGGGCAGGCCGGTGAAGGTGTGCACGATCACGCCGGCACCCACGGTCTGGGCGCCGATCATGCCGATCAGGAACGCCACCATCATCACCGCATGCAGCACGCCGAGCTTGCGCGAGTCATAGCGGTCGGCCAAGTAGTCGGTCATGGTCAGAAGGCCGAAGCGGTGCGACAGCTGCATCAGCTTGCGGCCGACCAGCAGCGCCGGAATGATCATCGAGAAGGCAAGGCCCGGCACCGAAATGGTCAGGCCGGCGTAGCCGTTGGCGTAGGCCACCGCCGGTACGCCCATGAAGGTGCTCATCGAGTACTGGGTGGCAAAGTAGGCGATGCCGCTGACGACGGCGCCGGCCTTGCCGCCGAGCACGAAGAAATCTTTGAGGTTGTGGGTGTTACGGGCAGCGTACCAGCCGATGCCGGCCAGGATGATGAAGTACAGCGCAAGGGTGGCGAAGAACGGGCCGGGAGTCGGCTGGATCAGTTGTGCGACCTGGGTTGTCATGCGGTTTCCTCCTCGTCCTGGGCATCCAGGCTGTGATACTCCGGCCGGGCCATGCACTGGCGGGCAAACACCATGATGGCGATGAGGACGGCGATGCCGTGGCCGATCCAGCCGTACAGGAACATCGGTACGCCAAACGGTCCGGGCAGGTAGGACGCGTTGTAGTACCACGGCAGCGGCAACATGATGAGGAAGTAAAGCCCGAGGATGATGACAGTCCAGCGGCGTTCAAAAGGGTTGCGCCAGCAATCCATTCGACAGTCCTTTGTAGTGGCGGCGGATGGCCGGTGACGGTGCTTTGCGGCACGGTCTGGCGACTCATCCGAATTTTGATTTATTAGAAAATACTGACAAACGTTTTAAAATTACCACACGATAATCCGTGGACTGTCTTTGATGATTGTCAATTCGCGACAATCTGTTAACTGGTTGTTTGGTCTTGATGCCGTGTTTTTTATGGATAAAAACGCTGGTTATCAGTTGTTTATCAGGATTTGATTCCTGATCGCACTTTTTGTCTGCATGGACATCCGTGAACCGGGCAAGACCGGAAAATTAACAGCTTGATAGTCGGCCGCTGCTTTCGTGTCGGGAAATCCTTGACTTGGCGGCGATTGCCGACAAGGCAGGATTTGTTGATCGTGCAGGTTTGGGGTAGATTTTTATGCTGGTTGTGTTGCTTTGCTCATGACAACGTTTTTTAAAGAGCATTTTTTGCATTTCAAATCACCAAACCAAGGGGATCATCATGAAGCAGTGGCTGAAGTGGGTTACGGTAGCAGCGGCACTAGCACTGACGGCCTGTGGCGGCAGCAAGCCGGCCGAAGACCAGGCAGCACAGGGCACGCAGCCGGCGGCTGAAAAAACCTACAAGGTAGGTGTGAATGCCGCTTTTGCACCGTTTGAATCGGTGGATTCCAGCGGCAAGATGCAGGGCTTTGACATTGAGCTGGCCCAGGCCGTGGCAGACGCTGCCGGAATCAAGGTGGAAATGGTGAATACGCCGTGGGAGGGCATTTTTGCTGGCCTTGATAACGGTGATCAGGACCTTCTGGTATCGGCCATTACCATTACCGGTGAGCGCAAGGCTTCGATGGATTTTACCGAGCCGTATTTCGAGGCTACGCAGCTGGTGGTATTGCCCAAAGGCAAGACGCTCGACAGCACCGACGCACTCAGGAACATGAAGGTTTCCGTGCTGACCGGCTCGACAGGCGACACCGTGGCGCAAAAACTGATGGGAGCGACCAGCACCAACATCAAGCGTTTTGAAACCTTGCCGCTGGCCCTGAAAGAACTGGAGAACGGTGGGGTCGAGGCCTGCATCGGTGATAATGGCGTCGTAGCCAACTACGTTGCCAATAACAGTGGTACTGAATTCACGGTCATTGACAACCTGGAATTCGACAAGGAGTACTACGGTATGGCCGTACGCAAGGGTAATGCAGAACTGCTCGAAAAGCTCAATGGCGGAATCCGGCAGATCCGTGACAATGGCACCTATGACCAGATCTACCAGAAATATTTCGGCAAGCTGTAATCCTTTTCAGGTGGACCGGAAGGCCGCCTGAAAACGGAGAAAACCGGCTCTCTTTATCATCGGGGCCGGTTTTTTTTATCGGCGTTGTGCACTATCTGACTTGCAAATTGCAATCCATTTGATAAATTGGAATAGAAGAGTTGCCAGTGTTTTCGGTAATGCTGGTTTTCGTGATTTGTAAAGTCCGGTTCCTTCATGTTGTATGCATCGGAGTTATCGGGCTGTCAAAAGAAAGACTGTCAAATGGATTTTCAGGCAATGGACTATGTGGAGCTTTTGAAGCTCAAGGAGCAGCTGGATGCTGAAATCAAGCACCGCGAGTCCGAGGAAAAGCTCAAGGCCCGCAAGCAGATTCTTGATCTGGCAAAAACCTATGGTCTGGAACTGAGCGATCTGCTGTCAAAAGGTGGTGCTGCGGTACGCAAGCCGGCTGAAGCCAAATACCGTCACCCGGATGATGCAAATGTCACTTGGTCCGGTCGTGGACGTAAACCGCACTGGGTGGAAAAATGGCTGGCAGAAGGAAAGTCTCTGGAAGATCTGGCGATCTGATTTATCCTGTTCAGATAAAAGCGGCAAAATATTTGCCGCTTTTGTTTTTCTGCCATGAGCCGGCAATTTCATATGGTGGGTAGCCGGCTGTTTTTTGCGTTAGACTTGAAAAGTTTGAGTCGATTTATGGAGTAAAAGACATGACCGATATTTCCACTGTCATTGTTGGGCATCGTCTTGCTTCGCCCGTGTATAACGCTTCGGGTGTGATGTGCCGCGAAATTTATGAGCTGGAAGCTGTCCGGCACAGTGATGCCGGTGCAATTGTCACGAAGAGCTGCACGCTGGAAGCGAGGGATGGCAATCCGGAGCCGCGTTATGCATCGACTCCATATGGCAGTATCAACTCCATGGGATTGCCAAACCATGGTTATAAATATTATATGGGCTATGCGAAGCAATATGACTATGAAACCGGCAAGCCGCTTTTTGTTTCCGTTTCCGGTCTGTCGCTGGCAGACAACCTGCATATCCTGAGGGAGTTCAAGGGGCTGAACAAACCCTTGCTGCTGGAGGTCAATCTTTCCTGCCCGAATGTTCCGGGCAAGCCGCAACTGGGCTATTCCTTTGATGACATGGAGGAGGCACTCAAGGCGATTGATGCCGAGCTGGGCATGCCGTTTGGTGTCAAGCTGCCGCCATATTTTGACATCAGCCACTTTGAAATGGCTGCGGCCATTTTCAACCGGTTTGAAAACCTGGCCTTCCTGACCTGCATCAACTCGGTCGGCAATGGGCTGGTCGTGGATGTGGAAAGCGAAACGGTAGTCATCAAGCCGAAGAACGGTTTTGGCGGTATTGGCGGTGATTACGTGTTGCCGACAGCGCTGGCCAACGTGAATGCGTTTCATCGCCTGTGCCCCGGCAAGCAGGTCATTGGCTGCGGCGGTATCAAGTCCGGTGCCGAGGTATTTCAGCACATCCTGTGCGGGGCCAGTGCCGTGCAGGTGGGAACGTGCCTGTGGGAGGAGGGTGCGGGCCTGTTCTACCGGCTGAACAGCGAGCTGTCCGCCATCATGGAGCGCAAGGGTTACCAGTCGCTGGAAGAGTTCCGCGGGAAAGTGCGGACCTTGTGAGCCGTGTGGCGCGTTGCCTTGGGGCTGTGCGCCGTTTCAGGCCGTGCTGGCGGCAGGCAGGTCCGGCCTGTCGCTTGCTTTTTCTGGTTCGAGCACTGGCGCACATGCGCAATCAGGCGGATGGTGGCGCGGTGGATCTGGCTGAATGCAAAAAAGCACCCTGAAGGTGCTTTTGTTGTCTGGCGGAGTGGACGGGACTCGAACCCGCGACCCCCGGCGTGACAGGCCGGTATTCTAACCAACTGAACTACCACTCCGCGAAAAGTGGTGGGCGGTACTGGACTCGAACCAGTGACCTCTGCCGTGTGAAGGCAGCGCTCTACCAACTGAGACTAACCGCCCGGAATCTTGTGTGCTTTGGCGGAGCGGACGGGACTCGAACCCGCGACCCCCGGCGTGACAGGCCGGTATTCTAACCAACTGAACTACCACTCCTCCGTGGTGGGTGGTAACGGATTCGAACCGCTGACCCTCTCCTTGTAAGGGAGACGCTCTACCAACTGAGCTAACCACCCGTCTGCGTCACCGTGTGGGTGACGAGAGGCGCGCATTTAATCATGCGAATCCCTTTTTGGCAAGCCTTTTCGCTGATTTCCGTTTTTTTGCCCGAGACAGGAGACAAACCTTGTACCCGGCTTGCAGCCGAGGATGCGAATTGTCCTACATGCAAAGCCGTGGTGGCTCCGGTATCATTGCCCGATTCTGAAAAGTGGATAACTCAGCATGAAAACCACCTTTCTCGATTTCGAGCAGCCAATCGCCGAGCTCGAGAACAAGATTGAAGAGTTGCGTTACGTGCAGGACGATTCCGTACTGGATATTTCCGAAGAAATCGCCCGTCTGCAGAAGAAAAGCCAGGATCTGACCAAAACCATCTACAGCAAGCTGACGCCATGGCAGGTGTCGCAGGTGGCACGTCATCCCCAGCGTCCGTATACGCTCGATTACATACAGGCCGTGTGCACGGACTTTGACGAGCTGCATGGCGATCGTGCCTATGCCGACGATCCCGCCATCGTGGGGGGCATGGCCCGCTTCAACGGGCAGGCGGTCATGGTCATCGGTCATCAGAAAGGGCGCGACACCAAGGAAAAAATCCTGCGCAATTTCGGCATGCCGCGTCCCGAGGGTTACCGCAAGGCCTTGCGCCTGATGAAGCTGGCTGAAAAATTCGGCCTGCCGGTACTGACCTTCGTTGACACGCCCGGAGCCTACCCCGGCATCGGCGCCGAAGAGCGGGGCCAGTCCGAAGCCATCGGACGCAACCTGTACGAAATGTCCCGTCTCAAAGTGCCGGTCGTGTGCACCGTCATCGGTGAAGGCGGCTCGGGAGGTGCGCTGGCCATCGCCATCGGCGACCAGGTCAACATGCTGCAATACTCGACCTATTCGGTGATTTCGCCGGAAGGTTGCGCTTCCATCCTGTGGAAGACCGCCGAAAAGGCACCCGATGCCGCCGAAGCACTGGGCATCACGGCCTCCCGCCTCAAGACGCTGGGACTGATCGACAAGGTCATCAACGAACCGGTCGGCGGAGCCCACCGCGATCACGCCCAGATGATGCAGGGCATGAAACGCGCCCTGCACGACAGCCTCAAGGGCCTGACCACGCAGCCGGTGGACCAGCTGCTGGCCAGCCGTTTTGACCGGCTGATGCATTATGGCAAGTTCAAGGATGCCAGTGCCGCCTGAGCGGCATCTTCCGGCCCTGCTGGATGACCTGCATGCCCATTGGCCGGAGGCACTGTCTTCCGGCCAATGTGTTTTGGAGGTCGGCCTGTCCGGCGGAGTGGATTCCGTGGTGCTTCTGCAGGCCCTGTCCCGCTGCGCGACCGGCCATGGCATCGCGTTGCGGGCCGTGCACGTACACCATGGCCTGAGTCCCCATGCGGATGACTGGGCCGGCTTCTGCTCGGACCTGTGCCGGGAGCTGTCCGTCCCTTTGCGCATCGAGCGGGTTTCCGTCGTCCGCAGTGGCGGGCAAAGCCTGGAAGCCGAGGCCCGGCGGGCACGCTATGCCGCCTACCGCAACGGAGGCAGCCAGATCGTGGCATTGGCGCACCACGCCGATGACCTGGCCGAAACCGTGCTGCTGGCCGCCCTGCGCGGAGGCGGCGCACACGGACTGGCTGCCATGCCGGCGTGGCGGGTCCATGACGGGTTGACCGTCTGGCGGCCCTTGCTGGGCTGGCGTCGCAACGAACTGGAAAGCATGGCCCGGCAGCAGGGCTGGAGCTGGATCACCGACGAAAGCAATGCCGATCCGCGCTACCGGCGCAATGCGCTGCGCCATGCGGTGTTGCCGCACCTGGCCCGCTACTGGCCGGATTATCCCCGGCAACTGGCCCGTACCGCGCAGCGCGCAGCCGACGAAGCCTGCGTGCTGGATGACTGCCTGGATGCCGTGCTGGCGCAGCATCTCCGTGTTCCGCACATCCTGCCGGTGGCAGTGCTCGCCAGTCGCCCGCCTGCATGGCAGCGTCTGCTGCTGGTGCGCTGGCTGGGCCGGTTCGGTATCGTCGTGTCCCCCGGATGGCTGGCAAGCGTCTGCCCGGACTGGTTCGAGCCGTCTGTCCGGAGGGAAAGCCGGCTGGCAGGATACGTCCTGCTGGCAGGGCAGGGTGAATTGCGCCTGTTGCCGGATGTTCCCGAGCCCACGATGTGCCACGACTGGATGCTGGCCGAGGGCGAGCACGCCTGGCCCGGCTGGCATGGCCGGCTGCGCGTCTGGCGGGAAACCGGCCGCGGCCTGGTCTTGCCGGACGGAATCATCATGCAGGTCCGCCCCGGACAGGCTGCGGAAACCATCCGCCATGCCGTCGGCCGCAAGGCGCTGAAAAAATGCTGGCAGGAGGCCGGCATCAGCGACTGGCAGCGCCGGCGTTGGCCCCGTCTGTGGCTCGGGGACATCCTGGTTGCAGTGCCGGGGGTAGCGCAGGATCATGCGTTGTCGGCCCGGCCCGGCCAGACCGGCTGGTGCTTTGCCTGGGAAGGGCCTGCATGAAAAACGGGAGCCGCATGGCTCCCGTTTGGTCTGTCTGCCGCCAGGGTCAGTCGCGGCTCTGGCCCGACAGCGCCAGCAGGATCTGCAACAGGCTGGTGAAGATGTTGTAGATGCCCATGTAGATGGTCAGCGTGGCCGACACGTAGTTGGTTTCGCCGCCGTCCACGATCATCTTGACCTGGAACAGGATGGCCGCCGAACTGAACAGGATGAAGCCCGCGCAGATGGTCAGGTACAGCGCCGGAATCTGCAGGAACAGGTTGGCTACCACTGCCACCATCAGCGTGATGCCGCCGACCAGCAGGAACTTGTTCAGGAAACCAAGGTCGCGCTTGATCACCGTTGCCAGCGTCGCCATGCCGAAAAACACGATGGCCGTGCCACCTGCCGCGATGGTGATCAGCTGGCCGCCATTGGGTACGCTCAGGGCAACCTGCAACAACGGTCCCAGCAGCAGACCCAGCAAGAAGGTCAGGGCCAGCAGCAGGGCAACGCCCACGCCACTGTCGCGGTTTTTTTCGATCAGGAAGAACATGCCGTAGATACCGCCGATCATCAGCAGGCTCGACACGATCGGGCTGGCACGCATGAAACCGAAGTTCATGTTGATGCCCATCAGCGCCCCTGCAATGGTCGGAATCAGCGACAGCGCGAGCAACATATACGTGTTGCGCAACACTTTGTTCTGGCGCGCGGTGTCCACCGTGGTCTGATACGAAGTGTTGAGGTTGTAGTTCATTGAGAGTTCTCCAAGCGGGATAAAGCCGGTCTGGCTCACTTTCAAACTAGAACATCCGACTTAAGCGCGGCTGAAACCGTCATGGTGGCTCCGGTTTCTGCGCCCGGATGGAATGGGCGGCGTGGCGCGCACCGGTCTGCCCTTCGGGCTAGGCGGCGGTGCAGCTTGCCTGCTACTGCGCCTTTACGGTAGATTCGCAGCCCTTCCCTGCGAGGGTGGCGGAATTGGTAGACGCACTGGATTTAGGTTCCAGCGCCGAAAGGTGTAAGGGTTCGAGTCCCTTCCTTCGCACCAGAATACAAGGGTCTGACGACCGAAAAGCCGTGAAATCAGGTGTTTACCTTGATTCACGGCTTTTTTGTTTGTCTGGTTTTTGCTCGATTTTCGTTGTTTTTCAGTGTTCACTGACCCAAAATCGCCCCACGCAATGTCCCAAAATTGATAGGGGTGGAGGGTATCTGTGGCGCTGATTGAGAAACGCTCAAATGGTTGGCGGGCGCGGGTTCGCAAGGCTGGAGTCGACAAAAGCGAGACATTTCGTACCCGGTCAGAGGCACAGCGCTGGGCCACAAATATCGAGTCAGAAATTTCCAGCATTGCATCTGGCGCTCTGCCCAAAAAAACCTTCGGCGAGTTGCTTGAGCGCTACATAGTCGAGGTTACCACTCGCAAGCGCGGCGGACGACAGGAAGAAATCCGGCTTCGCAGAATCTTGTCAGACCGTCTGGCCAATATCTGGCTCTCAGACCTTGGACCCAAGCACTTTGCTGACTGGCGGGACCGGCGACTGACTCAGGTCTCGCCAGCAAGTGTCCGCCGGGAACTTGCCAGTTTGAGCCCCGTGTGCACAAAAGCAGTCAAAGAATGGCAATGGCTGCGCTCAAATCCAGTGCGTGAGATCGAGTGGCCGCAAACCAGTCCCCCGCGCTCTCGCCGCTGGTCGGATGACGAGATCGAGGCCATCCTGATAGCTTCCGGTTATGACCGTGAGCGGCCACCAAAAACAGCAACGTCCCGTGTCGGAGCAGCTGTCTTGTTCGCCATCGAGACTGCCATGCGTGGCGGCGAGATTTGCGGGCTGGATTGGCCGAATGTGGATTTCGACCGAAGGATTGCTCGCCTGGAAAGAACAAAAAACGGTGACGCACGAAACGTCCCGCTTTCCAGTGAGGCCCTGCGGATACTGCGACAGCTTGAAGGCGTCCGATCGGGGGAGCGCGTATTCCAGCTTGAGGATGCCACCCGGGATGCACTGTTCCGCAAGATTCGTGAACGGGCAGGGCTGTCTGACGCAGACCTCAATTTCCACGATACGCGCCGTGAAGCCCTGACCCGGTTATCCAAAAAAGTTGACGTGATGACCCTGGCGAAAATCAGTGGCCATCGTGACCTGCGCATCCTGCTGAAAACCTACTACGCGCCGGACATGGCCGAAGTCGCCAATTTGCTCGACTGATCTACAAAGCCCCTTTGCGGGCCTTTCCTCGGTTCTTCTGGAACCAGTCGCTGATGTCTTTAGCCCGCCAAAGGCGCTTGCGTGAATTTGGCAGGACCGCATACCCCGGGAACCCAGGGCTGCTGGCAATGTTGTAGGTGAAGTTGTTTTTGCTTACACCCAAGTACTGGCTTGCTTCCTCGGCATCCCATAGTTTGTGCTCAAACGGCACCTCTGCCTTCGACAGCATGGACGACATCTCATGCAATTGCCGCGCCATCTGGTCTACCTGCTTGAAAAGCTGACGGCGAGTCAGCGGCCTCCTCCCGTGCGAGCGCGGACGAGTCAATCCCTTGGTCATTTTGTATCGCCTTCCTGCATGCTACGCGATCTGAATCTCATTCATTACCTGCTGCAATTCATAGGCATCCCGCCTCATCGCCGCCTGCTGGCCGCGATCCACGGCAGCCAGACTTGCCTGAACCTCTTCCAGGCTCAGCGTCCGGTCTGTTCCCAGCTTGGTCATGCCTCACCGCCTTCCAGCCCAGCACGTCTATCCATGCAACCGGCTCGGACCGGTTGTTTGCCTGACCGGTTGCCTCAGCGGCTCCAAGTTCAGCGATGATCTCAGCAAGGTCCAGAGAGGTGATAGCCGCCCAGTCCCCGTCGTTTTCGTTGCACGATTCAAAGCATGCAGTCCGCACAGCCTCGGCCACGGCCATCAGCATATCGTGGGGAGGCCGTGGGGCGGACTCGGCGGCAGCGATTGCGGCATTTGCTTTAACTGCTGGAATCCCCATGAATTCCTGATACGCATCGCGCAGTTCTTTCAGCGCAGCCAGCATCTGTTCCACCGGATCGGCCTGTGCCAAGCGATCAATGTCGGCTGATTTAAAGCGACTTGATCTCTTGCTGATCTGCTTGAGATAACCGTCAGCTCCGGCATTGAATGTCCGTTCTGAAATTTCCTTGAGGGCCTGCTGACGTATGGATTCGGCTTGCGTCATGCGCTCAAGCTCGGAGTCAAACACTTCAAAAAATTCGTTCCATGCATCGATCCCAATGCAGATTGATAAGCCGTCAGGGGCTTCAAATTCCTCTGCACGGCTTTGCAGCTGCTCTGCTGCACGTTTCAGGGTGTTCATGTTATCCATCACTCGACTCCATCTGTGGCAAGTGCCTCAAGCAGCGTTTCGATATGATCACGCAGCTCCACAAGCCCATCCTTGGTTTCTTCCGGGTTTCGGCTGGTATCGCCAAAATATTAAGTGGATCGATTCCTCGATCTGGTCGTAGGTGTTCATGCTGCCACTCCCTGCAGGCGTTTCAGGGCTTCCGTGCTCGGGTAAAAGCACAAGGCTGTAACCAGTCCCAGTGCTCCCCAGATCAGCCAGCGAGGCACGGGAACCGAGTGATCGCCCCACGCCAATGACACAATCCCAGTAAAGTGCCGCAATGCTTGTCATGGTCGTTTCCTTTCATGTCGCGCCCTCCACGTTGAGATGAACGGTTTTTTCATACCTGTCGGCCTATTCATCTTCCTGCCCGGCCTGCCGGCCGTGAGCTTCACGTCCCGCACGATCTGGTGGGCCGGTACCGCCTGCTACGGACCATCCTGACCCTTGCCGCGGCTGCTCCTGAGCAGCTTTTTCGGGACCGTACAGTTATTGACACCAGTCCAAGCGCGGCTGTCCGCCGCGTCCGGACGGCCACCGTCCCGGCCCGGAATGACCGGCGTCCGGACCATGCGCCACACCTTGTCGTGGGTGGTCAGCACCACCCCCGTGGCCGGATCGACAATTCCCACGATCTTTTCTCCCAATTCCCCGAAATCATTGACGGTGGTGTTCTTCACCAGCCCGGCCGGATGGCTTTCCATGGCTTTGGTGAACAGGTCCCACTGCCCGGCGTCCGCCGCCTCGATCACCGCATCAATGGCGGTACCGGTGCGCTGCTCCCTGGCCCGGCGGGCTTCGCGCCACAGCGTCACGCTCGGGGTGCCGAAGAACTGGAACTGCCTGATGCCCCACACCGAGGCCCATGCCCGCACCCGCTCGGCACTGACCGCCGCATCCAGACCGGATTCAAAATCCCCGTCCAGCACTCCGGCGCCGTCGACGTTCTTGCACACGTACTTCACGACGTAGCCCGATGCGCTGCCCCTGGCCGGATCAATCGGCTTGGCCAGTGCCCGTGCGCGTCGGGCGGCTTCGGTCGTCAGCTCTTCGGCGTAGTCCTTGCGCCAGTAGCGCAGTGTGGCAGCCACGGCTTTGCGCAACTGCGGCTGCGGCCCGAACACCAGCACATGCCAGTGCGGCGTGCCGTCATGGTGCGGCTCGGCAATCCGCAGCCCGTAAACGCCCAGCTTCTTGCGCGAGAAACATGCCCGCACCCGCGCCCACCGCTTTGACAGCCATTTCTGCGCTTCGCGCACGTTGCTGCCGTTCCAGGCCGGATTGCGCCTGCCGCTGTGCAGCCGGGCATGAAATGCACTAGGCGCGGTCAGTGTGAGGAACACGGCGCGGTGGCCGGCGTCCTGGCTCAGGCGTTCAACACCGGCGATACGCGCCATCAGCTCTTGGCGGCGGATGGCCGGATTGGCCACCGAGGCTGCCACCACCTGTTCCATCGGCACGTCGTCACCGGCACTGCTGACCATGCGCGTCATCGCCATCAGGTCGCTGTTGCGGCGCTTGCGGCCGCGTGACCAGACCAGGTTGTCGTGCGACACATAGACACCGGATTTCTTGTGCACGCATCCGAAGGCGCGCTCCAGTTGCTCGCGGCGACGGGCCGAGGCCACGCGCACCCGGCGCAGCCAGAATCGGTCATCAGTCACCCGGTGCAGCAGTCCGAGCGCCGTCACGCGCACGTCGTCCACCTCCGGCAGCGGCAGTTCCAGCTGCTCGGCCATCTGCTCGACCGCCTCCCAGCTGGCATCGGCATCGAAATGCCGGCCGGCACGGGACAGCTGCAACCGGGCCGCCCGCGCAACCTCGCGGGCCTTGCCGTCGATCTGTTCGTGATCCACCACCAGCGGCAGCTTGCTGGCCACCTTCCGTGCATGCTGGCTGCGCCGGCGCAGTCCGATGTTTGCGGCCCGGCGGGCTTGACCCTGCGGCATGGCCGGGTTGAAGAACGTCCGCTCGCAGGCATGCGACCATGCCCGGTGGAGCCCTTCCGGCATGCCGGCCAGCATCTGCGCCCGATAAGGGGCATCCATGCGCCATGCCTGCAGCCGGACCGGATCGGCCGTGGCG
>NZ_AUHR01000024.1 GCF_000423285.1 Laribacter hongkongensis DSM 14985
CGCGCCGATCGCCATGGAAGACGGCCTGCGCTTCGCCATCCGCGAAGGTGGTCGTACCGTGGGTGCCGGTGTCGTCGCCAAGATCATCAAGTAATTGATATGGTGCCCGTTTTGTGGCACCATATTCAACCCTTAGGCCAGTAGCTCAATTGGTAGAGTATCGGTCTCCAAAACCGAGGGTTGGGGGTTCGAGACCCTCCTGGCCTGCCAAATACAAGACTAACCGGCGCAGTGTCGCCGGTTGGTCTTTTGCTGTATCGGCAAAAGAAAACTGTCCGCATGGAACTGCAAGATAAACTGAAACTTGTGCTGGCCGGATTGCTGGTTGTGGCCGGGATTGCCGGTTACTACTTGGTGCCCGAGTCGCAAACGGTGGCGCGTGTTGCCATGGTGGTTGCCGGGGTGTTGCTGGCTGCCGGGGCTGTCTGGCTGTCTGCGCCGGGCAAGTCTTTCGTGACATATGCGCAGGACTCGGTCGGTGAGGCCAAGAAGGTGGTCTGGCCGACTCGTAAGGAGGCAACCCAGTTGACCGGGTTGGTGTTCTTGTTTGTCCTGGTGCTGGCGCTGTTCATGTGGCTGGTGGATTCCGGCCTGTCATGGCTGTTTTATGATCTGATTTTGGGCCGAGGATAACGTGATGAAATGGTATGTGGTTCACGCCTACTCCGGCTTTGAAAAGAGCGTCCAGAAGGCTCTGAGGGAACGTATCGAGCGTGCCGAGATGCAACACCTGTTCGGCAAGATTCTGGTGCCGGTCGAAGAAGTGGTTGACATCAAGAATGGCAAGCGCACGCTGGCCGAACGCAAGTTTTTCCCCGGCTACGTGCTGGTGGAAATGGAAATGAACGACGACACTTGGCATCTGGTCAAGAGTACGCCGAAAGTCTCCGGCTTCATCGGAGGTACTGCCAACCGTCCGGCACCGATCAAGCCGTCCGAGGTCGATGCCATCATGCAGCAGATCCAGGAGGGCGTGGAGAAACCCAAGCCCAAGGTGTTGTTTGAGGTAGGGCAAAAGGTACGGGTTTCCGACGGTCCGTTTGCAGATTTCAATGGCGTGGTTGACGAGGTCAACTACGAGCGCAGCCGGTTGCGTGTGTCCGTGCAGATTTTCGGGCGCGACACGCCGGTTGAGCTGGAGTTCAACCAGGTCGAAAAGCTGTAAGCGTTCTGGTTTCAATCCGCTGGTCATGTTGGCTGGCGTTTTTTATCGGGCAGCGGAGCTGATAACTCCGCGTTAACGACCCAAATCAGGAGTTTTAATCGTGGCAAAGAAAATTGTCGGCTATATCAAGCTGCAAGTGCCCGCTGGTAAAGCCAACCCGTCGCCTCCGATCGGTCCGGCTCTTGGTCAGCGCGGCCTGAACATTATGGAATTCTGCAAGGCCTTCAACGCCCAGACTCAGGGTGTTGAGCCGGGTTTGCCGATTCCGGTGGTGATCACTGCCTACGCGGACAAGTCCTTCACCTTCATCATGAAGACTCCGCCGGCGACCATTCTGATCAAGAAGGCCGCGGGCGTGCAGAAGGGCAGCCCGAAGCCGCATACCGACAAGGTGGGCAAGCTCAATCGCGCCCAGCTGGAAGAAATCGCCAAGACCAAGCAGCCTGACCTGACCGCTGCCGACATGGACGCCGCCGTGCGTACCATCGCCGGTTCGGCTCGCAGCATGGGCATCGAAGTGGAGGGCGTGTAATGGCTAAGGTTTCCAAGCGTCTGGCTGCCCTCAAGGCAACGGTTGACCGCAACAAGCTTTACCCGGTTGACGAGGCAATCTCGCTGGTGAAGGGGGCTGCTACGGCCAAGTTTGACGAATCCATCGATGTGGCCGTCAACCTCGGTGTTGATCCGCGCAAATCCGACCAGGTGGTGCGTGGTTCCGTGGTGCTGCCGCGTGGTACCGGCAAGAGCGTGCGCGTTGCCGTCTTCACCCAGGGTGCCAATGCCGAAGCTGCCAAGGCAGCCGGTGCTGACATCGTGGGTTTTGAAGACCTTGCCGACGAAGTCAAGAAGGGTAACCTCAACTTCGACGTGGTGATCGCTTCGCCGGACGCCATGCGTATCGTTGGTCAACTGGGCCAGATCCTCGGGCCGCGTGGCCTGATGCCGAACCCGAAAGTCGGTACCGTGACCCCGAACGTGGCTGAAGCCGTGAAGAACGCCAAGGCCGGTCAGGTGCAGTACCGTACCGACAAGTCTGGTATCATTCACGCCACTATCGGTCGTGCCTCTTTCGATGTTGAAGCGCTGCGTGAAAACCTCGGTGCTCTGGTTGATGCACTGCAAAAGGCCAAGCCGGCTGCTTCCAAGGGTGTTTACCTGAAGAAGATCGCAGTTTCCAGCACCATGGGTGTTGGTGTGCGTGTTGATCAGGTGACGCTCGTCGCTCAGGCTTGATCGATATCCGGGTTGTCTGTAAAAGATGGCCCGGTTTGTATTTCCGGACTCGGGTCCGGTGTCGGGAAAGTTTCCGGCAAAAAGAACTTTGGGCTGGTTCCTCGCGGGACCAGATTGTCAAAGACCGTAGGAACCGGATGGTTTAATGACTGCCCGCAGCAGTCTCCTACGCAGATGGTGTACCCGAAAGCAGACGATTCCGCACCTCCGTTCGCGAGGTGCAAGAGATGTCTCCTGCGAAGGTCGCCGTTATGAAAGTGGTTCGTGACCCCGGTTACGAACCGTTTCCTCAACGCTAGGAGGGTAGACCTTGAGTCTCAATCTGGAAGATAAGAAGGCGGTAGTGGCCGAGATCGCAGCGCAAGTTGCGACTGCTCAGACCATCGTGGTCGCCGAATATCGTGGCATTGAGGTGAGCAGCATGACCAAGCTCCGCGCCAAGGCGCGTGAGCAAGGCGTTTACCTGCGTGTCCTGAAGAACACGCTGGCTCGCCGTGCGGTTGCCGATACCCCGTTCGCCGGTCTGGCCGACCAAATGGTTGGCCCGCTGGTCTACGGCATTTCGGAAGATCCGGTTGCTGCCGCCAAGGTGCTGAACGACTTTGCCAAAGTCGACAACAAGATCGTCATCAAGGCAGGTTCCTACGACGGCAAGGTGCTTGGCACCGCCGAAGTGGCTGAGCTGGCTTCGATCCCGAGCCGCGATGAGCTGCTGTCCAAGCTGCTGTTCGTGATGCAGGCCCCGGTTTCCGGCATGGCCCGCGTGCTCGCCGCTGTTGCCGAGAAGAAGGGCGAAGGCGAAGCCGTCGCTGCCTGATTCCACAGATCTACTACCGAATACCCAATACTGGAGATTTAACAAATGGCTATCACCAAAGACGACATCCTCGAAGCCGTTGGCGCGATGACCGTGATGGAACTGAACGACCTCGTGAAGGCGTTCGAAGAGAAGTTCGGCGTGTCCGCTGCTGCCATGGCCGTTGCTGCCCCGGCTGCCGGCGCTGCTGCTGCTGCTGAAGAAAAGACCGAGTTCGACGTGGTCCTGACCGCTGCTGGCGACAACAAGGTCAACGTGATCAAGGTCGTGCGTGCCCTGACCGGTCTGGGTCTGAAGGAAGCCAAGGACATGGTTGACGGCGCTCCGAAGACCGTGAAGGAAGGCGTGTCGAAGGCTGATGCCGAAGCCATGCTGAAGCAGCTGACCGAAGCCGGTGCCAAGGCTGAAATCAAGTAATCGGTAAGCCAATTACCGATCGCAAGGCTGGCGGAGGAATCCGCCGGCCTTATTGCGCTTGTAACCTTCTGTGCCGATCTTTAAAGACTGAACAACGTTGCCGGTCCTGAGTCATCAAACGTCAACATTCAAACGCAGCAGCCAGGCTGTTGACCTTTGATTCCTTGCGCCACCCACCTCGATGGAGACTCTATGAGTTATTCGTTTACTGAGAAGAAGCGGATTCGCAAAAGCTTCGCCAAGCGCGAAACCGTTCTCGACGTCCCATTCCTGCTGGCGACGCAGATCGACTCGTACGCCGACTTCCTGCAGCTCGGCGTGCCGTTCGACCGGCGTGAGAATGCGGGCCTCGAAGCAGCGTTCCGTTCGATCTTTCCGATCCTCAGCAACAACGGTTACGCACGTCTCGACTTTGTCCACTATGTCCTGGGTGATCCGCCGTTCGACGTGCCGGAATGCCAGCTGCGCGGCATTACTTTTGCCGCGCCCCTGCGTGCGCGCATCCGCCTGACCATCCTCGACCGTGAGTCCTCCAAGCCGGTTGTCAAGGAAGTCCGCGAAAACGACGTGTACATGGGTGAAATCCCGCTGATGACCCAGAACGGTTCGTTCATCATCAACGGTACCGAGCGCGTCATCGTCTCCCAGCTGCACCGCAGCCCGGGCGTGTTCTTCGAGCACGACCGCGGCAAGACCCACAGCTCGGGCAAGCTCTTGTTCTCCGCCCGCATCATTCCGTACCGCGGCTCTTGGCTCGACTTCGAATTCGATCCGAAGGACCTGCTCTATTTCCGTATCGACCGTCGCCGCAAAATGCCGGTGACGACGCTCCTCAAGGCGCTGGGTTACAGCGAGGAGCGCATCCTGTCCGAGTTTTACGATACCGACAGCTTCCGTCTGACCCGTGACGGCGTCTACATGGCCGTGGTGCCCGAGCGCCTGCGCGGTGAAGTGGCCAAGTCCGACATCGTGGCTCCGGACGGTCGCGTGCTGGCTCAAAAAGACAAGCGCATCACCGCCAAGACGATCCGTGACATCCAGGCTGCCGGCATCACCGAGATCGAAGTGCCGGCCGACACCCTGCTGGGCAAGGTGCTGGCCAGGACCGTGATCCATCCGGAAACCGGAGAGATCATCGCGCGCGCCAACAACGAAATCACCGAAGAAACGCTGGCCAAGTTTGCCATCGCCGAAATCGAAACCGTCGACGTGCTGTTCGTCAATGAGCTGGATCATGGCGCCTACATCGCCCAGACCATGCGCAGCGATGACGTCAACGACCAGCTGTCGGCCCGCGTTGCCATCTACCGCATGATGCGCCCGGGCGAGCCGCCGACCGAAGATGCGGTCGAGGCCCTGTTCCAGCGCCTGTTCTTCAACGAAGAATCCTACGACCTATCGCGCGTCGGCCGCATGAAGTTCAACCGCCGTGCCTACGCCCATCTGGACGACAAGGCACCGGGCTGGATCAAGCGTTTCTACGAACGCGTCGGCGAGCGTGGCGAAACCGGTCCGGGCACGCTGGACTACGACGACATCGTTGCCGTCATCATGCTCCTGGTGGAAATGCGCAACGGCCGTGGCGAAGTGGATGACATCGATCACCTCGGCAACCGTCGCGTGCGTTCGGTCGGCGAACTGGCCGAAAACCAGTTCCGCGCCGGCCTCGTGCGTGTCGAGCGCGCTGTCAAGGAACGCCTGAACCAGGCCGAGTCCGACAACCTGATGCCGCATGACCTGATCAACGCCAAGCCGGTCAGCGCTGCCATCAAGGAATTCTTCGGCTCCAGCCAGCTGTCGCAGTTCATGGACCAGACCAACCCGCTGTCCGAAGTGACCCACAAGCGCCGCGTATCGGCCCTGGGCCCGGGCGGTCTGACCCGCGAACGCGCCGGCTTTGAAGTACGTGACGTGCACCCGACCCACTACGGCCGCGTGTGCCCGATCGAAACGCCGGAAGGCCCGAACATCGGCCTGATCAACTCGCTGGCCATCTACGCGCGTACCAACGACTACGGCTTCCTCGAAACGCCGTATCGCCGCGTGGTCGACAGCAAGGTGACCGACCAGATCGATTACCTGTCGGCCATCGAAGAAGGCCGCTACGTGATCGCCCAGGCCAACGCCACGCTGAACGCCGACGGCACGCTGGTCGACGAACTGGTGACCTGCCGCGAAAAGGGCGAAACCATCCTCGCCACGCCGGACCGTGTCCAGTACATGGACGTGGCTACCAGCCAGGTGGTGTCGGTCGCGGCTTCGCTGATTCCGTTCCTTGAGCACGATGACGCCAACCGCGCCCTGATGGGTGCCAACATGCAGCGCCAGGCCGTACCGTGCCTGCGTGCCGAAAAGCCGTTCGTCGGCACCGGCATCGAACGCGCCGTGGCCGTCGACTCGGGTACCGCCATTGCCGCCCAGCGCGGCGGCGTGGTCGACTATGTCGATGCCACCCGTGTGGTGATCCGCGTCAATGACGACGAAGCCGTCGCCGGCGAAGTGGGTGTCGACATCTACAACCTCGTCAAGTACACCCGCTCCAACCAGAACACCAACATCAACCAGCGTCCGATCGTGAAGGTCGGCGATGTGGTGGCGCGTGGCGACGTGATTGCCGACGGTGCATCGACTGACCTGGGCGAACTCGCCCTCGGCCAGAACATGACCATCGCCTTCATGCCGTGGAACGGTTACAACTACGAAGACTCGGTGCTGATCTCCGAGCGCGTGGTGGCCGACGACCGCTACACCTCGATCCACATCGAGGAACTGTCGGTGGTGGCCCGTGACACCAAGCTCGGACCGGAAGAAATCACCCGCGACATCCCGAACCTGTCCGAGCGCATGCAGGGCCGTCTGGACGACGCCGGCATCGTGTACATCGGTGCCGAAGTCGAAGCCGGTGACGTGCTGGTCGGCAAGGTGACCCCGAAGGGCGAAACCCAGCTGACGCCGGAAGAAAAGCTCCTGCGCGCCATCTTCGGTGAAAAGGCCAGCGACGTGAAAGACACCTCGCTGCGCGTGCCGACCGGCATGCAGGGCACCGTCATCGACGTGCAGGTGTTCACCCGCGAAGGCATCGAACGCGACAAGCGCGCCCAGTCGATCATCGACGCCGAGCTCAAGCGCTACCGCCTCGACCTGAACGACCAGGTGCGTATTTTCGAAAACGACGCCTTCAGCCGTATCGAACGCCTGATCATCGGCAAGGTGGCCAACGGTGGTCCGAAGCGCCTGCCCAAGGGCACCGCGATTGACCTCGAATACCTCAACAGCCTGCTGTCCAAGCACGACTGGTTCGACATCCGCATGGCGGATGAAGACATCGCGCGCCAGCTGGAGCTGATGAAGGAATCGCTGGCCCAGAAGCGCGTCGAATTCGACGAAAAGTTCGAAGACAAGAAGCGCAAGCTGACCCAGGGCGACGAACTGCCCCCGGGCGTGCAGAAGATGGTCAAGGTGTACATCGCCGTGAAGCGTCGCCTGCAACCGGGTGACAAGATGGCCGGCCGTCACGGTAACAAGGGTGTGGTCTCGAAGATCCTGCCGGTGGAAGACATGCCGTACATGGCTGACGGTACGCCGGTCGACATCGTGCTGAACCCGCTGGGCGTGCCGTCACGCATGAACATCGGCCAGATCCTCGAAGTGCACCTCGGGTGGGCCGGCAAGGGCATCGGCCAGCAGTTCGACAAGATGCTGAAGGCCGAAGCCGCCGTGGCCGACCTGCGCGCCTACATCGAAAAGGTCTACAACAGCGCCGGCAAGCAGGAAGACATTGCCGGCCTGAGCGACGACGAAATCCGCATGCTGGCCGAAAACCTGCGTCGCGGCATGCCGTTCTCGACCCCGGTGTTCGATGGTGCCAAGGAAGAAGAAATCCGCAAGATGCTGGATCTCGCCTATCCGGACGAAGACCCGCGCACGCCGCAACTGGGCTTCAACGGTTCCAAGACCCAGATGACCCTGTTCGATGGCCGCTCCGGCGAAGCCTTCGACCGCAAGGTCACTGTCGGCGTGATGCACTTCCTGAAGCTGCACCACCTGGTTGACGACAAGATGCACGCCCGTTCGACCGGCCCGTACAGCCTCGTGACCCAGCAGCCGCTGGGCGGCAAGGCACAGTTCGGTGGTCAGCGCTTCGGTGAAATGGAAGTGTGGGCACTGGAAGCCTACGGTGCCGCCTACACGCTGCAAGAAATGCTTACCGTCAAGTCGGACGACGTGAACGGCCGGACCAAGATGTACGAAAACATCGTCAAGGGCGAGCACAAGATCGACGCCGGCATGCCGGAATCGTTCAACGTGCTGGTCAAGGAAATCCGTTCCCTCGGCCTCGACATCGACCTCGAACGTTACTGACCCGTGAGTAGTGGGGCGGGTGTCAAGATGACACCCGCACCTGCGCCTCACTTCTCACCGGAGAAGACATGAAAGCTCTGCTCGACCTCTTCAAGCAAGTCACGCAAGAAGAAGAATTCGACGCGATCAAGATCGGCATCGCGTCGCCGGATACCATCCGTGCCTGGTCTTTTGGCGAAGTCAAAAAGCCCGAGACCATCAACTACCGTACCTTCAAGCCGGAACGGGACGGCCTGTTCTGCGCCCGCATCTTCGGCCCGATCAAGGACTACGAGTGCCTGTGCGGCAAGTACAAGCGTCTCAAGCACCGCGGCGTGATCTGCGAAAAGTGCGGCGTTGAAGTCACCCTGTCGAAAGTGCGCCGTGAGCGCATGGGTCACATCGACCTCGCCTCGCCGGTGGCCCACATCTGGTTCCTGAAGTCGCTGCCGTCGCGTCTGGGCATGGTGCTCGACATGACCCTGCGCGACATCGAACGCGTGCTGTACTTCGAAGCCTACGTGGTGACCGAGCCGGGCATGACTCCGCTCAACCGCAAGCAGTTGCTGACCGAAGAGGACTACCTCAACAAGCTCGAAGAGTACGGTGACGAATTCGAAGCCCTGATGGGTGCCGAAGGCGTGCGCGCACTCCTCAAGAGCCTGGCGCTCGACAGCGAGGTGGAAACCCTGCGTGCCGAACTCGACGCCACCAATTCGGAAACCAAGATCAAGAAGATCGCCAAGCGCCTCAAGGTGCTCGAGGCCTTCCAGCGCACCGGCATCAAGCCGGAATGGATGATCCTCGAAGTGCTGCCGGTGCTGCCGCCGGAGCTGCGCCCGCTGGTGCCGCTGGATGGGGGCCGCTTTGCGACCTCCGACCTGAACGACCTCTACCGTCGCGTCATCAACCGCAACAACCGTCTCAAGCGGCTGCTGGAACTGCGCGCACCGGAAATCATCGTGCGCAACGAAAAGCGCATGCTGCAGGAATCGGTGGATTCGCTGCTCGACAACGGTCGTCGCGGCAAGGCCATGACCGGTGCCAACAAGCGTCCGCTGAAGTCGCTGGCCGACATGATCAAGGGCAAGGGCGGCCGCTTCCGCCAGAACCTGCTGGGCAAGCGCGTCGACTACTCCGGTCGTTCCGTGATTACCGTGGGTCCGACCCTGCGCCTGCACCAGTGCGGCCTGCCGAAGAAAATGGCGCTTGAGCTCTTCAAGCCGTTCATTTTCCACAAGCTGGAAGTGCTGGGCCTCGCCACCACCATCAAGGCGGCCAAGAAGCTGGTCGAGCAGGAAGTGCCGGAAGTGTGGGACATCCTTGAGGATGTCATCCGCGAACATCCGGTCATGCTCAACCGCGCACCGACCCTGCACCGTCTGGGTATCCAGGCATTCGAACCGGTGCTGATCGAAGGCAAGGCCATCCAGCTGCACCCGCTGGTATGTACCGCCTTCAACGCCGACTTCGACGGTGACCAGATGGCCGTCCACGTGCCGCTGTCGCTGGAGGCGCAGATGGAAGCCCGCACCCTGATGCTGTCTTCCAACAACGTGCTGTCGCCCGCCAACGGCGAGCCGATCATCGTGCCGTCGCAGGATATCGTGCTGGGTCTTTACTACATCACCCGAGACAAGATCAACGGTCGCGGCGAAGGCATGACCTTCTCCGACGTAGGTGAAGTCAGCCGTGCCTACGAAACCCGCCAGGTCGAACTCGGCACCCGCATCACCGTGCGTCTGGTCGAGTGGGAAAAGGACGAGCAGGGCGAATTCCAGCCGGTGCTGCGCCGTGTGCAAACCACCGTTGGCCGTGCACTGCTGTCGGAAATCCTGCCCAAGGGCCTGCCGTTCGAGCACATCAACAAGGCGCTGAAGAAAAAGGAAATTTCCAAGCTCATCAACGTCTCGTTCCGTCGCTGCGGCATCAAGGACACCGTGGTGTTCGCCGACCAGCTGATGTACACCGGTTTCAGCTACTCGACCCGTGGCGGCATCTCGATCTGCGTCGATGACATGCTGATCCCGACCAACAAGGGCGAACTGCTGGCCGAGGCCCAGAACGAGGTCAAGGAAATCGAAGAGCAGTACCGCCAGGGTCTGGTGACCCAGGGCGAGCGCTACAACAAGGTGGTGGACATCTGGGGCAAGTGCGGCGACAAGGTCGCCAAGGCCATGATGGACCAGCTCAAGACCCAGAAGGTCATCGACCGCGAAGGCAAGGAAGTCGACCAGGAATCCTTCAACTCGATCTACATGATGGCCGACTCCGGTGCCCGGGGTAGCGCGGCACAGATCCGCCAGCTGGCCGGCATGCGGGGCCTGATGGCCAAGCCGGACGGCTCGATCATCGAAACGCCGATTACCGCGAACTTCCGCGAAGGCCTGACGGTGTTGCAGTACTTCATCTCGACCCACGGTGCCCGCAAGGGTCTGGCCGATACCGCGCTGAAGACCGCCAACTCCGGTTACCTGACCCGTCGTCTGGTCGACGTGACCCAGGATCTGGTAGTGATCGAAACCGATTGCGGCACCAGCAACGGCGTCGTGATGAAGGCAGTGGTACAGGGTGGTGACGTGGTCGAAGCCCTGCGTGACCGCATCCTCGGTCGTGTGGCCGCGATTGACGTCGTCAACCCGGCGACCGGCGAAACCGTGATCGAATCGGGCAGCCTGTTCGACGAACAGCTCGTCGACCTGGTTGACCAGCTCGGCATCGACGAAGTCAAGGTGCGCACGCCGATCACCTGCGAAACCCGCTACGGCCTGTGCGCCAAGTGCTACGGTCGTGACCTGGGTCGCGGCAAGCTCGTCAACACGGGCGAAGCCGTCGGCGTCATCGCCGCCCAGTCGATCGGTGAACCGGGTACGCAGCTCACCATGCGGACCTTCCACATCGGTGGTGCCGCCTCGCGTAATGCGGCGGCCAGCCAAGTGGAATCGAAGTCCAACGGTGTGATCAGCTTCTCGAGCCAGATGCGCTACGTCAAGAACGACAAGGGCGAACTGGTCGTGATCGCACGTTCCGGCGAGGTGGTGGTGCACGAAGAGCTGCCTGACGGCCGTACCGGTCGCGAGCGCGAGCGCCACAACATTCCGTACGGCGCCACGCTGCTGGTGACCGACAGCCTGTCGATCAAGGCCGGTACCGTGCTGGCGACTTGGGACCCGCACACCCGTCCGATCATCACCGAATACGGTGGCCGCGTCCGCTTCGAAAACGTCGAGGAAGGCACGACCGTCGCCAAGCAGGTGGACGATGTGACCGGTCTGTCGACCCTCGTGGTGATCGACCCGAAACGTCGTGGCTCGGCTTCCAAGGTGCTGCGTCCGCAGGTCAAGCTGCTGGACGAAAACGGCCTCGAAGTGAGGCTGGCCGGTACCGATACGCCGGTGAACATCACCTTCCAGGTCGGCGCCATCATCACGGTGCGTGATGGTCAGGAAGTGGGCGTCGGCGAAGTGCTGGCCCGTATTCCGCAGGAAACCTCGAAGACCCGCGACATTACCGGTGGTCTGCCGCGCGTGGCCGAGCTCTTCGAAGCCCGCTCGCCGAAGGATGCCGGCATGCTGGCCGACGTGACCGGTACCGTGTCGTTCGGCAAGGACACCAAGGGCAAGCAGCGCCTGGTGATCACCGACCTGGAAGGCATTGCGCACGAAACGCTGATCCCGAAGGAAAAGCACGTGCTGGTACACGACGGTCAGGTGGTGAACCGCGGCGAACTGATCGTCGACGGTCCGGTCGATCCGCACGACATCCTGCGTCTGCAGGGTATCGAGGCGTTGTCGCGCTACATCGTGCAGGAAGTGCAGGAGGTCTACCGCCTGCAAGGCGTGAAGATCAACGACAAGCACATCGAGGTGATCATCCGCCAGATGCTGCGTCGCGTGATCATCAACGATGCCGGCAACACCGACTTCATCGTGGGTGAACAGGTCGAGCGTTCCGAGGTGTACGACGTCAACGACCGCATGGCTGCGGACAGCAAGGAAGCTGCCCGCTTCGATAACGTGCTCCTCGGCATCACCAAGGCCTCGCTGTCGACCGACTCGTTCATCTCGGCGGCGTCGTTCCAGGAGACCACCCGCGTGCTGACCGAAGCCGCCATCATGGGCAAGAAGGACGACCTGCGCGGCCTGAAGGAAAACGTGATCGTGGGCCGCCTGATCCCGGCCGGAACCGGTCTGGCCTATCACAAAAACCGGCATCGCCAGAGCCAGATCAATGATCTGCTGACCGGTGATGCCATGACCGCCAGCCCGGACGGTCAGGCGCACTCGGCGTTCTAAGGCAAAAAACGCCGACGCCCCAACGGGTTAGCCCGCTGGGGCGTCGGTGCTTGCGTTGACGTCTGCCCGATGGCTCCCCTATAATCCGGCGTCTTTTTGGCGGCATGTTGCCGCCGTTGACACTTTAGGAACCTTAAAGTATGCCAACCATCAACCAGCTCGTCCGTAAAGGACGTCTCGCCATCAAGGCGAAAAGCAAGGTGCCGGCGCTTGAAGCCTGCCCGCAGAAGCGCGGTGTCTGCACCCGCGTGTACACCACCACGCCGAAGAAGCCGAACTCGGCTCTGCGTAAGGTGTGCAAGGTGCGCCTGACCAACGGCTTCGAAGTGATTTCGTACATCGGCGGTGAAGGCCACAACCTGCAGGAACACAGCGTCGTGCTGATCCGCGGCGGTCGTGTGAAGGACTTGCCGGGTGTGCGTTACCACACCGTGCGCGGTTCGCTGGATACCGCCGGCGTGAAGGACCGCAAGCAGTCCCGTTCGAAGTACGGCGCTAAGCGTCCGAAGTAATCGGGTTTGCTGGAACGGCACTCCTCTGTGGAGGCCGGAGTAAGTGGTCATCCTGCTGGGTGATCGCGGGCGGAAAACCGCTCAACTGAACAATTATCGAGGTTGTTATGCCAAGACGTAGAGAAGTCCCCAAGCGCGACGTATTGCCGGATCCGAAGTTCGGTAGCGTCGAGCTGTCCAAGTTCATGAACGTCGTGATGATCGACGGCAAGAAGGCTGTTGCCGAACGCATCGTCTACGGCGCCTTGGCGCAAGTCGAGAAAAAGACCGGCAAGAACCCGATCGAAGTGTTCTCGACCGCCATTGCCAATGCCAAGCCGGTGGTGGAAGTGAAATCCCGCCGCGTGGGTGGTGCCAACTACCAGGTTCCGGTTGAAGTCCGCCCGGCACGCCGTCTGGCTCTGGCAATGCGCTGGCTGCGCGAAGCCGCTCGCAAGCGCGGCGAAAAGTCGATGGATCTGCGTCTGGCTGGTGAATTGCTCGATGCGGCCGAAGGCCGTGGCGGCGCAATGAAAAAGCGCGACGAAGTCCACCGCATGGCCGAAGCGAACAAGGCGTTCTCGCACTTCCGCTTCTAATGTTCTTTGTTTGCTGAAAAGGTTTTGGCTGTGGCTAGAAAAACCCCCATTGAGCGCTACCGCAACATCGGTATTTCCGCTCACATCGACGCCGGTAAGACGACGACGACCGAACGCATCCTGTTCTACACCGGTGTGAACCACAAGATCGGTGAAGTGCACGACGGTGCTGCCACCATGGACTGGATGGAGCAGGAACAGGAACGCGGTATCACCATTACCTCGGCTGCGACCACCACCTTCTGGAAGGGGATGAGCCTGCAGTTCCCGGAACACCGCTTCAACATCATCGATACCCCGGGGCACGTGGACTTCACCGTTGAGGTGGAGCGTTCCATGCGCGTGCTGGACGGTGCCGTGATGGTGTACTGCGCGGTGGGCGGCGTTCAGCCGCAGTCCGAAACCGTGTGGCGTCAGGCCACCAAGTACAAGGTGCCGCGTCTGGCGTTCGTCAACAAGATGGACCGCCAGGGTGCGAACTTCTTCCGCGTGGTCGAGCAGATGCAGACCCGCCTGCGCGCCAATCCGATTCCGGTCGTGGTGCCGATCGGCGCCGAAGACGGTTTCGAAGGCGTGGTCGATCTCCTGAAGATGAAAGCCATCATTTGGGACGAAGCCAGCCAGGGCATGAAGTTCGAATACGGTGACATTCCGGCCGACCTCGAGTCCGTGGCCCAGGAATGGCGCGAAAAAATGGTCGAGGCAGCTGCCGAGGCCAGCGAAGAGTTGATGAACAAGTACCTGGAAGAGGGCGAGCTCTCGGAAGAGGAAATCATCGGCGGTCTGCGTACCCGTACCCTGAACTGCGAAATCCAGCCGATGCTGTGCGGTACCGCGTTCAAGAACAAGGGTGTGCAGCGCATGCTGGACGCCGTGATCGAACTGCTGCCGTCGCCGATCGACGTGCCGCCGATCACCGGTGAAGAAGACGGCCAGCCGGCCATTCGTCCGGCTTCGGACGAAGCTCCGTTCTCGGCTCTGGCATTCAAGCTGATGAACGACCCGTACGTGGGTCAGCTGACCTTCTTCCGTGCCTACTCCGGCGTGGTCAGCTCGGGTGACACCGTGCTGAACTCGGTGAAGGACAAGAAGGAACGCATCGGCCGTATCGTGCAGATGCACGCCAACGACCGCAAGGAAATCGACGAAGTGCGTGCCGGCGACATCGCCGCTGCCATCGGCCTGAAGGATGTCACTACCGGTGAAACCCTGTGTGCCGTTGATGCGCCGATCATTCTGGAACGCATGGAATTCCCGGAGCCGGTGATTCACGTTGCCGTTGAACCGAAGACCAAGGCCGACCAGGAAAAGATGGGCATCGCCCTCGGCCGCCTCGCTCGCGAAGATCCCTCGTTCCGCGTCCGTACCGACGAAGAATCCGGCCAGACCATCATTTCGGGCATGGGTGAACTCCACCTCGAAATCATTGTCGACCGCATGAAGCGTGAATTCGGCGTGGAAGCCAACGTGGGTGCTCCGCAAGTGGCTTACCGCGAAACCATCACCAAGACCGTGACCGATGTTGACGGCAAGCACGTCAAGCAGTCTGGCGGCAAGGGTCAGTACGGTCACTGCGTGATCACGCTGGAACCGTCCGGTGAAGGCAAGGGCTACCAGTTCTTCGACGAAATCAAGGGTGGCGTGATTCCGCGCGAATTCATCCCGTCGGTGGACAAGGGGATCCAGAACACCCTCAACAACGGTATTCTGGCCGGCTTCCCGGTGGTTGACGTGACCGTGCGCCTGACCTTCGGTTCCTACCACGACGTTGACTCGTCGCAGATCGCCTTTGAACTGGCCGGCTCGATGGCCTTCAAGGAAGCCATGCGCCGTGCCAGCCCGGTCATCCTTGAACCGATGATGGCTGTCGAAGTGGAAACCCCGGAAGAGTACATGGGTGACGTGATGGGTGACCTGTCCCGCCGACGCGGTATTGTCCAGGGCATGGATGACGACGGTCTTGGTGGCAAGAAGGTTCGCGCCGAAGTGCCGCTGGCTGAAATGTTCGGCTACTCGACCGACCTGCGTTCTGCTACCCAAGGTCGTGCGACCTACTCCATGGAGTTCAAGCACTACTCGGAAGCGCCGCGCAACGTCGCCGAAGCCGTGATGGCTGCCCGCAAGTAATTTTCAAGGGCCGGTTCTGGCCGGCCCGCTCTTTCTGATCTTTAGAGACAAGGATTTAGCAAAATGGCTAAGGAAAAGTTCGAACGTACCAAGCCGCACGTGAACGTCGGTACCATCGGCCACGTTGACCACGGCAAGACCACGCTGACTGCTGCGATCACCACCATTCTGTCGAAGAAATTCGG
>NZ_AUHR01000025.1 GCF_000423285.1 Laribacter hongkongensis DSM 14985
GATGACCTGCTGGTCGTCGTTCGCGAGTTCCTCAACCCGGCGGTACCCGTTCAGGCCTGGATTGTTGCTTGCGCCGGCATGACGTGGGCAGCCTGCGCGATCTGGAGCCTGCACCAGCCCGACTGGTGCGCAAGCCGTTCAAGGCATACGACCCCGGCTATTTCCACATTGACGTCAAATACCTGCCGCAGATGCCGGACGAGACGGCACGCCGCTATCTGTTTGTGGCCATCGACCGGGCCACCCGTCGGGTCTTCGCGCAAATCAAACCCGACAAAACGGCCGCGGCGGCCAAGGCCTTTCTGAAAGCGCTGCAGAAGGTGGCGCCGTGCCACATCCAGACCATCCTGACCGATAACGGCAGCGAGTTCACCGACCGCCTGTTCAACCGGCAGAAGCAGGCCAGCGGCGAGCATGAATTCGACCGGCTGTGTGCCGCGCTGGAGATTGAGCACCGGCTGACCAAACCACGCATGCCGCAGACGAACGGGATGGTCGAGCGATTCAACGGCCAGATCAGCGAGGTGCTGGCCACGCACCGGTTCGAATCAGGGCAGGATCTGGCTACCACGCTGGACGCTATGTGTGGCTCTACAACCAGCATCTGCCACAGTTGGCCCTGCAACACCAGACACCGGTTCAGGCCATGATGGCATGGCAGAAACAGCGCCCGGGACTGTTCAAGAAGCGTGTTTGCAATCGTCCGGGACTGGACAATTACCTCTCTATGGCCCATCCGTCTAGCGAATAAAACCATCCTTCAAAAAAACAAACGATTTAGTATAGGTTGAACAACTGTTTCAAAAGTTATGCCGCACACTCCATGACAATCAATTTATTACAATGCAGTTCTTGCATATTAGACAAAACCCGCATTACACATATAGCAGATACAACACATATCACCTGATCAACCCAAAAACTAATAGACAGCCATCTCTAGCTTGCCATCCTCAATCTTGCTTTCCAATTCAGAAAACTTGGATACAAAATAATGTATTTTCTCTTGACATAAATCTGGCGCAAACTCCACAACCCTCTCCAAGGGCCAATCCCACCATTTTATCTCGAGAAGCGAATCAATAATTTCAGGTGAAAATCGGAATTTTACAATTTTTGCCGGATTGCCTGCCACTACTGCATATGGCGGAACATCCTTAGTCACAACCGCATTTGCTGCAATCACTGCACCATCCCCAACGCTTACACCAGACATAATGACAGCACACGAACCAATCCAAACGTCATTGCCAATAAAAACCCCCCCCTTAGAAACACTACATCCCTCTATAGATGAAACATTTTCATTATCAAACATCATTGGAAATGGATATGTTGACACCCAATCCACTCGATGATTACCACCTAAAAATATTCTAACACCATACGCAATTGAGCAATAAGAACCTATTTCAAGGGCTGCCTCACTCCCATAATCCTCAATAATTGGCATACCATAAGTAGCTAATCCATAGCTATATTTCCCATTGTATTGAACCTTAAACCTCTCCTGCCCCTGTCGCCACTTAGGTATCTTTTTGATAGCTCGCATTTTGAGTTTTTTAGAAATCTTACTAATAATTTTCTTCACCTATCATCTCCGGCTCAATAAAATACCAACCATATATAATACATAATTTTTTTATAATGAAAACACTTGTGCTGCCCCCCCAACCAAAGATATCCTGCAAACAAGTCAATATTCGAATCAAGAATCCAACCACTCATTCTCAAAGCCGGAAGCGCGCAAAGGTATCGCCCACATGCTGGGCGGCCAGGTCCACTCCGGCCACCGTTTCACTGATCGCCTGGAGATTGCGGTCGTTTTCGAGGATATGGCTGTTCATCGACTCGGTGCTTT
Organism: Laribacter hongkongensis DSM 14985; assembly: GCF_000423285.1. Lineage (NCBI taxonomy): Bacteria > Pseudomonadati > Pseudomonadota > Betaproteobacteria > Neisseriales > Aquaspirillaceae > Laribacter > Laribacter hongkongensis. Next base: position 1,862 of record NZ_AUHR01000025.1, read on the forward strand.
GCGCCAGCAGGGTGCTGGCATTCTGCTGCTCCTGGGTCGAATCGGTGATTTCCGCCACCTTGCCCACCACATCCTCCATGGCATGCCGCGCCTCGCGGATGGTACCGACCACCGACTGCGTCTGCTCCAGCCCGGCGCTGACCGACTCCACGGTGGCGCCCATGTCGTGCACGGCCTGGGCGGTTTCCTGACGCACGGCGCTGATCATCAGGGTGATCTCCTGCGTGGCCGCACCGGCCCGCTCGGCCAGTTTGCGGACCTCGTCGGCCACCACGGCAAAACCACGCCCCTGTTCCCCTGCGCGCGCAGCTTCAATGGCTGCATTCAGCGCCAGCAGGTTGGTCTGGTCGGCAATGTCACGAATGACGCCGGTAATGCCGGAAATCTCCCCGGAACGCTGGTCCAGCCCGTCCAGCACCGTCCGCAGGCCCTGCACGGCCTGCATGGTCGCCTCCATGCCGTGCGCCAGCGACTCGATGTCACTGGCCGTCTGCTCCAGTTGCCGGTGCGTGGCCCGGACGTGCTGGTCGGTATCGCCGGCATTGCCGGAAATGTGGGCAATGCTGACCGAGATTTCCTCTTGCGTGGCGGCATTCGACGACGAAAGATCAGCCATTTGCCGCGACCGTCCGGCGATGCCGTTCATCTGCTGGTTGATGCGCTGGATGTCGTCCACCAGGCCGGATGCCTCTTCCCGCAGGTTGCGGAACATCTCGTGCAGGCGCCCGATGAAGACATTGAAGGCCCGGGCGGTTTCAGCCAGCTCGTCCTGCCCCTCTTCTGGCAGACGGACGGTCAGGTCGCCCTCGCCCTGCGAAATGGCGGTCATGGTGTGCTGCAATTGCGCCAGGCCACGCAGTGAACGATGGGTCAGCCATGAGTTGATGGCCGCAACCAGTACAATCAGGAATGCACCGCTGCCGGCCAGCATCAGCAACAGGGTGTCGAGTGGTGCCAGCACGGCCTCCTTGTAGGTAGCCACGCCAAGATACCAGTTGGTACCCGGCACCTTCTCCCACATCAGCAGCATGTCGGCGCCGTCATTGCGGGGTGATTCGACAAACCGGTCCCGACCGGCCCACTCCGCCAGCCGCTCTGGCGTCAGGCTGGCATTCGAAGCCGTGATGGATTTGAGCACCAGTTCCTTGTCAGGATGCGAGAGCAGGATGCCTTTTTCGTCCACGAGGAACATGTAGCCCCCGCCACGGATATCGATGTTGCCAAGCACGGCCTTGACCATCTCTTCCATGTCCATGTCTGCCGCCAGCACGCCCCGCAACACGCCGTCCTGCCGCAGCGCGTAGGCAAACGTCACGATGTTGTGGCCGTTCATGGCATTGGTAAAGGGATCGGTCACGATGACCTGCTTGCTCTTGACCGCCGGCTGGTACCACGGCCGTTCGGAGGACACCCAGCTGGCCGGTGCCTGCCAGCCGTCAGAAAACAGGCTGCGTCCGTCAGGCCAGGCAAAGAATACTGCCGGGTAATTGCCGATTGCCGCCGCCCGCTTGAGGTCACGCAGCGGGATTTCTCCCTGCTCGTTCTGGCCGGCGATGCCGGTCAGCACGCGCTCCTTGTCCTGCAACCACGATTCCAGCGTCCGGGTTTGCCCCTGGACCAGCGTATGGATTTCCTGGTTCAGCGTGGAAAGCAGGGAGGTGCGCATCTGCCAGAATGCCACCCCGACCATCAGGGCGCCCAGCGCCACCAGAAAAACCGTATTCCACACCAGAATGCGTGCCTTGAGCGTCCGCATGACCTGCAACCTGTAGTTAACCCGATGTGCTACAGGTTACTGAACCACAAAATATAATCGATTGCTAAATTTAAAATACATGATCTGGCACAAACACTTGATGTCATGAGGATTGGCAACCATGCGGGACGGCTTCGGGCCGGTTGTCAGTCATGATCCGTCAATATCATCAGCATAATTGACCGACATATCCGGGAACGGCACACTGGGCGTCCCGTTCCAGCGATGTTCATGTCATGCCACGATCACCACGGCAGCAGTTTTTTGCCGGCTTCCGCCTGATGCTGCCCTTGCAGCTGGGCGTGTTTCCTTTTGGCATGCTGTTTGGCGTACTGGCACTGGAAAGCGGCCTGACCGCCTGGCAGGCGCAGCTGATGAGCGTGCTGGTCCTCGCCGGCAGTTCGCAGATCGTGCTGTGCCAGCTGCTGGCGGCCCAGGCTCCGGTCGTGGTCATGCTGCTCACCGTCGCCGTCATCAACCTGCGCCACCTGCTCTACAGCGCTTCCATGGCGCCGCACAGCCACGGGCTGGGCCGTGGCTGGAAAATCCTGATGGCCTACCTGCTGACCGACGAACCGTACGCCGTCACCATCCGCGAATTCGAGCGGGTGCAAGACATGCCCTTCAGGCACTGGTTCCTCATCGGGGCCGGCATCAACCTGTGGCTGGGCTGGCAACTCGCCACCCTGGCCGGACTGCTGGCCGGCGAAACCATCCCGGCCTCGTGGGGGCTGGATTTTGCCTTGCCGCTGACCTTCATCGCCGTCGTGGTCCCGGCCGCACGTGACCGGGCCGACTGGGCCGCCATCGTGATGGCCGGAACGGCGGCACTGGTTTTTGCTGCCCTGCCTTACAAGCTCGCCATCCTGGTGGCCGCCGCCCTCGGCATTTCCGCCGGCATGTGGATGAACCGGAGACGCCGCCGATGATGCTGGTCGGTCTGTTTGCCCTGCTGGGGCTGGTCAATTTCCTGCTGCGCTACGCCTTCATCGGCCTTCTGGGAGAACGCCCCCTGCCGGACTGGCTCAGGCTGGGGCTGCGCTTCGTCCCGCTGGCCATCCTGACCGCCCTGATCACGCCGGACGTACTGCTGCCAGGCGGCAAATGGATCAGCTCGCCGCTGGAGCCCCGGCTGGTAGCGGCAGTAGTGGCCATCGCGGTAGCTGCCCGCACCCGGCACACGCTGGCCACGCTCGCCAGCGGCATGCTCACTTTCTGGCTGGTGCAATGGCTGCACACCCTGTAAGCAGCACCGTGGCTGCGCCAGTCTGGCGCATCTACCTGCAACTGGCCGCAGTCGCCCTGCTCTGGGGCGGCACCTTCATCGCCGGCCGTCTGCTGGCAACCGACCTGCCGCCCTTCACCGCAGCTAGCGGCCGCTTTGCAGTGGCCGCCATCCTGCTGTGGCTGCTGGCCCGGCTGCTCGAAGACGGGCTGCCGCGCCTGAGCCACCGGCAGATGCTGTGCACGGCACTGCTGGGCTGCTCGGGCATTTTTCTCTACAACCTCTGTTTCTTTTCAGCCCTGGCCGACATGCCGGCCAGCCGCACGGCCCTGTTCGTGGCGCTGAATCCGGCCCTGACAGCACTGGCTGCGGCCCTGCTGCTGCGCGAACGGCTGGCCACCCGCCAATGGGGCGGCATTGCACTGGCACTCGCAGGAGCCTGTATCATCATCAGTCGCGGTGAGCCTGTCGCTGCCATCCACGACCTGGCCCGGGCTTTCGGACGCGGTGAACTGATGATGCTGGGCGCCGTAACCAGCTGGGCGGCCTATACGCTGGTCGGCCGGCTGGCTCTGGCCGGACCGTCGCCGGTTGCCGCCACCTGCTACGCCACGTTCTGGGGTCTGGGAATGCTGCTGGCAGGCGCCGCCAGCGAGTGGACGCAATGGTCGGCCAGACAGGTCAGCCTGACGCATGTGGCAACCATCGCCTATCTGGGCGCACTGGGAACAGTGGTGGCCTTTGTCTGGTACTACCAGGGGGTCCGCCAGCTGGGACCGGCCCGTACGGCAGTCTTCAACAACCTGGTACCGGTCTGCGGCGTCGGACTTGGCGCACTGCTGCTCGGAGAGCCGGTGACGACAGCCATGGCCGGCGGCGGGGCACTGGCGATTGCCGGCGTATTCCTGACCAACCGGCCGCGCAACTGAAACTGTCATCGGTCCAATCCGGGTTTCGCAGGCCGCCAATGCAGAGATACCTGGGCCGGATCGTTCGATGACGCCAAAGGCCGTGCCTGTCTCGCGATTGGCCTTCGCAACGTGAAACCAGCGACAACGCCAGCCTCGTTTCACGGGCAGGAAACCGGTGCACACACCCTGAAGCGGTGCACGGCTGAAACCGGAGTGACGTCGCAAGGGCGAGGACTGGCAGGAATCCGGGCCGTACCGTCATGGATGACCGACCCCAGTACCATGCGTCCGGACAGAAATGGCGGTTTTCCTGCCGGCAGAGCGCCGGTCCGGTAGCGGTTACCAGAGCATGCATGAACACTCCTGCAACATTGCCGCGCAGCCGGCCGGCCACGGCACAGGCCGGCTGCGCCGTTGTGGAAACTCCCCGGTTGGCAGGTTCTGCACGGCCAGGCATGGCTGCCTGCGCATGGCGCCTGGTAGCGGAACCGTCTGCCCAGCTCAGTCGAGTGTCAGGCGCATGCCGTCGAATCCGGGCTCGACTCCTGGCGGGCACTGCGCGGCCAGGGTGTGATATTCCAGTTCATGGGTCATGTGGATCAGCACGGTCCGGCGCGCCCCGATGCGGGCCGCCGCAGCCAGAGCCTGTTCGACACCGAAATGGCTGGGGTAGCTCGCATACTTGAGGCAATCCAGCAGCAGCAGGTCCAGCCCTTCCAGCCGGGCAAAACTGGCTTCGGGAATGCATGACACGTCAGTCAGATACGCCATCCGGCCGATGCGCCAGCCGAGGATCTGCCAGCGCCCATGCTCGACAGCCACTGGCTCCACCTTGACGCCGGCAGCCTCCAGCTCCACACCCGGCACGGCTTCTTCCAGATGCAGCACCGGCTTGTCCCAGAACTGCCCCGGCGGCAGCAGGCAGTAACCGAAACGCTCACGGATGTTGTCGAGCATGAAGCGGTTGCCGTACAGGGTGATGGGGCCTTTTTTGAGGTAACAAAACGCCCGCAGGTCGTCGATGCCGTTGAGGTGATCGGCATGCGGATGAGTGTAAAGCACCGCATCAACGCGGGTCAGCCGTTCGCGCAGCGCCTGCTGGCGCAGGTCCGGGCCGGTGTCGATCAGCAGGTGGACGCCGTCGACGCTGACCAGGGACGAGGCACGGGTCCGGCGGTTTTTCGGATCGTCCGACGTGCAGGTCGGACACTGGCAACCGATGGCTGGCGTACCGGAACTGGAGCCGCAACCGAGGATGGTGACGGTCGTGGTCATGGCCGGGCCTTGCGGAACAGGCGGAAGAAATTGGCAGTGGTCATCGCGGCCACCTCGTCGTACGACAGGCCGCGCAAGGTGGCCAGGTATTCGGCGACAAAGCGCGTGTATGCGGGCTCGTTCTGCTTGCCGCGGTACGGCACCGGCGCCAGATAGGGCGAGTCGGTCTCGACCAGGATGCGGTCAAGCGGCGCTTTGGCCGCGACTTCCTGCACCTGCCGGGCGTTCTTGAAGGTCAGGATGCCGGAAAACGACAGGTAAAAACCGAGGTCCAGCGCCGCACGGGCAACGTCCCAGTTTTCGGTAAAGCAGTGCATCACGCCACCGGCAGCATCCGCGCCGGCTTCGCGCATCACGGCCAGCGTGTCGTCGGCAGCCTCGCGGGTATGGATCACCAGCGGCACACCGGCGCGGCGGGCGGCCCGGATGTGGCGGCGAAAGCGCTCGCGCTGCCATTCCAGGTCGCCCTTGCACCAGTGGTAGTCGAGGCCGGTTTCTCCGATGCCGATGATTTTGGGATGGGCCGCCTCGGCGACCAGAAAGTCCTCGTCCATATCCGGGCCGTCTTCCACATCCGGATGCACGCCGACGGTCGCCCAGAATTCCTCATGCGCCAGCGCCAGTGCCCTGACGGCCGGGTAGTCAGGTACGTTGACGGAAATCACGACGGCCCGTTCCACGCCTTTTTCACGCATGCTGGCTTTGACCTCGTCGATGCGACCGGCGAGATCGGGAAAGTTGAGGTGGCAATGCGAGTCAATCAACATGACAGATAAACCTTACGCCGCCCGGGCGGCGGCAAACAGAGACTGATAGTCAAACAGTAGTGCTTCGAGCTGCAAACGGACATTCAGCGTGTGCTGGCCGAACGGCACCCGCTCCAGCAGCTCGCGGTCAAAACGCACCAGCCGGGCGGCATCGGTGCGGCCGGCCAGCCGGGACAGCTCGGCCTGGCGCTCCGGGTGATAACGCACCGGACCGGCCAGCGTGACCGACATCAGGTCGTGCAGCCATTTGCGCAGCCAGTCCAGCGGCTCGGCCAGCGCCAGCCTGGCGCGGTCAAGCTCAGCTGCCACGGTGAGGATCTGCCCGGCATCCGGGTGTGCCAGCGTGTCGATCAGGCGCTCGCGCAGCGGAATGCGCTCGAGCTCGGTCAGGGCAAACGGTGCGCCACCGGCATGCGCCAGCTCCTGCCCGGCATCAGCCACGCCATTGGCCGTGAGCCAGTCCAGCGCCTGCCCGGCATCGGGTGGCGTCAGCACCAGCGTCCGGCAGCGGGACAGCAGGGTCGGCAACAGACGCCGAGGGCGGTGCGCCACCAGGATGAAATGCACGTCTTCCGGCGGTTCTTCGAGGATTTTCAGCAGCGCATTGGCGGCGGCCAGATTGAGGGCTTCGGCCGGCTCCAGCACGATGACCCGCCGGCCGCCGCGGTGGGCGGTCAATTGGGCAAAGTCGATCATGTCGCGGATGGCTTCGATCTTGATCTGTGCCAACCGGCGCGCCCCCTTGTCGTCCTCGCGGCTTTCCGGTGCCAGGTAGCGGTAGTCGGGGTGGTTGCCGGCGGCAAACCAGCGGCAGGCTTCGCACTCGCCGCAGGCAGCGTGGTCAGCCAGCGGCTGCTCGCACAGTAGTGATTGCGCCAGAAAACGGGTAAAGCGGTCCTTGCCGATGCCCTGCGGACCGGCCAGCAGCAGGGCGCCGGGCAGGCGTTCAAAGCCGTGCGCCAGCTGGTGCCAGTCGGCCTGTTGCCAGGGCAGCAGCTTCATGCGCGGCTCCTCACGAGCAGCTGGTCCAGCTCTTGAGCCAGCAATGCCTGCAATGCCCCGATGCTCTGACGGGCGTCCAGCAGGCAAAACCGTTGCGGCTCGTCAGCGGCCCGGCGCAGATAGGCGTCGCGTACCCGGGCATGAAAGTCGCTGGCTTCCTGTTCAAAGCGGTCCAGTTGCCGTACGCCCTGCATCCGTGCCTGCGCCGTGGCCAGCGGCACGTCGAAAAGGAACGTGCGGTCAGGCTGCAAACCCTGCTGCACCCAGTTTTCCAGCGTGGCAATACGGGCAAACGGCACGCCGCGCCCGCCGCCCTGAAAGGCATAGGTGGCATCGGTAAAGCGGTCGGACAAGACCCAGTCTCCGCGTGCCAGCGCCGGCCGGATGACGGCATCCAGGTGTGCCTGGCGGGCGGCGAACATCAGCAGGGTTTCGGTGTCCAGCGATACCTGTGACTGTACGTCGAGCAGCAGGCTGCGCAGGCTTTCGCCAACCGGGGTGCCACCGGGCTCGCGGGTGACCACCAGGCTGATGCCACGGGCTGTCAGGTAGTCGCGGACAAAGCCGACGTGGGTGGACTTGCCGGCGCCATCGATGCCTTCGAGGGTCAGGAACAGGCCGGGGGTAACGGATTCGGTCATTTGTTCAGGATGTATTTGCGCACGGCCTGGTTGTGCTCGTTGAGCGATTCGGAGAAGTGCGAGCTGCCGTCGCCTCTGGCAACAAAATACAGCGCTTTGGTCGGCGTCGGATTGGCGGCGGCCAGCAGGGCGGCACGGCCGGGCAAGGCAATCGGCGTCGGCGGCAGGCCGACACGGGTATAGGTGTTATAGGGGGTATCGGTGGTCAGGTGACGGCGGGTCAGGTTGCCGCTGTAGTTGGCCGCGCCGTAGATCACTGCCGGATCGGTCTGCAGGCGCATGCCGATCTTCAGCCGGTTGATGAATACCCCGGCGATCTGGCCGCGGTCTTCCGAGTGCCCGGTTTCCTTTTCCACCAGGCTTGCCAGCGTCAGCAATTCGTAGGGCGTTTGCAAGGGCAAACCGGCGATGCGGGTCTGCCAGACCTGCTCCAGCTCGGTCTGCATTTTTTGCTGCGCCCGCCGCAGGACGTCAAGGTCGCTGGCACCTTTCAGGAAATAGTAGGTATCCGGAAAAAACAGTCCTTCGGGATTTTTGGCATCCAGCCCCAGCCGTTGCAGGATGCGGGCGTCAGACCAGCCGGCGGTATCGTGCCGCAGGCCGGGGTGCTTGTTGAGTTCGGCCCGGAACTGGCGGAAGGTGAATCCTTCGGGAATCATCACCACGTACTCGCGGTGCTCGCCTTTCTTGAGCTTGTCGAGCCAGTCGGGCATCGACAGCGGTTTGATCATGCGATAGTCACCGGCCTTGAGTTCACGGGTATTGCCGGTCAGCCGCACCAGCAGCTGGAACAGCCAGCGCGAGCGGATGGCGTCGGCATCGGCCAGCTGGTCGGCAATGGATGAAAGCGATGCACGCGCACCGATTTCGACCGTCACCGGCAGGCTGGCCGGGCGGTAAGGTACCAGAACTGCCCAGACTGACGTGCCAAGCAATGACAGCAGGACCAGAACGGGCAGGAACCAGCGGCGGGAACGGGAGCGCGGCTTGGACATGTGACTCGGAAACTCGACAGAGTGGCGGATGATAGCGCGGATGCGGGCCAGGCGGCACGGACTCCGGACGCAGAAATGACAAGACCGCCCGAAGGCGGCCTTGTCACACGGCAGACTGCAAAGGCGATCAGGCCTCGGCGTTGACCACCAGTTGGATTTCGACGACGACGTCGTGGTGCAGGGCCACTTCAACGTTGTACTCGCCGATGGCCTTGAACGGGCCGTTCGGCAGGCGAACGTCGGACTTCTGCACTTGCACGCCGCTGGCGATGATTGCTTCGGCGATGTCGGCGTTGGTGATGGAACCGAACAGACGGCCATCCACACCGGCCTTCTGGGCGATGGTGATGGTGACGCCGTTCAGTTTTTCACCGCGAGCCTGTGCATCGACGAGGATTTCGGCCTGCTTGGCTTCGAGTTCGGCGCGGCGGGCTTCGAATGCCTGGAGGTTGGCTTCGGTGGCACGCTTGGCCTTGCCCGACGGGATCAGGAAGTTGCGGGCGTAGCCGTCCTTGACCTTGACCACGTCACCCAGCTGGCCGAGGTTGGCCACTTTTTCCAGCAGAATGATTTGCATGATTGGCAGAGCTCCCGGGGATTAGTGCTGATCGGTGTACGGCATCAGAGCCAGGAAACGGGCGCGCTTGATGGCGGTCGACAGCTGACGCTGGTAGCGGGCCTTGGTACCGGTGATGCGGGCCGGGATGATCTTGCCGTTTTCGGCGATGAAATCCTTGAGGAGATCAACAGCCTTGTAATCGACTTCCTTGATGCCTTCGGCAGTGAAGCGGCAGAACTTGCGACGCTTGAAGAGTTGGCGAGCCATGATTAAACCTTTTTCAATTCAACGGATTGCACATGCAGAACCAGTCGGGAACTTCGCATGCTACGGTTGGCAAGACACCCCTTGAGGATGACCAGACTTCCTTCGGGACAGGCCGACAATGAGCGGGCGACTGTACCGGCAGCGATGACTTCGACTTCACAGCGGATCTTGCGGGTTATCTCACCTATTGACTGTTCCGATTCGTGCTCAAGTTCGCACGACAGGACCGGAATGCCAGCCGGGGTATGACGCAGGGGCAAAAAACGGTGAAGAGTTCCTTCGACGGTAACCTGATTCAGCAATTAGGCAGCAGCGGTGGGTTCGGCAGCGTCAGATTGCGGAGCGAGCAGGTTCTTGGCCTTCTCTTCCTTCATCATCGGCGAAGCTTCGGTCACGGCGCGGTCCATCTTGATGGTCAGGTGACGCAGAACGGCATCGTTGAACTTGAATGCGTGTTCGATTTCTTCCAGTGTTTCCTTGCCACACTCGATGTTCATCATCACATAGTGGGCCTTGTGGATTTTCTGGATCGGGTAAGCCAGCTGGCGGCGGCCCCAGTCTTCCAAGCGATGGATCTTGCCATTCTGACCGAGCACCATGCCCTTGTAACGCTCGACCATCGCCGGCACCTGTTCGCTCTGATCAGGGTGCACGATGAACACGATTTCGTAATGACGCATGTCGACTCCTTTTGGATTGCAGCCTTCCGCCATGCGTTTGCGGGAAGGCAAGGTTTGAGATAGGGGCGAAATTCTACTCCAAGCATGAAGGTGAAACAAGACAAAAATAAAAACCTCCACGCATGAACTACACCCCAAAAGTTGGACACCGATCCAACCGAATGGGAGTTGTTCATGGCGAGGCATAACGAAGAATTCAAGCGAGCCGCCACCCAGGATATCTGGGCGGGACCCAAGGAGCTCAGGGCGCTAGCGCCCAAGTACGGAGTGGACCAAGCAACGATCCGCCACTGGGTAGATGTCTATCGACAGCATGGTGATGCAGGGCTGAGCCGCAAGACACAGGGTGTACATTACAGCGGCAAATGGCGCTACTGCATAAATCCTGAGCAGGGCGAGCCCCCCCCTTTCCTCAAACGGATTTACACCACCGCCACCGTACAAGGACGGCCCAGCATGCTGAAGCGGTTCAAGATGACTGCACGCACTTGCAGCTCCGCCACTTGACCATCGAAACGTCGGGCCATCACTCTCTCGCCCAGCCGTTTGAAGCAATACATCTTGGCTTCCACCAAGCTGCGGCGGTGATAGCCGCTCCAGCACCTCCAGATCGCCCTGCTCAGTCGTTTGGTGCCCGCAGAATCTCGTTCCGAGCCCGCACGCCTAGCGAACTTCCTTTCCATGTCCTCGCATTCTTGCGGGTCGGAATGCACCCAATTGCGCCCCTCCCTGCAATCGCCTCATGGCATGCCTTGGTATCGAAAGCGCCGTCGCCGCTCACGCAGCCTATCGGCTCCTCGGCCGGGATTTGCGTCAATAGCGAAGGCAACATTTGCGCATCACCCTGGCGATTATCTGTCACCTCGATGGCACGAATTTGCAGGGTTTCCGCATCGATGCCCGGATTGTACCTTGCGCCATTGCCGGCGATATTCAGCGCCATGTTTCTTGGTTTTCCACTCACCTTCGCCCAGCATCTTGATGCCCGTACTATCCACCAGCAGATGCAGCGTACCTGAATTTTTCTGATAGGGAATTTGGACCTGCAGCGTCTGTTGCTGCCTGGACAGAGTGCTGTAATCGGGGATGCACCAGTCCAGACCCGCCAACGTGAGCAGGCTTTGCATGAAACCGATGGTCTGTCGCAACGCCAGTCCAAACAGGTTCTTAATAGTCAGGCGGAATTGAATAGCGACATCACCATAGGCCTGAATCCGTCCGCGTTACGGATAGAGCGCCTACTGCATAATGCCGGATTACGTTGCCGGGCAGCCTGTCTGCGATAGGCCGAAGGGGCGACCTGCAGCACACTTTTGCTGGCGAATCCAGCGACGCAGGGATTCGGGGGTGCAGCCGATCTTGCCGGAGACGGAGACGATCGCGACCCACTGCGATTCGTACGGGTCCTTGGTGTCGAACACCATCAGCACGGCGCGCTCACGGACTTCGAGGAAAAACCTCATTGACTCGTCATGAACCTATCCCCTCAAGCACGGGAGCCCCCTCGAAACCCAGGATGATTCACAGTGTATTGTCGTGGTCTAATTTCCACGGACACCTCGACAGGTGGATCATTCACCCATCGAGGAAACATTGATGACCAGGCAACGCAGAACATTCGACCTGGAGTTCAAGCTCCAGGTCGTGATGATCAAGGAACAGGGCCTGCGCATCAGCCAGGTCTGCAGGGATCTGGACATCGGCGAGACGGCCGTCCGCCGCTGGATTGCCCAATACAAGGCCGAGCAGCAGGGTCTACCCGGGATGGGCTTACCGCTGACCGCCGAGCAGCAGCGCATCCGCGCACTGGAAGCCGAAGTACGCCGCCTGCGTGAGGACAATGCAATTTTAAAAAAAGCATCGGCCTTCTTCGCCCGGCAACTCAGGTGATTTACCGGAGCATTGCCCGCGTGCAGGAGAAGGCCGGTGACATTGCCAACGCATGCCGGCTGCTCGGGGTCAGTCGGTCCGGCTACTACGCTGCCCGGCAACGAGCGCTGGCAGAGCCACGCCCCTGTCCGGTGAGCGTGAAGCTGCAGACTGCATTTGCCAGGTCAGGGCGCAGTTACGGCAGCCGACGGCTGTTGAAGGCGTTGCGCGCCAAAGGCTTGCAGATTGGCCGTCATCGGGTTCGTCGGCTGATGCGTGAGCACCGGCTGCGTACTGCTTGGCGACACAAGTTCGTGCATACGACCGACCGCCGACACGGTTTGCCAGTCGCCCCCAACGTGCTGGATCGGCAATTTGATCCGGTTACGCCCAATCGGGCGTGGGTAACCGACATCACCTACGTACGGACCCGTAGTGGTTGGTTGTATCTGGCTGCGGTGATGGATCTGTT
>NZ_AUHR01000026.1 GCF_000423285.1 Laribacter hongkongensis DSM 14985
CGCAAGCATCAGGACGCCCGCCATAACCAATACCTGCCGTTCTACCACCTAGCCCATGATGCCGCCCGCAACATGGCAGATACGGCCAGAAAGCTCGGCAGCGAAGCACCGGAACAGGTATTCCACTCCAACGTCGAGAAACTGATAAACCGGGCGTTCGGCCTTGAGAAGGGACAACGGGCCAACCTGTCACCTTCCATGCAGAACGCCGTCAGCACAGCGTATCAGCTAGTGAGTGCGGCCATCATCGACACGCTGGCAGAAGGCGGCAGCCACAAGGCAGCCTACCGCGAGGCAGAACGGCGCGTGACTGACTTCGCTCGCCTGTTCGGGCCGGTCGTCAACGGGAGGCTGGCAGCATGAATACCTGGCACGAATTGGTAGCGGGATTGTCTGGTTACCAGCAGCCCGGCGAGCCAAAAAAACGCCCCCAAGCATCCGGAGGCATTAAGGAGCCATGCTTGACCAGAAGCCCGGTCGGGACACTTCAATCATGTGCATGGACACGACTTCAGCATGTGAAGCACGGCATGGCATATCAACCTGCATCGATACACGGTAGATGGAAAACTGCCTATCCCGTCAGCAGGCAAAAAAATGACCACCATGGCAGTGGTGGTCAAATGTCTGCAAATAAGGGGAAACGACAGGGAAAAGAGGATGATCGCCGCCTTTCCCACTCACAGAGTAGGCAACTGGAAAATCCTTCACGACCTCAAAACGGCTACCGTCTGTCACTTGATGGCGCAGCGCAACGTGCGTGTCTGGATGGATACAGCCTTGCGTATTTTCTGATTGACGCCCTCGATACAGCGCGGCACCATTTACCCGTGCCGTTCAATAGCGGCACCGGGATTGGCGTCCCGAACATCTTGGCGGACAGCCGCCACTTTGCGGCATTTTTTGCGTCCGTTACCTACGCTATTGGTGCGTCCATGGTTTCCATGGTGGGCCGTAGCGGGGGCGTGCTTGCACGCGCCGGTTTCCAAGATGCCGGTACGCCAACCCTGCTACGTGCCTGCCACCCCGATTGGCGTCGGGATGGTGGGTTTAATACCCATCTTGGAGGCCACCATGCCTAGCTTTGCCCTGCGCGCTTTCCGCGCCCTGCTTTCCCGCTCTCCCGCTGTTTCCATCATCCGCCCTGCTGCTGATCTGGCCGAGGCCCGCCGCATGGCTGCCGACCTGATTGCACAGGATCGCCGCTGTTCGGTACGTATGACTGCCGCCTCCCGTGGCTTCGATGTGGAGGTGCTGTCATGAGTACCGTTGCGACACTTGGCATCACCCCGACCGACAACCCGTTTCATGCCCTGGCCGTCGCCCATGCAGCCATGCATGAAGGCTGCGAATTCAACAAGGCTGCCGGCTGCCATGTCCCGGCCATCAGCCGCAAGGATGCAGACCTTGCGCTGGGCCATGCAGAACAGGTGCTGGACGATTGCACATTCGGCATGCAGGCACTGGGCCATCTGCTGAGACACCATGACGGCAGGCTCATCGGGGATACCGAGGACACGCTGTTTCAGGCCGGTTGCCTGATTTCGCTGCTAGCCAACGTGCAAGGCCATGCGGTCGAGGCCATCGAGTCGGCCAGATGCCGCCTGTGGGCGCATGACCGGATTGCCGCAACCCTCCGGCAGGAGTCACGGTCATGAGCAACCTGTCATCAGTCGTCCCCGTCCTGCGCGGCATGGCTGACTTCCGGGCCGGTCAATGCGCGGACCTTGACGAACTGGAAGGCCGGATTGTCGAGTTTCAGCGTGAATGCCTTGCCGGTACGGCAGTAGTCGGCGCACTGGTCGCGGCGGTTGACCACGAGAACATCGGGATCGACCCGGGCACGGTCGGGGATACCGGCTACCTGGTGTCCATGCTCTCGTCGCTGGCATTCGAGCTGACGAACTGGCTTGAAGAAATCTGCATCGCCAGAACCCGGCACAACCTGAACCCCTGAGAGGCCCACGTCATGACAACGAACCATCCACACGATGGGGCGCGGGACGGCTTGCGCCTTGAAGCCAGCACAGTCAGGGAAGCAGCCCGCCACCAGTGGCCGGGCATCCTGACCCGGCTGGGGATCGCTGACCGCCATTTGCGGCGCCAGCACGGCCCGTGTCCGGGCTGTGGCGGACGTGACCGGTTCCGCTTTGATGACCGCGAGGGCCGGGGAACCTGGCTCTGTTCTGGTGGCGGGGCCGACCCGCTGGCCGGGGACGGGCTGGCGCTGGTTCGCCATGTGTTCGACTGCGGTTTTGCCGAGGCGCTGGGGTTGGTGGCGGGGGTGCTGGGCATCACCGGGGCATCGCCCTGTCCACCACCGGCAACGCGCCCCGTAGCGCCTTCACGCCCGCCCGTCAGCCGCCTGCCGTCCATCCTGCGCCAGTGGGGCGAAGCCTTGCCGCTGACCGGCACCTGTCCGGCATCACGCTATCTGACCGGGCGCGGGCTGGCGCTGGAACACGCCCCCGACGACCTGCGATGCCATCCGGCCCTGCCGTACTGGACTGACCGTGACGGCAAGCCGTTTGTCCTGTGTCGCCTGCCTGCCCTGCTGGGGCTGGTGCGCGACAAGGCCGGGGAGATTGTCGGGCTGCATCGCACCTGGCTGGATGGCAGCACCGGGCCAGTCGGCAAGGCCCGGCTGGTCGATCCGGAAACCGGCGAATGCCTGCCCGCCAGAAAGCTGGTCAGCGTCACACCGGGCACCACGACCGGGGCAGCCATCCGGCTGGCCGCCACCGACAACGGACGGCTGGGGCTGGCCGAGGGCATCGAAACCGCGCTGGCCTGCTGGCAGGTATCGGGCATCCCGACATGGGCAGGCGTATCGGCCAACGGGATGGAAAGCGTCCGGCTGCCGGATGACGTGCAAAGCGTCTGGATATTCGGCGACCACGACGCCAGCGGCACTGGCCAGAAAGCCGCCCACCGGCTGGCGGCCCGCCTGCATGGCGAGGGGCGACAGGTGCGCGTCCTGCTACCGTCCCGGCCCGGCATGGACTGGTGCGACGTACTGAACACGAGCGAAGGGGGTGAAGCATGAGCATCCACACCATCGACAAGAGCGACCTCGACTGCATCCGCATCGAGCGCAAGACCTTCCGGGGCCACGACTACATCGATCTGAGGCAGCACACGGACTTTGGCGACGGCGAAGGATTCCGCCCGACCAGAAAGGGCATCACCCTGCCGCCGGACCGCTTGCCAGAGCTGATCGAAGCCTTGCTGGCACTGCAACACGAACAGGAAAGGGGAACGGCATGAACGCCTGCGTCAGGAATGCCGGGGAAGCCGTGGGCTGGATACTGGACACCATGGCCGACAGCGGACAGGCCATTGCTTCGCATCAGTTGGCCATCGAGCTGGAACGGCTGCTGGATCGCCAGTGGACGGACCTTTCCATACACGACATCCGGACGATTGCCGGGGCGGTCGCCGCCCTGAATCTGGCCCCGCCCCTGCTCGGGCCGATTACCCGGCCAAGCGAAAGCGCCGCAGGGGAAGCCCTGCAAAACGGCGAACAGGCTCGGGAACTGGCCATCGGGGGGCTCATCCATGGGCACCAGTGACCTGCAATCGCTCAAGGATGCGGCCACGCTGCCACCATTGCCCAGGCTGCCGCGCTGGGAGCTGCGGGACGATGGCCTGTGGTACATCGACGGCCGGATTGATCCCGATACCGGCAAGGTGCATGAACGCGTCCCGCTGTGGCTGTGCGGCCGTCTGGAGCTGGTCGGCTGCGGGGTGGATGACAACGGCCACGCCTACCGGATTGCCCGCTGGCACAGCCGGGCCGACCATGCCGAACACCGGGAGGCCATTGCCTGCGCCAGCATCGGGGAACGCGAAGGCTGGTCACGCCTGCGGGCCGGTGGGCTGGCGGTGTCCAGCAAGCGGACGGCACAGGAGCAACTGTCGCTGTACCTGCAACTGGAAGGCCGCCAGGACCTGCACCACGTCACCGAACGGGGCGGCTGGCGCAACGGGGCGTATGTGCTGCCCTCCGGCGAGGTGCTGGGTCATGCCGAACCGCCGCTGTTCTATACCGGCGACCGCAGCCATGCCAGTGCCTACCAGGCACACGGCAGCCTGTCGGGCTGGCGCGACACGGTGGCAAGGCTGGCACGGGGCAACAGCCGCGTCATGCTCGCTATCGGCACCGCCCTCGCCGCGCCGTTGCTGGAACTGGCCGGGCTGGAGTCAGGCGGCATCCACCTGTTCGGGCCGTCCGGCTGCGGCAAGACCACCAGCGCCAAGGCCGGGGCCAGCGTGTGGGGCGAACCCGGCGGGCAGATGCTCAACTGGGATGCCACCGCGCTGGCGCTCGCCAATGCTGCCGCTGCCCGCAATGACGGCCTGATGCTGCTGGATGAAGTCGGACAAGGCGACCCCCGCGCCATCGGCATGGCGGCTTACCGGCTGTTCAACGGCGTGGGCAAGATGCAGGGCGCGAAGGACGGCGGCAACCGCGAACAGTCCCGCTGGCGGGTGCTGGTGCTGTCCACCGGGGAATCCGATCTGGCCGGGTTCATGGCATCGGGCGGGCAACGCACCCATGCCGGGCAGGAAGTGCGGCTGGCCAGCCTGCCCGCTGATGCCGGCAAGGGGCTGGGCGCGTTCGACACGCTCAACGGCTGCGCCAGCGCCGGGGAACTGGCCGAGAGGCTGGAACAATCAGCCCGCGAGCATCACGGCACCGTGGGGCGGGCCTTTGTCGAACGGGTGGCCGAACGCCGCGACGAAGTCGCCGCCCGCCTGCGCCACGCCATCCACGACATGCGGACCCTGCTGCCGCCCGAAGCCAGCGGGCAGGTGCGCCGGGTAGCTTCCCGCTTTGCCCTGATCGGTGAAGCACTGGAACTGGCCACGGATGCCGGGCTGACCGGCTGGGAGGCCGGTGAAGGGAAATCAGCGGTCACCGGCTGCATGGCCGAATGGCTGGACCGCTACGGGCTGGGCAACCGCGAGGACGTGCAGATTCTTGAGCAGATGGAAGGCTGGTTTGCCCTGCATGCACGGGGCCGGTTCATCAACTGGGACGGCGCCAGCAGCGATAGTGAGCCTGCCATGCGGGACTGTGCGGGCTACTTCCGCCGCCTAGCGGGCGAACTGCAATGGCTGGTGTTTCCGTCCGTGTTCGTCAACGAGATTGCTGCCGGGTTTGATCCCAAGGCAGCAGCGGCAGTAGCCGACAAGGCGGGGATGTTGAAGCGCGGCAAGGACGGCAAGGCCACCGGAAACCACCGCACGCCAGACTACAACGCCCCGAGGCGCTTTTACTGCTTCACCGCACTGGAGCGCCAGCATGACGGACTGAAAAACCAGTAACGCTTCATGCGCGATAAAAGCAGGTGTAACAGGTGGCACAGTGGCACAACTCTCTGAAAGCCTTGTCTGTAGCGGGTTTGCTTGTGCCACCGCTGTGCCACTGGCTCGAATCAAGGTGGCACAACCTTGCCGGTCTTGCGCCCTGTGCCACCGGTCCACCTGTCAAAGTGGCACCGATGTGGCACAGCGAAACCCTTGTCTGGCGCGGGTTTGCGGGGTTTGTGCCACCGTGCCACCTGTGCCACCACTGTTTTGTGTATTCATAGGGGCTCCATCGGCACCATGACACCCTTCACTCATCAGGGTGTCACATCGGCTGCTCGGGTAACCTCTCAGCCATTAATGCATTTGGCACCACACTGAAGCAAACAAAAGTCTAATGACATCTTGATTGGTGGAACTACCTCGCTATACCCAATGAGAGTGAGCTTCCACTCTCATTTAGGAACACCCCCATGCTAAGAGAAATGGTCAACATCGCTAACGATTCAGGCCGGTCATTCAAGCAGCGGTTAATCGGTATTTATCTGATTTTGTTTGTCCTGAATATTGGTGCCTGGGGATATGTGCTCATCGCCTTCAGGCACCATCCGGTCCTGCTAGGCACCGCGCTGCTGGCATATGGCTTCGGCTTGAGACATGCAGTTGATGCCGACCACATTGCCGCCATCGACAATGTGACCCGCAAAATGATGCAACAGAATAAAAAACCGGTTGCTGTCGGATTCTTTTTTTCAGTCGGCCACTCTTTGGTCGTCATCCTTGCTTCGGCTCTCATTGCCATTACAACAGCCGAAATTGCCAAAAATTTTGACTGGATGAAAGAAGCGGGCGGGATCATTGGCACGACTGTTTCAGCCTCTTTCCTGTTCCTGATTGCCATCATGAATCTAGTCATTTTTTCATCCATTTACAAATCATGGGTAAATGTAAAAAATGGCGGCATCTACAAGGACGATGATTTTGACATGCTACTGACCAGTCGGGGATTCCTGGCCAGAATATTCAGACCTGCATTCAGGCTTGTCAGCCAGAGCTGGCACATGCTGCCTCTTGGTTTTCTATTCGGCTTGGGTTTCGATACAGCCAGTGAGGTCGGATTACTGGGCATTTCCGCTAGCCAAGCCAACCAGGGATTCCCGATCTGGAGCATCATGGTATTCCCCATGCTGTTTGTGGCCGGCATGTCACTGGTGGACACACTGGATGGACACCTGATGCTTGGGGCGTATGGATGGGCCCGCATGCAACCCATACGGAAGATTTACTACAACCTGAGCATCACGTTTGTTTCATCGCTGGTTGCCATCGTGATTGGCGCAATCGAAACCCTCGGCCTCCTCTCGGATCAATTCGGATTGTCCGGAGGCATCTGGGACACCATCAACAGCCTGAATGACAACTTTGGCACATTGGGCTACATCATCATTGCCGTGTTCATCGCTTCGTGGCTGATCTCGATGCTTGTCTACAAATACAAGGATTATGAAAAAATCGAAATCCGGCATGAATAGCAGATGGATCAATCTGCCAAACTCTCCCCGGCTTGTGCCGGGGTTTTTATTTATGCCCCCTATGATCCGGCCTCTCTATATGTTCCGGACACACCTGCACCGGGCGGGAAGGCTCAAGCGATTTGACAACGAGTGGACACGCCGGGCCGGGAAAAATGTCGGGCGTGTTTACCATATGTATGCCACGCCAGCCGGGGACGAGAACGGGGAAAAACTCCCTGTATAGGAAAAGTACCCGCAACTCCCGCAACACATGGTTGAAAGCCTTGACTGGCGCGGATTTCAGGCCCGAGTTGCGGGTTTGCGGGTGTTGCGGGCGGGTCCTGTCTCTATTGTGTGCTTGCGATGGTAAAAAAATGCGACCTGTATGCTGGTGCTGGCGCACTGCACACCGGCCAGAACTGACAAAACTGACACCTGAAAAAAGGAAGGGAAGCAACAGGACATGGCAAAAGCCGAGGCAATGATCCCCAAAGGACTGGCAGGAGAGGTTGTGATGCTCCTATCCGATGCAGGACGCGAGCTTACCCTGAGCCAGATACAGCAATACCTCCCTGGCTATCGTGAGCTGAACGAGCTGTCAGCCACCATGGTCAGGCTGAGGAAAATCGGCTTTGTGCAAACTGGGATGGTCGATAGAACAGCGGCACGGGGGCGACGGGTCGTAAAGTCCTATCGCCTGGCAGGAACGGTTCGACCTGGCTATTGATGGCAAGGAGGGGGCGGTCAAAACCCTAGAGTCACCCGGCCTCTAGACCGCACGTTCCCCCACGCGTAGAAAAAATCCCCTGTCCAGAAAAAAATCAAATGGCCGCACCCGTCAAACAGGACTAAAACCCTTGTCTGGCGCGGGTTCCGGGTTGATTTGAATATCGTGCAGGATGTTAAAGGCTGTTAACGCTTTAACACTGGCCAGATGCCTTGCCCGGACCACCGTTCATGCCCTGAATCATGGCATCCACAATCCGGGCACCATTGATAACCCTTCCCCCCGATTCCGGGGGAAAGCCCCTCCGGCCTACGAACACCAAAACCGGAAAGCGTTCGCTCCCCCCAAACGGGGGAGCGGTGCCCGGAAACCGTCAAATCCCCCGTGACTCCGGGTATTTGGCTGAATCAGCGCCGGTACATGGCTGCATCCGGTCAATTCCGGTTCTCTGCCGGAATTAAACAGAATCAGGGAGTTGCAGGGCACAATTTTGCGCTTTGCCGTGGAAACAATGACTTGGAGCTTGGTCAGCCAACTTTTCGGCCAACGTGGGGAAACAAGGGCTTAGCGGTTGGATGGCTCAATTTTGAGCTTTGCTGCCAGATCAAGGCGTTACCGTGTGCCGCTCACCGTTCGGAGCTGTACCCCACAAAAGCCAAAGGAGCTGGCCAGCATGGTGGCCACGATGGATGCCACAAACCGGGGTTCCCGATGGGACTCGATCTGAGGCACCGAATTAGCGGCTCCATGAAGTGCGGTGCGCTCACTTCGCCACATGCTCAAATGCGGGATTTCCCCGTATTTGGCCCACGGTACCGGCTGGCGATAACTGGATCCTGTGTACACAGGAACTTGAATCGTGTGGCTCAACGCCTTTTGTCACAACGGTCTACAGAGACAGGCCGCCATGGACATCTTGAATGGCAGCACACGGCATCTTTGAAGTGGTTGAGCGTGCAGACCCGACCCATTTTGAAAACACCCCATGGATGAGGCTGTATCCGGCCATCCTTCGACGAGCAAGCCATAAGTTCAATTGAGGGCATCTTCACAGCCCGCCCCGTGAAAGCGAACGGGGGTTCGGTAATACCGAACGGGGTAGTCCGGGTAACGGACAGGGGTAACGGACAGGGGTAACGCGCAATGGGGGTTGCGCGGTACGCAACGGGGCAGCCTGGCCAGCCCCCTGCCGTACGCAAGGATGGCGAGCCTCTACACATCATGGTGGCCCCAACTGGTGACGGCCACACGCATGAGAAAGCAGGTTCCCGTGAACGAAAAGGGCTATCGGATTGGCCAGCACCACCACAATGCCGTTCTGACCGATGCAGACGTGGAGCTGGTCCGCATCCTGCGCGAGCGCGATGGCAAATCATATGGGTGGCTGGCGCTCAAATTCGAGGTGCCCAAGTCGACCATTGCGGCCATTTGCCAGTACAAGCGACGTGCCCAGACCATCGCAGACTGGAAGGCCGTCTAGCGCCAGCAGCAGGATCATGTAACCAGCTCTGGCTGCATGACATGGTTCGGAACAAGACATGAATGACATGCTACGTTCTTGGTATTTCCAAATGGGCAAACTAGTATTACCAGAACTTCAATCACATAAAGGCATCGCTATGGACAGTAGCAGTTGTAGCCGACCCTGACGCTCGCAAGACTGCCTACGCCATGCCTTTTGGCGTGCCGTCTTGCAAGTAACTGCAAGGCGGCGCGCTCCAGACCAGAAACTCCCGGACTCTTTTCCTTCTGCAAGGAAAGCCAGCTACGTTTTGTGTCTTCGTGCGCCGTATCCATTCTTCACAAGGATGTTTATGCCGCGTGAACCGTACGCTGCTCCCTACTGGAAAGAAGTCATCATGAAATATTCTCTCCTGCTGCCAACGAACAGCAACCAGGAACACTCCGTTACCCCTTGCTCCCAAGGGATGAGTATTCGCTCGTTAAGCATGATCTGGCATGCCTTTGTAAAACACCTCGGAAACCTGCATTACTGACATGCCCGTAACCGCTGACCTCACCAGGTCGTGGCCTTGTAATGCGAGCTGGCCTAGACAGGTATCGGATTGGGCAAACAGGTATTGTGGATTGGGGGATGGTGGCAGTTCGCCCCTCCCCCAAAAGAGGAGATGGCGATTCGCTGCACGACGTTCACCGGTAAACGCCTCACATCAGGGAATGAAGGCAGAGCCAAGGTGATTGGAGTGACGCGTTCGCGGTACCAGGTTCCTCGTGAACAAGGAACAAAAGCCATGCCGCGCTACGCCAGCAGCCGACCGATGGATAAATGCTGCCAAAAACCATATTGCCGCCACTGCAATCAACGCGAGCACTACTTACAAAAACTCATGTTGCCGTCGCTGAAATCGTGCCGGCAACCACTCACAAAAACTCACGTTGCTGTAACCGTAATCGACGCCGGGAACCTGAGAAAACCTAACCTTCTACAGGGGTAATTTTTTGGTTCACCATCGCCCAGCCCGTTACTGATGTGAGGCCGCTCTGTGATTTTTGTTCAGACGAAAAATAAAAACACCTGAATAATCACGGTCTTGACTGGATGTTCTGGCGGATGCAATGCCGACCCAAACCGGTATTCCCGATGAGCCTCGATCTGAGGCACCGAATCAGCGGCTCCATAGAATGCGGCTTACTCGCTTCACCACATGCTCAAATGCGGGATTTCCCCACATTTGGCCCGGCGTGTAGATGCGGGAAAATCCCGTATGCAGGCCGAAGCCACGAGCAGGATGGGCAGATTTCGAAAACAATCCCATGAATGGCCGCTTTGGCAGGTAACCCGGTGGCACATTTCCGGTGCTCCCGGATGAGTAGGCAATCAGGTTGAACCAACTGGCGCCGACAAGCTAGACCAGTGCCAGAGAGGCCATCGATAACGGCGGGTTTCAACTCCCATTGTGTGTACCAATCAAATGAACATGTGGGCAGAAAACAGGGGCAGCGTGGCATGTGTGTTGGTATTTTTGTTGGTATATAGCAATTTTCATATCGGAATAATTAAGTATTGGCGCTGCTTTCAGGCTGTTTTGTGATTGACGCCGACCCAACACTTTAAAAATCAATCACTTATCGGTTTGGTTTTTCTAAAAACTGGCAAAAAACTGGCTATTTTGAGTACCTCATGCCAGCTTTTTTGCCAGCTTTTTTTGTCTGCGTCCTGCCCCGAAAACGCTTTGACAGCCTTCTGTCCATCGCCGTTATCACCGTTCGGTATCCACCGCCCGTACACCCTAGCAATCATCGTCCATGATGCATGCCCCATCTGGTTGGCCACCCATACCGGTGACTCTCCGGCCGAGAGCATCATGGAGGCAAAGGTGTGGCGGGTCTGGTATGGGCGGCGATAACGCACACCGGCCCGTCTGAGCGCTGGCGTCCACAAGGTCTTGCGGATGGCCTGGTCTCCAGTCCAGGGCTCTCCCGTTCGCGGATCAATCCACACCCGGCCATGCTCGCTGAAAAACGTGACTGCCTTCTGGGCCATCAGGGCTTCCAGTGCAGGCTGCAGCAGTGTCACGAAACGGCGAGAGGCGCGTGTTTTCGGGGTTTCGGCTTTGGTTGCGCGCTGCGTCAGTGCCTTGCTGATCGAAACCTTGCCCCCAACCCAGTCGATGTCTTTCCACTCGAGCGCGACAAGCTCGGAAGTACGTAACCCGCTCCAAAACGCAAACCGGATCATGTTGCATCCGGCTTCTGGCAGAGCCTCCAGAATGGCGGTCTGCTCGTCAGGGGTAAACGGATCGATATCATCTTCCTTGACCTCTTCCCGACGACGGTAGGTCCAGCCTGACAGGGGATTGGTGTCGATCAGCTCATCATCCATGGCCGCAGTCAGTGAGGCCCGGAATACCGACAGGATGTTGGCAATGCGCTTGTTGCTGCATGTCAGCCCATCGCACCAGGCCCGGATGTCTGACCGCTTGATGTCACCGATCTGGTGATTGCCGAATACCGGCGACAGTTGTCGCCAGGCGATGGTCTTGTAGTCGTGCAGGGTGCTGGATTTCAGGTATCGCTCGCAGCGCTTCAGCCATTCAGACATCCATGCATCCAGCGTCTTGCCATACTTGGCGACTGGAGTCCGCTTGGCCAGAACGGCCTTTTTGGAGTGGGGGAAGGTCACTGCGTAAACGAACGTACCGTTTTCGATCGCAGCCAGAATGGCGGCTCGGTGCTGGGCCGCACGCTTCAGATTAGCGGGGGTGGGCTTGAGCTTGATCCGTTCCCGGCACCGCTCGCCGGCGAATGTGAATGCAATTTCAATGCTGGACTCTGATACCGGTCTGATCCCCGTGTAGTCAACGATTGCCGACCTGCCCATACGTCATATGCCTCCAAGTCGATTAGAACCCGCCCGTCTGGTGCAGGTATGCAGATCAAACCATCACGCCAGTCATGGTCACCATCACCAGAACGAGCCCGTTTCCGTTTTGACCAGACAGCTGCCTAGGTGTAGCCCGTCAGGCTGCAGAATCTGGCCACGGTCACGAACCTGACCATCCTTCGTTTCATGTCCGTACTCCCTGTGAAATCCTTTTCCTGCCCGGCCTGCCGGCCGTGAGCTTCACGTCCCGCACGATCTGGTGGGCCGGTACCGCCTGCTACGGACCATCCTGACCCTTGCCGCGGCTGCTCCTGAGCAGCTTTTTCGGGACCGTACAGTTATTGACACCAGTCCAAGCGCGGCTGTCCGCCGCGTCCGGACG
>NZ_AUHR01000027.1 GCF_000423285.1 Laribacter hongkongensis DSM 14985
ATTTCCACCAGCTCGAGCAGCTCGGCGTCGTCCACCATGTCGGCCTTGTTCAGGTAGACGATGATGTACGGCACACCGACCTGGCGGGCCAGCAGGATGTGTTCGCGGGTTTGCGGCATCGGACCGTCAGCGGCCGAGCACACCAGGATGGCGCCGTCCATCTGGGCAGCACCGGTAATCATGTTCTTCACGTAGTCGGCGTGCCCCGGGCAGTCGACGTGTGCGTAGTGGCGGCCTTCGGTTTCGTACTCAACGTGGGCGGTGTTGATGGTAATGCCACGTGCACGCTCTTCCGGTGCGCTGTCGATGGCTGCGTAGTCTTTGGCTTCGCCGCCGAATTTCTTCGACAGAATGGTGGTGATCGCAGCAGTCAGCGTGGTCTTGCCGTGGTCAACGTGGCCGATGGTACCGACGTTCACGTGCGGCTTAGTCCGTTCGAACTTCTCTTTAGCCATGATGAATTTCCGCCAGAAAAACGTTGAGAATATAGATGGTGCCCATGGGCAGAATTGAACTGCCGACCTCTCCCTTACCAAGGGAGTGCTCTACCCCTGAGCTACATGGGCCTGAACTTGGAGCGGGTGAAGGGAATCGAACCCTCGTCATAAGCTTGGAAGGCTTCTGCTCTACCATTGAGCTACACCCGCCAGCCGCTCGTGATCCCTCACGCCGCCAAATTGAATTCTGGTGGAGGGGGAAGGATTCGAACCTTCGAAGGCTGAGCCGGCAGATTTACAGTCTGCTCCCTTTGACCGCTCGGGAACCCCTCCGTGAGAGAGCCCGAACTATATCGATACCCGAAAACCCCGTCAACACCTCAAGGCATTTTTTTTGGTTTTTCGTAAAACCCGCCAACACAAAGCCCCACCTTGCAACAGTGGGGCTTTGGCACCAGAGGCCATGACCTGGCTGCCGGTCAGGCTTTGCCGCTGATGATCAGGAACTTCTGGTACAGCTCGGCTTCCGTTTCCGGATGAGCCGGGTCCAGCGGAATACAGTCGACCGGGCAGACCTGCTGGCACTGCGGCTCGTCATAGTGGCCGACGCACTGGGTACAGAGGTTCGCATCAATCACATAGATTTCTTCGCCCTGCGAAATCGCACCATTCGGGCACTCCGGCTCGCACACATCACAGTTGATGCACTCGTCGGTAATCATCAGCGACATAACTAAATCTTTCTTGATTCAACGGGTTATTTACAGAAAACATTGTCTCAGGCGCGTTTACGCTGCGCAAGGCGCTTCTGCCCGCCGCAGCAGGGCAAATGATACCTTGCCTGCCCGCCCTTGCCGCCAGACATCCCAGCCGGCCAGATCCGGCAAGGTTTCCGCTTCGACATACACCACGCCCCGCGGCGCCAGGCAAGCGACCACACGCGGCAAGGCCTGCGCCAGCAGATCGGTCGCAAACGGCGGATCCATCACGATCACGTCGAATGATTCACGTACCTGCGCCAGCCACTGCAACGCATCAGCCTCCACCACATGGATACGCCCGCATCCCAGCAAGCTGGCGTTGGCCTGCAACTGCCGGGCTACCGGGCGGGCTTTCTCGATCATGACCACGCGCGCGGCATGCCGGCTGGCCGCCTCGAATCCCATGGCTCCGCTGCCGGCAAAGAGATCCAGCACCGACTGGCCGGTCAGATCCTGCCCCAGCCAGTTGAATACGGTTTCCCGCACCCGGTCCGGTGTCGGGCGCAGGCCCGGCTGATCCGGAAACTCCAGCACCCGGCGCCGGTATTCGCCCCCGATGATGCGCACGCGGTTCTGGTACGAATTACTGCTGTTCTTGCTCACGATCGACCTTGCTTCTGTCAGGTTCGTTACTGCCGCCCACCACCACCTCAACCAGATGATCGAGACCGACACGGCGCCGGTAGGCATCACGCACCGCCTCCGGCGTCACCTGCTCCACGGCCCGAGGGTAATCGTCCAGCCAAGTAAGCGGCAGATTATAAAAGCCGATGGCCGCTACGTACTCGATCAATTTCTTGTTACTGTCATAACGCAGCGGAAAACCACCAATGATATTGGCCTTGGCCTGCTCAAGTTCCGCCGCACTCGGGCCATCGGCCACAAACTTCTCCAGCGTCTCCCGCGCCACTCGCCGCGCCTCGTCTGCCTGTGCCTTGCGCGTACTGACCGACACCATGAATTCACCCGGTGCCGTGTAGGGCGCCAGCATGCTGCTCGCCCCGTAAGTCAGGCCACGCTTGCTGCGCAATTCGGTCATCAGCCGGGAATCAAAACCGCCTCCGCCCAGCACATAGTTGCCCACTACCAGCGGGTAATAGTCCGGGTCATCCCGCGTCAGCAGCGGCAAGCCCAGCGCCACACTGGCCTGGCTGGCTACATGCGGCTGGCTCAGACGCTGTGCGGCCGGCTGCGGCACCGGTGGCACTTCGGGCAACGGCGCACCGGTCCGCGGCAGCCCACGGGTCAGCCGTTGCGCCAGCTCGGCCGCCTCACGCCGGGTCAGGTCACCCACGATCGCAATGCTCATGTAACCGGGACGGTAGTGCTGCTGCCAGAACGCCCGCACATCCTCGCGCCCGATGGCTTCCACCGCAGCCGGCGTCAGCCGCGCCTCGTTGGCATAAGGATGCCGGCCATAAATGGCCTGGATGAACTGCCGGTAGGCCACGGCCTGCGGGCTGGTTTCCTCCTGCCGCAGGCCGGCCACCGTTTGTGCCTTGGCCCGCGCCAGTGCCGCCGCCGGAAAAACCGGCTGTGTCAGCACTTCATTCAGCAGCGCCACGCCCTGCCTGCGGTCAGCAGCATCCGAGAGCAGACGCAGGCGGATGGCTGCACGATCCTGGTCCACCGAAGCGCCATACTGCATCGACCGGTCAGCCCATGCAGCCGACAGAGCCTCTTCATCATGCTTGCGCGTACCACTGGCCAGCAGCCGGTTGGTCAGCGCCGCCACCCCCAGACGCTCTGGCGCTTCCCGGCGCGACCCGGCATCCACATCAATCCGGATGTCGATGATCGGATTCTGGTGCGACGGCACGAACAACACGCGCGCACCGTCCGGCTGCGTCCAGCGCTCAATGGGCTGGGCACCGGCCACACCGGCCATCAGTGCACCACCTGCCAGCAACAGCCAGCTCAGGAATCGGTTAGCGGACATGCGGGCTCTCCTTCATGGAAGCCTGGCTGGCCTGACGCTGGGCCTGCGTCAGCGGCAAGGGCTTGAGTTCGCCCACGACCAGGCGCTCGTCAGTGAAATAGCGGCGTACCACCCGTTGCAGGTCCTCTGACCGGACTGCTGCCAGCCGGCGGTCAATCTCGTCTTCGTCCCGCCAGGAATGACCGCGCGACTCGGCAGCGCCCATCGACATGGCCTGGGCAAACATCGAATCGCGTTCGTACACCCGCCCGGCGCGCAACTGCTGGCGGACCCGTGCCAGCTCGGCCGGCTCCACACCCTTGTCGGCGATCCGCCGCAGCTGGCGGCGCACCGCCTGCTCAAGCGCGGCAGGCGTCTGCCCGGCAGCCGGCACGGCCACCACGGTAAAAAGCTGCTCGCCCCGTCCGTTCATGTCGTAATCCGCACTCACGCTGTCAGCCAGCCGCTGCTCGCGCACCAGGGCGCGCGGCAGGCGGGAAGCGGCAGCGCCGTCCAGCACAGCTGCTAGCACTTCCAGTGCGTACGGATCAGGCTCGTCCGCTTTTGCCAGTCGCGGCACCCGCCAGCCCAGCGCCACGTAACCCAGTTCACTGGGGCGCTCCAGCACGAAACGCTGCGGCCCCGGTGGCAGGTCCGGTTCGGCCACGGCCTGCGGGCGCGCCACCACGCGGGCCGGCAAACGGCCGAAGGTGGCACGGGCTTCGTTCAGCACCGCTTGCGGATCAACATCCCCGACCACGACCAGCGTGGCATTGTTCGGTGCATAAAAGCGCTGGTACCAGTCCTTGAGGACTGGCGCGTCAATGCGTGGAATGTCATCGGCCCAGCCGATCACCGGCTGGCCGGACGGCCCGGCAAACGCATGCCGGCCCATCGCCTCCATCAGCATCGCGCCCGGGTTGTCGTCGGTACGCATGCGACGCTCTTCGCGGATCACCTCCAGTTCACGGGCCAGCGACTGCGGGTCTACCTTGAGATTCTGCATGCGGTCGGCTTCCAGCCGGAACATTTCCGGCAGGTGCGAGGCACCGATCTGCTGGAAATAGGCGGTGTAGTCCTTGCTGGTAAATGCGTTCTCGCGCCCGCCCAGCGCAGCCACCCGGCGGGAAAACTCTCCGTCCGCCACAGTGGTGGTGCCCTTGAACATCATGTGCTCCAGGGCATGACTCAGCCCGGTGGGCACGCCCACCTCGTCCAGACCGCCCACTCGGTACCACACCTGCGACACCGCCACCGGCGCCCGCCGGTCCGGCCTCACGATCACTTTCATGCCGTTTTCCAGTGTTGCCTCAACGGTCACCGGTTCGCTGGCGGCCAGGCTGCCACTGGCCATCGCCAGCGCAGCCATCGCGCCCATCCATTTCGCTTTCATGCTCTCTCCGCGCAAAACGACTAGAATCGGCGGCATTCCTATCAACCTGCGCCGGGTTGCCGCGACCCGGCCGGACTCATTCTGTCTATGTTCAGCTTTTTCAAACGCAAATCCAAACCCGATCCGCAAACCGGCCACGAAGCCGCTCCCCCTGCTCCGGCCAGCGAGGCGCCGGCCGGCAGCGAAAACACCATCAGCCAGCCGGCAGCCACCGAACTGCCCGTAACGACTCCGGCCATGCAGGAGGAGGCAGCAGCGGTCGCCGTGGAGCCGGAACCACAGGCCATCCCGGAACCTGAACCCGAACCGGCAGCGCCTGTCGCAGCGGTCGAACCTTCTCCGGTCCCCGTGGCTGTCGCCAGCGAAGCCGCTGCACCGCGCAAGCAGTCGTGGAGCGAACGCCTCAAGGCCGGCCTCTCCAAGACCCGCGACAAGCTCGGCAAGCAGCTGGCCGGCCTGTTTGGCGGCGGCCAGATCGACGAGGACCTGTACGACGAGCTGGAAACCATCCTGCTGACCTCCGACATGGGCGTCGCTGCCACCCGGCATCTCCTGGAAGATGTGCGCCGCCGCGTCAGTCTCAAGGGCCTGAAAGATGCCAGCCAGCTGAAAGATGCATTGAAAGAATCGCTGATGGACCTGATCGGTCCCTTAGAAAAACCGCTGAACCTGGATCGCAGCGGTCCGCTGGTCATCATGATGGCAGGCGTCAACGGAGCCGGCAAAACCACCTCCATCGGCAAACTGGCCAAGTATTTCCAGGGACACCGGAAAAGCGTGCTGCTGGCTGCCGGCGACACCTTTCGCGCAGCTGCGCGCGAGCAGCTGGCCGAATGGGGGGCGCGCAACCAAGTGACGGTCATCAGCCAGCAGGGCGGTGATGCGGCAGCGGTGTGCTTTGATGCCGTCCAGGCCGCACAGGCACGCAAGATCGACATCGTGCTGGCCGATACCGCCGGGCGACTGCCGACCCAGCTGCACCTGATGGAGGAAATCCGCAAGGTCAAGCGCGTCATCAGCAAGGCGCTGCCGCAGGCCCCGCACGAAATCCTGCTGGTGCTGGATGCCAACACCGGGCAGAACGCGCTGGCACAGGTCAAGGCATTCGATGATGCGCTGGGACTGACCGGCCTGATCCTGACCAAGCTGGACGGCACGGCCAAGGGTGGCGTGATCGCCGCCATCGCCCGCGAACGGCCGGTACCGATGTACTTTGTCGGTGTCGGTGAAACACTGGACGACCTGCGGCCGTTCTCGGCACGCGAGTACGTGGACGCCCTGTTCGACTAATGCCACCGGCAGCCTGAGGGAGAGACAGCATGATCCGGTTTGATCAGGTGACCAAACGCTATCCGGGCGGTATCGATGCCATCCGCCATCTGAGCTTTCACGTCGAGCGCGGCGAAATGGTGTTTCTGGCCGGTCACTCGGGCGCGGGCAAATCGACGCTGCTCAAGCTGATTGCCGGCATCGAGCGCGCCACCAGCGGCAACGTGACGGTCAACGGCCAGAATCTCAGCAAGATCCGGGCATCGCAGTTGCCGTACGTGCGTCAGCATATCGGCATCGTGTTCCAGGACCACAAGGTGCTGTACGACCGCAGCGTGTTCGACAACGTCATGCTGCCGCTGGAAATCATCGGCTTTGACCGGCGCGAGGCGGCGCGGCGCGCCCATGCGGCACTGGAAAAGGTCGGGCTGGCCAGCAAGGAAAAGGCCTTGCCCATCCGCCTGTCCGGCGGCGAGCAGCAGCGGCTGTGCATTGCCCGTGCCGTCGTGCACCGGCCGGCCATCCTGCTGGCAGACGAACCGTCGGCCAACCTCGACCGCGCCTACGCTCTCGACATCATGGAGCTGTTCAAGTCGTTTCACCAGGTCGGTGTCACCGTGGTCATTTCCGCTCACGACGAATCGCTGATGGCTGACTACGCCTCGCGAATCCTGCGTCTTTCCAACGGACAATTTGCCGCATGAAACATCTTCTTTTCCTGCACTGGCAATCGGCCCGCCGCGCACTGGCGGGATTCATCCGGCAACCGCTGGGGTCGTTCCTGACCCTGTTGCTGCTGGCGGTAGCCCTGTCGATGCCGCTGGCCCTGTACCTGAGCGTGAAGGGGCTGGCCGACTGGACGCAGCAACTGGCGGCCACACCGGAAATCACCCTGTTCATGGAGACCGGGGCTGATACCACTGACCTGCGGGCAGTGGAAACCGCCCTGAAACAACATCCGGGTGTCGACAAGGTAACGTTTGTTCCGCGTGATCTCGCCCTCAAGGATCTTCTGGCCCGTCACCAGCTCGACGGCTTGCAGGACGGGCTGGAAGGCAATCCGCTGCCGGACGCCTTCATCGTGACGCCCAAGGCCCAGCCGGCACGGGCGCTGGACAGCCTGCAACGCGAACTGTCCGGACTGCCGCTGGTGGAAATCACCCAGTTCGATGCAGCCTGGGCCACCAAGCTGGACGCCCTGCTGCGCTTTGCCCGACACGGGCTCTGGTCACTCGGCGCGGCACTGGCACTGGCACTGATCCTGGTCACGCACAATACGATCCGCCTCCAGGTACTGGCACGACGCGATGAAATCGAAGTCTCGAAACTGATCGGCGCGACTGACGACTTTATCCGACGACCTTTCCTGTATCACGCACTGTGGCAAGGCGTCTTTGCCGCCCTGATCGCCTGGGGCCTGTCGTACTGGTTCGTGCAGGCCGCCAGCCCGGCACTGGCCGAACTGGCGACCCTGTACGGCGCCCGGACAACACTGGCGCCACTGGGACTGGCCGAGGGCGGCATCCTGGTCCTGTGCAGTGCGCTGCTG
Organism: Laribacter hongkongensis DSM 14985; assembly: GCF_000423285.1. NCBI lineage: Bacteria > Pseudomonadati > Pseudomonadota > Betaproteobacteria > Neisseriales > Aquaspirillaceae > Laribacter > Laribacter hongkongensis. The sequence continues at coordinate 7,328 of NZ_AUHR01000027.1, forward strand.
TGCATGCTCGGCGCCAGGCTGGCTGCCAGCCACCATTTGCGGCAACTGGCCCCACGCTGACGTGCAGGACAGGATTAAGCACCGCCTAAGACCTGCCACTCACACTGCATTCAACCACCGATAGTCGAGATGGCGGCAATGCCTTGATGCATTGGACAAAATTCGCCACAAAATGCACTAGGATGGATTTATCACTCAACCAGGCCGAGTGCTAAAATCCAGCGCGAGGAGGATTGTTATTCCATGAATGTCACGATGAACCTTCCGGTCCCGTCGGCCAACGGCAGCCTTGACCAATACATCGCGGCGGTAAACAGTATCCCGATGCTGTCGCAGGATGAAGAACAGGCATTGGCCAGACGGCTGCAACAAGACAACGATGTGGAAGCTGCCCGCCAGCTTGTCATGTCACACCTGCGGGTCGTGGTATCCATCGCCCGCGGTTATGCAGGTTACGGTCTGCCACAGGCCGACCTGATCCAGGAAGGCAACATCGGCCTGATGAAGGCTGTCAAACGCTTCGAACCCGAACGGGGAGTGCGTTTGTTCTCGTTCGCCATCCACTGGATCAAGGCCGAAATCCACGAATTCATCCTGCGCAACTGGCGCTTGGTGCGCGTGGCCACAACCAAGCCACAGCGCAAGCTGTTCTTCAACCTGCGTTCGATGAAGCAGGGGTTTTCTGCCCTGAGCGACACGGAGGCACGCCAGATCGCCGATGATCTCGGCGTCAAGCCGGAAGAGGTGCGCGAAATGGAAACGCGCATGTCCGGTCAGGACATTTCCCTTCTGGCAGAGGACAACGAAGAAGAGGGATTTGCTCCGATCGACTGGCTGGCTGACACACGCTCGGAACCAACCAAACAGCTGGAAATGCAGGCTTACGAACGCTTGCAACGGGAGGGTATCGAGCAGGCATTACAGGCTCTTGATCCCCGTAGCCGCCGCATTATCGAAGCACGGTGGCTGGCTGATGATGGTGGCCTGACTCTACACGACTTGGCAGCCGAATTCGGAGTTTCGGCTGAGCGCATTCGTCAGATTGAGGTGAAAGCTCTCAAGAAAATGAAACTGACGATGATCGCGGAATAATCAATCCTATTGATTCACAATAAAAAAGCCGTCAACAGATTACCTGTTGACGACTTTTTTATTCTTTTCCGGCACCTAGTGCGGCCATGTGAAGACAGAGTCAACTCCAACGATCCTTCAGCGTACTATGGCGCGATGCCCAAAGGCGCAGCGTCTGGTTTCGGCAGTCGTATGCGGCGAAGATGTTGGCCACCACTCACGGGTCGCCAACGTTTACGGGTTCTGACCCGAATACCGTTTCGCTGCATCAAGCCCGCGCTGCAATGCCGCCCGCAAGCGAAGCCATGGGCGAGAAGTTCGGCATGAATGCGCGATGGCCGTAGATACCATTGACCTCGGCATGAACCAGCCGGATTTCGCGCAGTAGTTGTCGGTTTGCCATCTCTCGCGCCGAAGGAGTGCGGTGTAGCCATGCGTAGTAGCCACTGCGGGACACGCGAAACAGTTGGCACGTCGGCACTACCGGGCTGCGGCCCGAGAGTGCCTGAATCGCGCGAAATCTCACTTCGTAGGTTGCGAGAAGATGGCGAGCGCCTTTTTTAGGATATCGCGCTCCATGGTGACGCGAGCCAGTTCGTCACGCAGTCGTTTCAGCCCGGCGGCTTCGCCGCTCTGTTTGCCTCGACCTGGGAAAACATCAGGTCCGGCATCTTGGAACTGACGTTTCCACTTGCCCAGCAGTGACTCGGTAATATCGAAGACTTGGGCAACATGTCATGGCAAGCACCTGCTCAACCGCTTCGCGCTTGAGGGATTCCGGAATGGACACTACTCCTTGGTAGCGATTATCCACCTGAAGTTAGTATCCACGGGGAGCGGGACAGACCACACAGGACGCTCATTCCCCTTTAGGTTTTGAGGTAGCAAACCAAAAGCAAAGGCCCCCAACGTGTGCTGGGGGCCTTGATGGGGAGCCTGGCGGTGTCCTACTTTCGCACGGGTATCCGTACTATCATCGGCGCTAAGTGGTTTCACGGTCCTGTTCGGGATGGGAAGGGGTGGGACCCACTCGCTATGGCCACCAGGCATAAACTGTCGAGCCGTCGTGCTGCTTTCGCAACACGCCGCCTCATCAAACGGTCAAAGAAGTGACAGGTCAGATCGATCGTCGCATTCACTGAATGCTTCAACTTATAGGATCAAGCCTCACGGGTAATTAGTATCGGTTAGCTTAACGCATTACTGCGCTTCCACACCCGACCTATCAACGTGGTGGTCTTCCACG
>NZ_AUHR01000028.1 GCF_000423285.1 Laribacter hongkongensis DSM 14985
CGCTGGCTGACCACTCCGCTGGCACTGCAGGACATCCGTGACGTATTGCTCGCTGGTGCCGTGCCGAATGAGCAATGGGTGACGGCAGATCGCCAGATCGTGGCTATGACTCTGCATGAGCTGCAATCGCTGTGGCAGGCCATCACAGCCCGTGGCGCACAGATCTATCAGCGTCGGCTTGAGATGGAACAGCAAATCGCGGATATGAGCCGCGAGCAGCTGGAGGCATTTGTGCCTGGCTGGCCGGAAGGGAGCATGTAATGGCTCTTCCAAAAGAAACAGCCGTGGAGGCAATCAAGGCAGCTCCACCGGTCAGCGTTACCGCTGCCGTGCTGTCCGGTGTCTCGGTGGCAGATGTGATCCAGTGGCTGACGGTGCTGTATCTCGTCTTGCAGGTGGCCTACCTGCTGGCCAAGTGGCGCAGGGAGTCACGCGCAACCCAATTCAAATCGGAGCGACAGGCATGCGCACACGACAAATAGCTGCGGCCCTGACGCTGTCTGCCTCGGCGCTGGTCGGGATTGCCCTGCACGAAGGCTACCGGGACACGGCATACATTCCGGTACCGGGCGATGTGCCGACCATCGGCTTTGGCACAACCGAAGGCGTGAAGATGGGGGACCGCATCACGCCGCCCAAGGCGCTGGCCCGGGCATTGACCGACGTGCAGAAGTTCGAGGGGGCGCTGAAACAATGCGTTCGCGTGCCATTGCACCAGCACGAGTATGACGCCTTTGTCTCGCTGGCCTACAACATCGGCTCGGGGGCGTTTTGTGGCTCAACGCTGGTGCGAAAGCTCAATGCCGGCGACTACGCCGGAGCGTGTGCCGAAATTGATCGCTGGACCTATGCGGGAGGGAAACGCTTGCCCGGACTGGTCAAGCGTCGGGCAGAGGAGCGGGCCCGGTGTGAGGGGAGGGCGGGATGACTGATCTCTCGCATGGGGCTGTTCGCGTGCTGCTCTGCCTAGTGCTGCTGGCGGGTGCATGGTGGCATGGCCACCGCACTGGCGCTGCGGGTGTGCAGGTCGAATGGGATGCCGATCAGGCTCGCATAACGGCACAGCTGCTGGCCCAAGAACAGGCTGCGCGTGCAGCAGAACAGCAACACGCCCAGGCTCTTGCAGCCATCGATGCCCAATACCAGGAGAACGAACGCCATGCCCGACTCGAAAACAACCGTCTGCGTGCTCAGTTGCGTGCTGGCACTGTGCGCCTGTCAGTTCCCGTCGCTGCCGGTAGCTGCAACCTGCCCGCAGATGACTCCGCCTCCGGCCTCCGTGATGCAGCCCCGCGAGCCGAACTTTCGGCAGAGGCTGCTGACGATCTTGTCGCCCTCGCAGATGACGCCGATGCCGTCGTCAGGGAGCTGACAGCTTGTCAGTCGGCATGGAGTGTCTGGAATTAAACCTTGCATACTGATGATCGGGTTTTATTTTTGTGGGATGATCAGACATGGCTTTGAGAGTATCGGCGTGGGTAGACTGTCATGCCGATTATTAGTGTGGCTACTGTCAACCAGTTGCGAAGGTTTACTCGTCACACAGTGCCACTAATAGAGCAGTTAGTCCTCTTCGTGACCTATCGGATATCGCTGCCTTTGCGTTGAGCCAATGGTATTGGCATGCGATCCCATAGAAGAGGGTTATATAAGGAGAACACATGTCGGCACCTGAAATAGTCCAAGTACCTCAGTTCCGGTTTGAAGGATTGATGATACAACGCATTATTGTTCACCGCATCTATACTAGGGTTCCGGGTGAAGAACCTCGCGATCCCAAGACGAGTAATCACCTTGTCAAACTTGCTCAGCCAGCAATTGATGCGTTGCAACTTCGGGTCACAAAAGCCCTTGGAAACAAATCCCACGGTATTGAGATGTCGATCCATGATGTAACTGCAGGAAGTTTTTTTCAGACTGCGGCATCAATGCTCCATGCTGATGAAGCAAGCTTCATTAAGACATCTAAGGAGCTTGCAATAAGTCTGTACAAAGCCCAACTGACAACTAACACTCCAGGAGGGATGCTTGCCCTCATCGCCGGGCGTGTGGGGGATGATGCTTTGCCTTTTATTGCGGCGATCAAAGCAGAAACGCAAGATGGCTTCAAGGCAAATGAGAAAGATGACCAAGTTGACATGGAGTACATTGCCGAACTACTTCTTACAGACACACAACGGTTCTACAAAATCGGCCTCTTGACTGAATATGTCAGTAAACCTGCAGGAGCTGAGGGTTATCAGGCAGGCAACTATCGTTCGTTTTTGTTCGATCACCTGATGACAGCGACTGAAACTCGCCCTGCAGCAGCGTACTTCTACCGTGTTTTTTTGGGAATGGATATCCAATCTTCATCAAAAAAATTAACCCAAGATTTCTTCGAGTACACACGCGACTTTATAAAAACTGCTCCGCTTGAAGACAATGAAAAGCTCGACCTTCATGAAGCTCTGAGAACGGAACTCCGCAGTCAGGAAGCCACCATCAGTACGGGCGGATTTGGTGCAAAGCATCTACCAGCAGAACTTCGCAAGGAATATCAAGACTTTATGGCTGCCAAAGGTTTTCCTGCAAATGCAATTAATAAAGATACAGATTACATACGCGAGAAATTGAGGAGGCGCCGGAAATTTGTATTTACTAATGGGGTGTGGATTTCAACCCCACCAGAAAAAACAAATGATTTCTTACAGATCGAGCCTGCAAATGATGAAGGTATTACTGTTGTAAGAATCAAAGGGACATTCCAAGAGCAGCAGTAATGGACACAGAAGCTTTCCGTAAATATTTAGAGGAAAACCACTTGGGATATGCCAAGTGGGGAGCTTATGTTACGGAAAAAATCAATAGAGCTTTGATTGAAAAGATAGGGGAAGATAAAGCCCCTGTGCTTGTAAAAATCCCTGCTGCCCCTCGGGTAAAAGAGATAAATTCAGCTCTTGGCAAGGTTGGTCGTAAGGGGTATACCGACCCTGTCACTCAAATGACCGACCTTGTTGGTGTGCGATTCGTTGTATTGCTTTCAGAGCAAATTGACTTGATTTGCGATGTTGTGCGGCAAGAATCATTTTGGTCAGCGGAAGTATCCAAGGATTATCAAGATGAGATCGAAAAGAATCCTAAGATTTTTGACTATCAATCCCAGCACTTCGAGATAAGACCTAAGGCCAATTTTGAAATTGATGGCAGTATCATTACGACGGACATGTGCTGTGAAGTCCAAGTTAGAACACTGCTACAGCACGCATATGCAGAGCTAGTTCACGATAGCATCTACAAACCAGTTGGGCCGGTTCCTCACAAGGCTGAGCGTCAGGTTGCTAAAAGCATGGCACTGATGGAGACAACCGACGAGCTTTTCTGTAATACGATGAAGCTACTCACGGATGCAAACCAACCGAGAAATCAGCTATTAGATGACCTCACAGCACTCTATCGTGAGAAAATCGGAGGCCAATTTCTGAAGGTCGACGAGAAGACAAACTACGCAGTGCTTGATGAGTATAGAGATGTATTTAGGGATGGACTCTCCGCTGATATTGGTGGCTTTATTGAGAGAAAAAAATACATCCATATCAAAACGGCCGATCGTGCTCCAACCAATCCCTTCTACGCACAACCAGCCTTGTTATTTGTTTATTGGATAGTTAGTGAAATGGACCCTGATGAAGTAAAGCGGCGGTGGCCATTGCCAGGGTACTTACGGGAGCTTGAGGTGATATTCAGCGATTTAGACTGCAGGTCAATTTTCTAGCTCCATTAAATTTTATTTTGGACGTGTTTGTTTTTACCTAATATCCATAGGCATCGCGCTGTTTATGACTCCACCTTCCACTCCTAAGAAACTCTACAAGTACATTTCGTCTAATGGCGCTATACAATTATTTAAAACGCCTTCAGTATGGTTTCGCTTGCCAAATAAACTAAATGACATATTCGATATGTGTCCTGCTGGTTCGCATCCGATAGATGGCTTCGCTAGTGTAGCTATTCTTTGTCTTTGTGAAACACCGGTTTCTGCTCCAATGTGGAGTCACTATGGTGAGGAGGGCAAGGGTGTTGTCTTGGAATTCGATACACAAACGGATTTTTTCAAACGAAATGTGCCGCATAAAGTCAGATATCAAGCCAAACGACCAACAGTCAAAAACCTGTATGATGCTATGTTGGTTAAGCATACCGATTGGGCATATGAGCGAGAGTGGAGATGTTTTGCCGATGCAGCCTGTTTTTCATCTTTCCCAATGCGATTTCTGAAATCTCAACAGGCCCTAGTCGTTCCTTTTCCATTTGATTCTTTAACTGCCATTATTCATGGTTTTGATGGAAGGGTCGCAAAGGAAGCTAAGAATTTTTTAGAAAACCCATTGGCAAGGCATGTGAATCATTTCGTGTGCAGGATTGATTCTTTGGATTTTAAATTTAACCTCCGCACTTTGAATGATACCAGTCATATTTTTGAGAATAGGAATGCGGTAATGTGGGGTAGAGGTTGCTAATGATCTTGTTGCATATGACACAGATACTTTAGTTCAGTAAAGCTGAAGGCATGTCAAGTGGTGATGGTGCGTATCTTGAATAGAAAATTCAGGATCTGGAATCCGGGTTTTTATTTTGTTGAGTAATCTGGCCTTACTTCGAGATCAAGGCTGATTTGCAACAAAACCGTAAGTTTTACTGCAATAAAATTTTTATACGTGGTTAGTGCTGCATCTCTCATTTTGAGCCATTAATTCAGGAGGGCTAATCATCCATTAAAATCCGCCGAACCTTTTCGGGAGGGAGAGGGGGGCCATGAGGCGCTCGACTTTGAAGATCAGTTATCACCGCTGAGTTACGAAGTACGCCTTGATAGAATGCGATGCTCCAATTACTCGCGTAAGAATCTAAAGCTCTTTCCTTTAAGCGAACTTTAAAAGACTCTTTAACGTCGCAGCCTTTTAAGCTAACTATTCGAATCCAGCGTCGATATTGCTCATGGCAATATTCAATCATTCGTTCTTTAACGTGAAGAGATTTGATGTGTAGTTTTATACGTTCTTCGTCCTCAGTGCTTACATCATCTGTAATATTGAAAATTGGTTCGAATTTTGGCTGGTTATCAACTAACGAAATTTCAATGTAAAAGCGCACTGTTGATAGAGCTGAGCTATACATTGGATGAAGAAACATAGCTTGGCAATGATTATTGCAATAATAACGCTGTCCTTTGATTGGAGCACAGCTGCTACATTGTGGAACTAAATTGTTGGCGTAGATCGCATACTCTGGCCAATGCTCTTTCGGTAAAAAGTGATCTAGCGTTCTTGGTGGAAGTGGATAACCGCAGTAGGGACATTCATCAAGTTCATGCTTCCGACGACGGAAGACGAGCATTTCACGCAATTTCTTCGGAGGGGATGCATAAAACTCCTTAATTACTGATGCGGTCAAGGTGACCGTGGAGCTAGCTGGGCAGACCTTATAGTCATTGATTATGCCTTCAAAATCCTGATAGCGTTTTAACAAGGCATACTTTGCAAGGGACAGTAACCCTGCGTTTTCTTTATCAGAGGAGATAGCCAAATCTAACCACTCGCACACATTTGTGCGCATCAGCGCAAGATGTATCATTGAGATTCTCTCCTCTCAATCTTTATTTCATCACTCTCACTGACGATTTTCGTGGTCAGGTAAGTTAATGCCTCATCACCAACGCAGGGACCTAGCTCGTTCAAGGCGATTTCTAATGAATCGAGGGATTTTACTGCCTGATCAATAGAGTCTTCATATGGTTTGCGAACGACAAAGTCGTCAAATGCCAGACCTAAGATGACTTCGAGAGTTTGGCCAAAGGTTTCAAAGCCTGGATTGGAAACCTCAGTTCGATCACTAACTCTTCTGAGTACGGAAATCCCGGATTGCTCGACCTCACGTGCGAGGATTGATGAGTGAGTTGCAATGATTGCGTTGGATTTAGTCGCAGCCAGCAGCTTTTTGAGCATATCGAGTAGCCCGACCTCCATGGCTGGGTGTAAATACAGCTCTGGCTCGTCGAGGATGATTAAACTCTCGTCATCGACCTCGGCCACTAGATTTGGCAGTAGGTAAGAGTAAATGATCTGTCCAGAACTGAGAGTTACGAGTTGATTTCCCTTCTGGAACTGAATGCCAGATGTGTACAGGAAGTTTGAGTTTCTAGCTGCGCTATGCCTCTGAGAATCATCATCTCGCCTAAACACTACAGGTTGGTTATTCGTGTCCGCAAGAATGATTGCATCAAATTCGATTGAACTACGAAGAGTATCGAAAAGTAGTTTAAATCGACTAGTGGCCGGGTGCCATTGACTCTCTAGGTCATGCTGAAAAATTCGGTGAAGTGCACGGGCGCTACTCTCCTTTGGCCAATCAAGAGAAAATACGCCTTCAGGGTCACGAAATCCTAAATACACGTATTCATTAACAAGGAGTCGACGACGCTCTTGTGCATCCCTGAAATCATCTGCTCCTGCAGACTGGGTAGAATTACCAAGCGCAGCAGAGAGCTCTACTTCCGTTTTGAAAGACTCGAATGGAGAATATGCTGCGGCAATCACCTTATGGAAAAACGGCCAATTTTCTGCTGGATTGTATAGCCCCATCAAGGTGTCAACTAAGTGGCGTAGGGCGTGGCTTTTGCCAACGCCATTTCGCCCGATGAGTAGATTGACATTAGTCTTCCCTAGGGGGCGATCGTTATCAAATTTGAATTCAATGGGTTCGATTTGATCTGACACTCCATCTAGAGTAAAGGAGAACTTCCCTGGTGGCTCATAACGACCACATGAGATTTGAAGCCCTTTCTTTAGCATCGCATTTGCCATGCTGCTACGAAAAAGTGACAAGCCAAAACCTGCCCATCGGGTAAAATTTTCTTGTTTTCTGTAGTAATAGCTGCCATCGCAGATCTGACACAAAAAATCAGATGCGTGAACCTTTAATAAGGAGCCAATCCGGCGATAGTAGTCGATATCTGAAGCTAGGGAGACAACATTTTCAGGGGTGAGTAGGTTGGTAATGCGATGGCTGTTTCCAGTTAGTTCACCTGATTTCAAAAAATACTTCGAAGTATCCTTATAGCCGTTTACGAGTATTTTTGTTCTACCGAAAAACTCTCGATTGCCTTGATGGATTCTAAATACCTGAAAAGTGACTATATAGTCATAATCATCCCATGGGAGGGAATATTTCGTTCCGACGTGATCCTGAAGTAGATGAAACCCCTCGATCAAATCAAAATCAAAACTCGTGGAAAAAAAGAATTCAAACTGGGACATCAGTTTCTCCCTATGGATCATATTTGTGCGGCTTTAGCCTAATGCCCCGTTGAACGCTTTGCATAAATAGGTTATGAGATGCGGGCTGGCGACCTATCTGGCTAACGGTATGATTACTTAAAGCTTAAGGTGGCATTCTAGCGCAAATGCATGATATGAATCACCGCAAATTTTCTAGATATTTGGATGACTGTTCCAGAGGTTGAAGTTGCCAGTGTTCGCCTTGGGCCGTGACGGCAGTCAATGTAACCTTCCCCTCCTGATATAGATGGAAACAATACTCTGGATTGATGCCTGCCAGAACCGTTGAAGCACAAAGCACTGATGGAGTAGCCCCGGCTCAGCCGGGGCTACTCCATCAGTGCCCAAGTACTCGCCGTTCCACCATCCGGTAATACTCATCGCAATGGCTGCGGAGCTTTTGCAGACTGTTCAGGAACAGACTGATCTCGTGCGAACCGCCGAACACTCGTGAGGCAATGGGTGCGTTCAGCAGCCGTAGCGGTGGTTCCAGCTCTCGTAGGGTGTCACGCATCATGTCCACCATGCAGAACACGCCGTGCAGGTGATGGACTTCGCCCGCGGTCAGCAGGTAGCTGCCGGCTTCAACCTGGGTAACCGATGCTGCCGGAAGAACCTCGCCTTCCAGCACCAAACGATGTACGTACTCAATGGCCTGTGTTGTCTGCTCGGGAGTGAGCTGGTCGATATGCTCGACGCCGAACCGCTGATGAACCAATGCGTAGGCTTCCGGATACATCAGCGAGCGTTTGCCTACCAGCATGCTAACGGCGGCGCGGAGTGGGCTGCGCTCGTCAGCGGTGGTCGTCTGGGGTGCGGTAGGTTTGCCAAATAGTTGCTGGGCCATCCAATTGAAGGCGTTGATGTAAGCCTCCTTGATCTGGGCAGCCTTTTTGCCGGTGAAACCCATGACCA
>NZ_AUHR01000029.1 GCF_000423285.1 Laribacter hongkongensis DSM 14985
GCCTGATCGGCATCCCATTCGACCTGCACACCCGCAGCGCCAGTGCGGTGGCCATGCCACCATGCACCCGCCAGCAGCACTAGGCAGAGCAGCACGCGAACAGCCCCATGCGAGAGATCAGTCATCCCGCCCTCCCCTCACACCGGGCCCGCTCCTCTGCCCGACGCTTGACCAGTCCGGGCAAGCGTTTCCCTCCCGCATAGGTCCAGCGATCAATTTCGGCACACGCTCCGGCGTAGTCGCCGGCATTGAGCTTTCGCACCAGCGTTGAGCCACAAAACGCCCCCGAGCCGATGTTGTAGGCCAGCGAGACAAAGGCGTCATACTCGTGCTGGTGCAATGGCACGCGAACGCATTGTTTCAGCGCCCCCTCGAACTTCTGCACGTCGGTCAATGCCCGGGCCAGCGCCTTGGGCGGCGTGATGCGGTCCCCCATCTTCACGCCTTCGGTTGTGCCAAAGCCGATGGTCGGCACATCGCCCGGTACCGGAATGTATGCCGTGTCCCGGTAGCCTTCGTGCAGGGCAATCCCGACCAGCGCCGAGGCAGACAGCGTCAGGGCCGCAGCTATTTGTCGTGTGCGCATGCCTGTCGCTCCGATTTGAATTGGGTTGCGCGTGACTCCCTGCGCCACTTGGCCAGCAGGTAGGCCACCTGCAAGACGAGATACAGCACCGTCAGCCACTGGATCACATCTGCCACCGAGACACCGGACAGCACGGCAGCGGTAACGCTGACCGGTGGAGCTGCCTTGATTGCCTCCACGGCTGTTTCTTTTGGAAGAGCCATTACATGCTCCCTTCCGGCCAGCCAGGCACAAATGCCTCCAGCTGCTCGCGGCTCATATCCGCGATTTGCTGTTCCATCTCAAGCCGACGCTGATAGATCTGTGCGCCACGGGCTGTGATGGCCTGCCACAGCGATTGCAGCTCATGCAGAGTCATAGCCACGATCTGGCGATCTGCCGTCACCCATTGCTCATTCGGCACGGCACCAGCGAGCAATACGTCACGGATGTCCTGCAGTGCCAGCGGAGTGGTCAGCCAGCGATGGCCGGCGTATTCAATCCCGGCCGCGCGCTCGCTGTTCTCCCAATGGGGAAGCATTGCCAATAGATCGGCTTTGATTTGCCGGATGTTCTCCGGATCATTTGCAATGTAAATGAACTCGCCGTTCAAAAACCTGTAATCATGCGGCGATTCAAAAACATGAGCGGGACATTCAATCGTTTCAAGGTAAGGCGCTTCAGAAATCACGCTTGAAAGCCTGCCGTCTCTGGCATCAAGAATCACACGAAAAATACTGTCTGACATGTCAACCTATCTTGTAAAGATATGCAGATGCATTGAAATAGTCTGCCCTGAAATTCCTGGCGATATAGAAACCGCTATTTGTCGCGGACTTCACAAGTGCTGTGCCAGCACTATGTGGGGTAGTTGCAATGACAGCCGTTGCATTTATATCTGTCCACACGATGTATAGGCCCGTCCCCCAATTGCCGTACAAGTCAATCGTGACGGCCACTGAAACTGAATAAGAATTCACAAGCCTTGCACCTCCGGAATCCGGCACTGGCAAGGTGACATTGCCACCTGCATCCGGCCCCAATCCATTTACTGTTGCCACTTTTGACTGGGCAATGGATATTGCACTCTGGACTGAATCAGACAATGACTTGGACAGGGCCGACAATTCCGTATCCGTTGCGTATTGCGGATGCGGATCCGGTTTGGCTTCATGGGAGCATTGGCAGTTGCTACGCTTTCAGCAGCCTGCCGGGCACTTTCTGCTGCATGATTTTCTGACCGGGCAGCCGAAGCAGCGGATTCACCGGAATGCTGCTCACTGCTGGCCGCAGCGGCTGCACTGTTGGCTGCCGCGGTCTTGCTGTCCATTGCACTGCCGGCGCTGGCCGCTGCCTCGGTGGCCTTGCTGCTGGCGGTTGCAGCACTGCCAGCAGCAGATGCCGCACTGGAAGCTGCCGAAGCTGCATGCCCGGCTGCCGCTTCCACGCTGCCGTGAATGGATGCAGCATCTGCTGCTGCACTGGCTGCACTTTGGCCTGCTGAGGTCGCAAACTCACCGGACTGCCGGGCACTCTCAGCCGCTGCGGTTGCACTGCTGGCTGCGGCGGTCTTGCTTTTCGATGCACTGCCGGAACTGGTTGCCGCCGCATCAGCGTGCCCGGCTGCCGCTGCTACACTGCCATGAATGGATGCTGCATCTGCTGCTGCACCGGCTGCACTTTGACTGGCAGAGGTCGCGCTTTCGGCTGCCTGCCGCGCACTGTTTGCCGCTGCCGACGCACTGCCGGCTGCGGCGGTCTTGCTTCCCGATGCGTTGCTGGCACTGGCGGCTGCCTCACCAGCCTTGCTGCTGGCCACTGCCGCACTGGCTGCTGCTGAACCTGCATGCCCGGCTGCAGAAGCCTCCGATTGTGCAGCCGGGCCCGCGCTATCAACCGCCTCGCTCGCTTTGGTTTCCGCCAACGCAGCACTATCGATAGCCTGCCTGATGCCATCAAGCAGCTCACGCATCAATTCGTCCGGGTCCTGGCCGGACGAAATGTTGACCTTGATGGCTCGCCCGACTTGCTCAATCGCTTGCTGAATGAGGATGGTCAACCGGTCGAGGCCGGCATTGATGGTCTCAGGATAGAAACCGCCCTGATTCGTCAGGGTGATCGGCTGCAGGTTGGCCATGCTGCTGGTGATTGCCAGTCGCTCTCCGGTCGGCAGCGGGATGTTCAACACCACTATCCGCCTGGTGCAGATTCCTGCTCCGGATTGAGCGTAACGCTGTAATCACCCCCCGGTGTCAGGGTTGTTTCTATCCCGCCCGCGTCGGCCTGCACCACTTTGACGTCAGCCGCTTCAAAGACCTTGAACCCAAATGGAAACGAGGTCGCTGTTCCATTCCCGAGGAATGGCCCGGCTTTGCGTATCTCACTCGAAATCGCCATCACGACTCCCTCTATTGATGGCTTGAGGCTATCAATCAGGAGCCGAGATACGTGTACGGTCAGGCGGCTTGGCGTCTGGTGAAAACCAGGTTGCGCAGAAACTCAAAGGGATCGGCAGGATCCTCCTGATCGGTTGCCAGGTCATAGAGATACGACCCGGTAATCCATGCCTGACTGGACGGTAAGGCCATCCATGTTCCGGCCAGGTCAACGGCCAGCTTCACGTCAGACGGCTTGAGATCCCGCTCACCTGTTGCCATGTCGGCCGCACGGTTGACCAGTTCAGGAACCGCTTCCAGTGCCCGGGCCACCGGGCTGATTTCATAGCCGAACGGAGAGTTGATTGCGCCGATGATGTCCCTCAACCCCACGACCGTCTGGGCCGGGTAAGTCGCAATTTTCCACCAGTTGTTGAGAGACGTTGAGATATTTCAGGAGGGGACGAAAGATAAGTGGGAACAACCGGGATGATACGGGAAGAGTCCGGAAGGCCCCACTGAAAGAAACTTTCAGAGGATGAAAAGACAAACGGGCCGCGATTGGCCCGTTTTTTATTCGGTGAATAAGGCGCCCTGCCGCCGCGCCATCTCCTCCTGGCGCACCGTCTTCACGATCTTGTAAATCCACTGAAGGGAGACGCCGTACTTCCGGGCCAGCTCGCTGTGGTTGGCGCCGGTGAAGTCGTCGTAAATCTGGCGATCGCGCTGCGAGAGCTTGTAGGACAGGCCCATCGGGAAATAGATGTTCTGGCCGCCCCAGTGCGCGGCCATGCGGTCGGCAATCTCACGTCCCACCTGGTCGGCCTTGTCCTTGTCGAGACCGGCACTTTCTTTCAGCGCCAGGGCGCACTGCACAGCATGTAGTCGAACTTACGCGCGCCGTGGCCGTCGTCGGAGAGCGTGTTGCCGGCGACGATGTTGCCGACGTCCTGCCCCTTGATAAGCATGTCCGCCTTGCAGATGGCGTAGGACTCGTCGTTCAGCTCCTGACCAAACAGGGTGAGGCGCGCCTGCGGGTTGTGCTCGGCGAGGAATTCTCCGGCCACCGACAACATGCCGCCGGTGCCCGCCGTCGGGTCGTACAGCGTGCGCACCACTGCGTTGCCGGCGGTCAGTACGTCGTCGTCTTCGATGAACAGCAGGTTGACCATCAGGCGGATGACTTCGCGCGGGGTGAAGTGTTCCCCCGCCGTCTCGTTGGAGATTTCGGCAAACTTGCGAATCAGCTCCTCGAACACTAGGCCCATGCTGGCGTTGTCGACCGACGCCGGGTGTAGGTCGATGTTGGCGAACTTCTCGGTCACCAGATACAGCAGGCCCGCTCGGTCTGCCGTGCCCCACTGTTCGCCCAGCACGGCTCCTGCAAGTAGCACGTCGCGGATGTCTTGCAAAGCTGCCGATGTCGTCAGCCAGCGCTGACCAGCGTGCTCGATACCAGAGGTACGCTCGGCTTTTTCCCATGCCGGTAACATGAGCAGTGCACAGTCACGTAGCGTATCGAGCGTTGCCGGCGGTGGATCAGTGAGAACGGGATAGCCCTGCTCGTCTGCCGTGATAATCCTTCCGTCAGATTGTCCAGCCAACAGCGCCGCATGCTGTTCGGATGTGATTTCGCCAGCATCAGCAGGAATGGCGTTGTTGCTGTAGTGGTCGTAGAAACCGCACGTTGTTGCTGAATAGAACATGTTCAGTATCCGATCTCTGACCATCCGTATGTTGTGCCGTTATCAGCACTCCCATTGTTGATCACAAAACTGGACGGCGTGATCGATTCTGCAAAATCTCCGCGTTGTTGTGCATTCGCAGATGACCTGATGCAGTGAACCGATGCGCATGCAAATGGAAACGCAACAGGAAATATGATTTTCGCATTTGCAGTTCGCCCCACCTGTCCGGTCATACCCCACTACACGATCAGCCCACCCGGTAGACGCTGGTATCCAGTTGCCGCAAACAACTGGTTTGACCCGATAAACGACGTCAGCTCGACTTTCTGCGCCCACAAACGGGCAACTTCGGTCGCCAGCTGCACCGCATCAGCCGCACCGGGATTAGTCACTGCGCCGAAAAGACGGCAGACCCAGACAGAGGTCACGTTGAGCGGGCGGGTTTCTGTGGCTCCAGCGGCGCTGATGAATCTCATGTCGTCGACAATACCCGATCCGCCATTCAAAGCGAACTGACCTCCCCCGATTTGATATGTCGAAAGCGACCCATGCAGCGGGTGCGTATGGCTCATGAGTTCATCTTACTGAATCAACCCCGGCGTTCCTGTCGACAGCTCCCCGTCACCCCGGACAAAAAACGCTCCTTTCGAGCCTAGCGACTTGATGTTGTAGTCCGATATGCGGAATGTCGTGCTGCCATTGCCATATGTCTAGGCCCCACGCTTGAGCGGGTCGGCCTGCCAGTCTGCCTCGGTCACTACCGGCACGGCTCCTGCCTAGATCGCGGCCTAGATATCGGGATACAATTCCCGGCTCAGTTCCTGCCCGTCGAGCGGCGCATAGCCGGCATGTTTAATCCCGGCGGCCCATTCGAATTTTTCCCAAGCTGAAAGCTTGTTTTCAGTGCGTCACTCATATTCACATGATTACTATTGACAATTAATTAACATTTACAAATGTTCTGCATGTTAGATTGACGATTCGATCAAAAAAACTCATGAAGTTGACATGTCTCCCCGCCTTGATCCCATCCGCACTGCTTGCCTGATCGCCTTTCTGCGAAATAGCTTTCCAACTTCACACCTAATTGCACCCTCACTGCGCACGAATGACCATTCGCACCGCACACTAGTTGCGCGTACTTGCTCACCAGGCTCCCACACGGGGGCAGAATAGGATTCGCTAGGGCAGCTTCAGACTTTTGGCAAACCTCACTGTCGCTGACCAGCAGCAAATGTCTGTTCACGCTCGTAATCTAATGACCGGTTCCGGACCAAAGCTGACCGTTGCTCTGATCCCTACCTGCAGCGGGTGTTCGGCGGTTCGATTGACTGACGGCTTAGGCCAATTACAGCGATGGCCAAACATTCGAGAAATCCATTTTGACTTTGATCTGAAATTCGAAATCCATGATTGCTCGGGCGCAATCAATCTTCCCCCACCAGCGGTCGACAACGTAATGGTTGATTGGATCTCGATAGTAATAAAGGTTACTTCCGATCCGCGGGCTGCGGTTGTGTTCGGGCCAGTTGGTGGTGCGGTGACGGGTCTTGCGCGGGTTCATGCGACCAGTCTACCTCGCACTACCCGGGTAGCCCGGCAGGACTTCTGCAACAAGGCTAGGGCTTGTGTGGGTTCATGCGGCGAGTCTACGCTGCACTCGCCTGGACAGCCTCGGTAGGAGTTATGCAACAACGCCAACTTCATATATCGTTATACCCCGACCATCGATGGTTTGGGCATTGAAACGCGAGACCAACACAATCTCGAAACTGAAACGGCATAGTTGAAAACTTTTTTACCTCGCACGGTAACAATGATTTTGTTACTGGATAACGTCGCATCCGGCGAGATCAAGCTCAAGTGATTTCCTGCACTTCAGTAAAAAAACATGCGCCCGGTCCGATTAGGGCGTTTTTATGCATTCTAAAAATATATTTTCAAGATTAAAAAATTATGTCTGCGATAGACAGTGCAATTAATTGCATGGATCAATATTATTATTTCTCCATAAATCAGCGCGCCTACGATCCTCTTCTATCGTAGCAGCATTCCAATACACTATGCATTTTCTTATCTGGAATCCACTTACACCATTACGGGAAAAACGAGCTTCTTGATGCCTGCGCTCAGCAATCAGCACACCATCCTCAGTGAGTTTTTTTAGGCTTTGACATACGCTACTCAGCTTTTCAGATTCTCCAATTGCTCGGGCAATAAGAATAGCCGGCATCGGAGGTGCCCCAAATTCACGCAATCCATCATGACTAAAATCTGTCAACGCTGCAACAATAGCTCGTTTTCTATTAGTGTTCCCCATGCATTCACCCAATCCAACAACCATCTTAATGGTTATTACTATTACGACCAAAA
Source organism: Laribacter hongkongensis DSM 14985 (assembly GCF_000423285.1). Classification (NCBI taxonomy): domain Bacteria; kingdom Pseudomonadati; phylum Pseudomonadota; class Betaproteobacteria; order Neisseriales; family Aquaspirillaceae; genus Laribacter; species Laribacter hongkongensis. Next base: position 7,002 of record NZ_AUHR01000029.1, read on the forward strand.
TAAAAAAAAAAAAAAAACAAAAAAAAACAATAAAGCACAAACGACATCCTGAGACACAAAAACAAATAAAAAAAATAAAAACCCAGAAATAGAAAAAATTACTTCAAAACATAACCACGCACATTATCAATAATAGCCAATAGATAAAAAATCTTGCTGTATATACTGGTCGTAATAATAAGATAAATTATTTTAATGCATAAAAATTAACAATTAAAATCATATACTTATAAAACAATATCAATTTAATATACATTTCAGCCGCGCAATGCGCTCCAATAGATATCCAGTCCCGGACGATTACAAACGCGTTTCTTGAACAGTTCCGGGCGCTGTTTCTGCCATGCCTTCATGGCCTGAACCGGTGTCCGGTGTCGCAGGACCAACTGCGGCAGATACTGGTTGTAGAGCAGCACATGGCGCTCCAGCGTGGCTGAGAGATCCTGATCCGATTCGAAGCCGTGCGTGGCCAGCACCTCGCTGATCCGGCCGTTGAAACGCTCCACTATCCCGTTTGTTTGCGGTGTGCGCGGTTTGGTCAGCCGGAACTCAATCTCCAGCGCTGTACATAGCCGGTCGAATTCATGCTCGCCGCTGGACTACTTCTGCCGGTTGAACAGGCCATCGGTGAACTCACTGCCGTTATCGGTCAGGATCGTTTGGATGTGGCACGGCGCCACCATCTGCAGCGCTTTCAGAAAGGCCTTGGCCGCCGCGGCCGTTTTGTCGGGCCTGATTTGCACGAAGACCCAACGGGTGGCCCGGTCGATGGCCACAAACAGATAGCGGCGTGCCGTCTCGTCCGGCATCTGCGGCAGGTATTTGACGTCAATGTGGAAATAGCCGGGGTCGTATGCCTTGAACGGTTTGCGCACCGGTCGGTCAGGTATTGACTCCAGATCGCGCAGGCTGCCCACGCCG
>NZ_AUHR01000030.1 GCF_000423285.1 Laribacter hongkongensis DSM 14985
CAGCGGGCTTTTGTACGGCGACAGGCCGACGGCCGCTGCCGCATCCGACGAACCGATGCCCCGCTGGCGGATCGCCAGCCAGGCCTGACGGTCCAGCCCCACGGTCGAAGCCAGACGACGGGCCTGCCCATGACGTGAACGCATGATTCCTTCCTCCTCAAACGCACATCGCCCGGCAGGCACAGGGCCGGACCGGGCGACGTCGCAACACAACACACATGAACCAAACCGGAACACGGAAACCGGACACACGACCGGCCTCTCCGTTCCCGGTCAGTACTCCTCTGCCAGCATGACCGTCAGCACCCGCACGGTCCGGGCAGGATCGGCCGGGTCGGCAGACAGGCTCCTCAGCTCCGGGTCATGACAGTCGATCTTCCAGAACACCCGCACACCGCCGGCCTCGACCGCGCCGAAGTCATGCTCGCCCCAGGGATCATTGCCGGCATCGAATGCATCAAAGGCCCGGACGGCCTGCAACAGCGCCACCTGCTGCCGGGGCGGCAGGGCCCGGAAACCGGCGGTCAGCATCCAGCGCCCGCCGCCGAGTGAAGTGCGCAGGGCATCGTTGAGCTGGCGGATACGCAGGGCAGGAGGTAACACCTCCGGCAGGACAGTTTGAGCAGAATCCATGGATCATCTCCTTCGCCATCACGGCGACAAAAAAGCCGTGACCACGGTCACGGCTGGATCAGGGAAAAAGCGGTGTCGAAACAGACAGGGGATGAACCGGCTACCCACTGGCCGGCTCATGTCAGCAGCGCCCCGGCCCGTTGCAGGGCCTGCTGCTTGAGTTGGGCACCCTGACCGAACCAGGCCGAATCCAGCCGGTAATCCTGGCTGCGGGCCCGGCGGTGGTGGTCAACGAACTCGGTCACGGCATTGACCAGTCCCCAGGCCGTGCCCCGGCTGCTGCCGAGCAGCGACCCCATGCCCAGCCCGCCGTACAGCGCTGTCAGTTGCTGCAGGGCCTTTGACGCCGGTGCGTCCGGATCCTCGGCCACCGGCTCGTCCAGCACCCCGGCAAAGAACTGCCGGGCTTCTTCCGGCGACACCGGCCGCTGGCTGAGTGCCTTGATGTGGCCGATGAAGGCGTCCCACCCCGACAGGCCGAGTCCCAGTTCCGCCTTGACCGCCACCGGATCGAACACGGTCGAATGCGGCACCCGGACCGCACCGGAGCGCCCGGCGACGGCCATCTGCAGGGTGTTGTTGCACACCACCCGCACCGAAGTGAACTGCGCCGTGGTGCAGAGCGAACCGTCACAGCTGGTGGCCAGCAACAGGTAGGCCTTCACCCGGTCGCCGCCCTCGAGCAGGGTGGCCTGCCCGGTCCGGGCCAGCGCCCACAGCTTGCGTCCGCCCTTCAATACACCAGCGGTTTCCAGCTCGAAACCGCCGGCACTGACCAGGTCACGGTAGAAGGCCAGCACCTCGGCCGGCTGCACCACCTTGTAACGCGGGGACACCACCGACAGCGGCGCCAGCGTGTCCGAGCGATAGAGTACCCGTGCATCGGCATGCCGGCGGATGTGCATGCCGTCGTCGGCAACATTGAACAGCACGTCACTGTGGGCAATGGACCAGTCCATGCCGGCTTCACGCTGCCAGACTTCGATAGGTTGCCGGCCTGTAAGGGCGTTGCCCAGACCGTGCCAGGGCACGGTACCGGCATACGCCATGGTTTCAACAAGATGGGTCATGTCACGCCTCCGGAAACAGAAAGCCCCGGCGCGATGCCGGGGCAGACAAGGGGGATGCAGGCAGGATTCAAGAGCCTTACCGCACCTGGTTCAGGAGGGTGACATAGGGGAGAAAATTCTGGGATCAATACTGCAAATAGAAATTTTTATGACAATTTAGTTGTAAAAATTTTTTTGATGAAAAATGGTAAATTTTTATTGAGAAAATCTTCAGATCACAAGCCATTCCTAGATGGTGTGTATAAAAAATTAATTTTTATCATATTAAATTAATTATAACATTTCATATAGTTGTTTAAAATTTCAAAATCGGAGAAAAATCTCATTTTTTAATGACATTTATTTTACTTTTAAAATAAAAATGCCAAAAATTTATGTCTAATGGATTGTTTGACAGTCCTTTTCAAGTCGATTGATCTTTATCAAGCGTTGGGCATCGAAGCTTATCTATATTTAGAATGGGATATTAAAACTTTTATTAATTTAGAAGAGGGCAAATGTTTTTCCATACAAAAGAAATGTTAGTAAAAAAAACGGAAGAATGTGTTTTTTTAGAGCGTGAAAATAAAGTGCTAAATGATAAGTTAGCTAGCTTTTTACAGGAGAAGGCTAATCTCCATGAAGATATGGAAGAATACGATCTTTTAAAGAACAAGAGAGGAGCCTATCTTTCCTCTCTCGAGCGATGTTTTGGAAGCCTTGCACTTATGCGTGAGTCATTTTCAAGTTGGTAAGTAATCTTGATACTAATTTTGACTTGGCCTGTGATGCAACACAAAATCTAGATGGAACTCACTCCGGACTATCTAATTTATCAGACAGTTTTCGAAACATGGCTAATGCTCAAGCAGATACAGCCATACGCATGGACTCTTTAGCTGAAAATTCAGACCGAATTGGCAGATTTGTACAAATCATCAAAGATATTGCAGACCAAACAAATCTGCTTGCCTTGAATGCTGCAATTGAGGCTGCGCGAGCAGGTGAGCATGGAAGGGGATTTGTTGTCGTAGCAGATGAAGTACGAAAGTTAGCTGAACGAACGAGTCAGGCAACCGCTGAAATCTCTACATTAGTTCACAATATTACAACTGAGACAAGTGAAACGAAACAGCAAGTCGAACATACTGCAGACTAGGCACGTTCATACTTACTAACGAGTGAAAAAACCTCTGAGACAATTAAAGAAATAGTCAATCAAAGAAAGAAAATAGCAGAGGCTATTTCTGGTGCTGCTAGAGGCAGTTTTTTTGGATAAAGATATTGAGGGAATTGCATTCCAGTGTAAACAATGGATGCGATGGTTTTTATTTGGTCTATCAACCTATATTATCAATAGATCCCTATCGAATAAATGGGGCAGAGGCTTTGCTCCGTTATAGAGGTAATGAGTTTGGAGAGTTAGGTCCGTGCGAGTTTATTCCACTACTGGAACAAGCGGGTTTAATTTGTGAGGTAGGAAGATGGGTCGCAAAACATGCAATAAAAGATTGCATCGGATATATAAAAATTATCCATGATTTTACATTAAATATAAACGTATCCCCGTTACAGCTCAATGATTGTTTTTTTGCTATGCAATTCAAGCCATGCTAATTGAGCATCAAATAAATCCAAAGCATATAGTTTTGGAAATAACAGAATCATGCTTTTTCTGTAATACAAAATCAGAGAAAGACAATGTTAATTACTTAAGTAATATTGGAGTAATGCTTGCAATTGATGATTTTGGAACGGGGTATTCATCCCTTTCTAGGCTATCCCAGATGAAAGTTACCACGGTAAAAATAGATAGGGATTTTGTTCACTCATTATATAAAAGCAATTTTAATTATGCATTTGTTGAGTCAATAATTAGATTATGCCACAGCATCAACATGAAAGTTTGTGTTGAAGGAGTGGAATCCTTTGAGCAATTTAAAGATATTTTCGGTATGCGCGCCGATAAAATTCAAGGATATTTTGTTTCTAAGCCATTAAAAAAAGAAGTTTTTGTTAATTATCTTACTTCAAATTCGGGAGGGGGGCTGGAAGAACTTCCTGACATATTCAAGCATGAAGCTGAAATTCAGCATGAAACCAAAAAACTTATTAAAGCAATTAATTCTATCCCTGTTTGCTTGAGTGTCTGGAGCCCAGAATTTGAAATTCTAACCTGCAACAGACAAGCGCTGAAATTATTTGGCATTCCGACCAGGCAAGAATTTATCAAAAAATTTTTCAATCTATCACCAACTTATCAACTTGATGGACAACCTTCCATCAACAAGGCTCATGAAAAAATTAGTTTGGCAATAGAAAAAGGTAGCTGTTCATTTAAATGGTTGCACCAAAATTCTGAAGGCGTTTCAATGCAGTTCAATGTAACCATGTTTAGAACATTCTACAATGGGAAATATGCAGTGATTGCTATCACGCATGACAAGTAACGGGTTTTATATTGATTGTTTTCATGTTGAGCTGCGAATATGTTAAATGGTGATTTTCAATTGATAGCCAATCCACTAGCTTGTTTGGATTTCTTGTTTAATAAGTCACATGATTTAATTATTGTGGTTGATGCTAATAAGAAGGTTGTTGCATTTAATAAAGCATCTGAGCAATTTATTACTGCCATTGAAAAGAATGGATTTTTTGACGATTTTGCCATTAATATTCTTGATGATGAATGTGCGCCGAGCGAATTAAAATTCTCCTGCCTGTTTGATCGAGCATTGGAGGGGGAGGCAATTGTTGCTCAATGCCGAATTGCCGATATTGATATTTATTCAATTTTTCTTATGGAAATGAGGAGGATAGACAATGAAATTCAGAATGTAATTCTGAAAATCAAAGATATAAGCTCACAGTATCATGATCAATTAGTGGCGCAGTCTCATAGAAAGCTATTAGATCAACTATCAAAAGGAGAGGATCTACCTCTTACTTTAAAAGCTATAGTTAATGAAACAGAAAAGCATGGGGCAGATATTTTTGTTAGTATTTTGCTATTCGACGAAGATAGACAAAGTCTGCATCTCGGCGCTGCACCTAGTCTCCCGGATTTTTATAATTCAGCGATTGAAGGGCTGATAGTTGGTGAGGGCATAGGTTCGTGTGGTACAGCAGCCTTTACGGGAAAAAGAGTTGTGGTAGAAGATGTAATGATACATCCTTTTTGGAAGGATTTTCGTGCTTTAGCTCAAAGGGCTGATTTAAGATCATGCTGGTCTGAGCCGATTTTGAGTCGATCTGGAAAGATCTTGGGTACTTTTGCTGTTTATCGTCGGGTCCCATATTTACCAACAAATACACATATAGATATTATTGAAAGAGCTGCTAAATTGGCAGCTATTGCTATAGAAAGCAGCGTTTTGAATGAAGAATTAAAATTGGCTGACTTGGTTTATCGTAACTGCCAAGAGTCAATCGTGGTTACTGATAGGGATGGCTTTATATTGAACGTGAATCCCGCATTCTGTTTTATTACAAAATTTTCAAGAAAGCAGTCTATCGGAAGTCATTTTTTTAGTCTGCTATCAATATCTAAAACCGATGTGCTTTATTTTGACACTCTAGGATGTGAGTCTGAGTCCGATTATAAATACACACAAATGGAGTGTGTGGTAAGAGCAAGAGATGGGCAAACATTTCCTGCCGAGGTGAAGATTTCATCAGTGCTTGATGACAATGAGGTTCCATGGCGTCACATATATATATTTTCAGATCAGTCATATAAAAAAGCAGCCGAAGAACTTATTTGGAAGCAGGCGCATCTTGATTCGCTAACCGGCTTGTTAAATAGATATGGCTTTATGAGTAGATTGAACTCTAAGCTGGAGAAAATTCCTGGCGACAATGGCGAGATAGCCTTGCTTTTTATCGATTTGGATGGATTTAAAGAAGTTAACGATAGTTTCGGTCATGCTGCTGGAGATACCTTATTGAAGGTGGTGGGTGAGAGAATTTCAGGCTGTGTGAGATCTAACGATTTAGTATCACGACTTGGTGGGGATGAATTCACCGTTCTATTGAGTTTTGATTTTCCAAATAATTGCCATCGTACAATTGAACGAATCGGAAATGAAATCCTCAATGAAATTCGATTACCTGTTTTACTGGATTTTGTGACGGTCAAAATATCTGCCAGTATTGGTGTTTCCAGATTCCCAAGCGATGCCTTGAATGGAGATGACTTGCTTAGAATAGCAGATATGGCAATGTATCTTGCCAAGAAGAATGGAAAAAACTCCCTGTTTTTTTATAAATCCACCTCCTGATTAAGTCGTGATGGTTATGGCTAACAATTATGGGGACTTCCAGAAACCAGCTTCTAGCAGGCCGTTGAAATATAGGCGTCTCTAGAATCGATAAGCGACGATGCTGATAAATACTCAAGCTTGGAGCGACGTACCCCCGTTTTCAGTAGCAGCGGGGTTTAGAGTCCGAGACTAATTTACCTGATTTCTCTACAAGAGATTTGGCATAAGCCGCTGGTGTCAAACCGCCAAGACCTTTCTTGGGTCTTTCGTTGTTGTATTCCCTCCACCTGGCTTCGATGACGACCTGTGCATGGCGCAGGCTGGTAAACCAGTGTTCGTTCAGGCACTCATCCCGGAAGCGCCCGTTAAACGATTCGATATAGGCGTTCTGATTGGGCTTGCCGGGCTCGATGAGGAAGAGCTGAATACCACGAGCATGCGTCCAAGTGAGCATGGCGCGACTGCAACTCCTTGCAGTTATCTGTCCTGATCCGCGTGTTGTCGCCAACTGGTCGAGGACACGCGTCAGATGCATGCCACTCATCGCGCGCTCCGGCACGATCGCGACTGCCTCGTGCGTTGCGTCATCGACGACGGTCAGACTCTTGATGACGCGGCCTTCCGCCGTCCGGTCGAATACAAAGTCCATCGACCTGACTTGGTTGGCGGCCAAGGGGCGGGCCAGTGGGTGACGGTCTGCCACCGGTACCTTCTTGCGCTTGCGCCGGCGAATTTGCAGACCCGCCTCGGCATAGAGTCGATCCACCCGCTTATGATTGACCTGCATGCCTTCCTGCCGCAGCTATCAAATAGATCATGCTGGCCCCGTAGCATCGGTAACGTTTGATCTTCGCTTTCAAGGCGGCATTACGGTCGGTGGCGGGCTGATAACGGAATGAACCGGGGCTCATGCCGGTTAGACGCAGTGATCGACGCTCACTGAGCCCCTTGCCCACGAGATGGCGCACCAGCTCCCGCCGTGACGGTGCGCTCACCACTTTTTTCTCAGGGCCTCTTTGGCAATCTCGTTCTCGAGCATGGTTTTGGCCAGGGGTTTCTTCAGGCGCACATTTTCGGTCTCCAGTTCCTTGAGGCGCTTGGCCTCGGAGACATTCATGCTGCCGAATTTGTTGCGCCATGGGTAATGGCTGCCTTCCGGGAAGGTGTGCCTGCGGCACAGCTCTGCAATGGGCATGCCGGCTTCTGCTTCACGCAGGAAGCCGGTGATCTGTTCTTCGGTGAATCGTTTCTTCATGTCCAATCTCCATGTCATGGTGGATTGGACTCTAAGGTCACGTGCTACTCAATGCCGGGGGGACGTAGGTGATGTCGGTTACCCACGCCCGATTGGGCGTAACCGGATCAAATTGCCGATCCAGCACGTTGGGGGCGACTGGCAGACCGTGTCGGCGGTCGGGCGTATGCACGAACTTGCGTCGCCAAACAGTACGCAGCCGGTGCTCACGCATCAGCCGACGAACCCGATGACGGCCAATCTGCAAGCCTTTGGCGCGCAACGCCTTCAACAGCCGTCGGCTGCCGTAACTGTGCCCTGACCTGGTAAACGCAGTCTGCAGCTTCACGCTCACCGGACAGGGGCGTGGCTCTGCCAGCGCTCGTTGCCGGGCAGCGTAGTAGCCGGATCGACT